>PWWM01000152.1 GCA_003561495.1 Gammaproteobacteria bacterium
CCCGGCCTCATCGTCAAGCTACTCAGGAAAACTGCAGCCGCGTTCTACACGGCGGATCCACCCACGTTCATCGCACGAACGGCCTATCTTGATCACCTGCCACAAAGGACAGGGATAATTGCGCCAACGAAGCTGCAAGATGGTTATATTGTCCTATAGTCACACGACCACCCATCCAGTACCAAGGCACATTGCCCGAATGATCCTCCTGGCCAGTATCGCTCGATTCGCCATTCTCGGCACTGCGATCGGGTATCTTGCGCTCCTGTTGACCAGCACGCCCTGTCAGGCACTGGAAAAAGTGCCCCGCTGGCATCAGTTGGAGACCGTGACGTTTCGCCACGTCAGCACCGAGCACGGCCTGCCCGTCGGCCCGGTTCTCGCCGTTTCCGAAGACAAGCGCGGACTGATCTGGATAGCCAGTGCCGGCGGCTTGTACCGCTGGGATGGCCACCACGCGCGTCGTTTCCGCACTGAAGACACACGCGTTCACGAAGATCTGCACACGCTGGCGCGCGCGCCGGATGATTCATTGTGGCTGGGCGGCAGCGTGGGCGTCACACGGCTTGACCCTGTGACCGGCGAGGTCACACCACTTGAAAGCGGCGAAGATCTGGGCGCGGTCGTCAACATTGCGTTTGACCAGAAACGCCAGCAGGCGTGGCTGTCCCGCGAAGGCGGCATCAGCCGGCTGGATCTTGCCGACGGCAGCGCCACGTCGGCTTTCCAAAGCGTGCCTGACCGGGTATTTCAGATTCGCATCACCGAGGATGGCAGCGTTTGGGCTGCCACCGAAGCCGGACTTCTGCGCCGCCGCGCCGATACCCCGGTGGATTCCTTTGAGCCTGTCGCCCTGCCCGGCGTGGCGATCGATGTACGCATTGCCAGTCTGGCCGTTGCGAATGATGGTGCACTTTATGTCGGCTCGGCCCGTGACGGCCTTTTTCGTATCGGCAACGATGGCGACATCACTCGCCCCTATTCCGAGCGCTTTAGTGGCGAATGGATCTATGCCCTGGCCGAAATCCGTCCCGGCGTTCTCTGGTTGGGGACCTACGGCCAGGGCGTGATCGAGCTATCCCAAAGCGGAGGGTGGCGCAGCATCCGCGAAAACCGTCTGATTCGCGAGAGTCTGGCCAGTGACAAGATCTGGAGCATCAATAAAGACAGCGCCGGTCGAATCTGGTTGGGCACGGTACGCGGGATCAGCGTGCACGACCCGACCCAGACAGCCATTCGTCACGTATTCGGCGATACCGGCAGCGACAGTGTCATTCGCGACATCATGGTGCGCAGCGTCTTCGAAGACGATCAGGGGCAAATCTGGCTGGGGCTGGATCAGTCTGGTGTAGACATTATCGACCCGACCAAGGGGCGAGTAACGGAATTCGATGCGGACTCGGAGAAACCCCGGTCGCACTTGCCGCGCGGTGCGACTGAGGCCATCGCATCACTCGACCAAGGCCATCATTTGATCGGTAGCAACTGGGGGCTGTATGAGGCCAGGAATGGCCAATTGCAGCGTATTGATGCCGAAGGACTGCCTGAGCGCCAATATGTGGGGGTGCTCGCCGTTGACACACGCGGCGTGCTTGCCGGTGGCACCAACGGTTTGTGGCGATTGCAGCACGACAATGGCCGCTGGCGGGCGAGGCGTGTCGAGGCTGCGCTCTCGGACCAGCGAGTATCAAGCCTGCTGAGCCTGCCTGATGGCAGCACTGTCGTCGGCACCTGGGCGGGCGTCAACTGGCTGGACGAAAACGATCGCCTGATCGCCCAAACGCTGCAACCCGGGCCCGACTCGCCTTTTGCCAACGGCTTCGTCAGCAGCCTTCGTCTCGGTCCAGACCAGCGCCTTTGGATCGCCAGCGACGCGGGCCTGTATCGCATCGATGCGGCCGATGCCGAACATTCCATGGTTCGCCTCACAGCGGAAGATGGCCTGCCGGGCAACACCATTCGGGCATTGGAATTCGATCATCTCGGGCGCGCCTGGGTGGCGACCACCAAAGGCCTGGCAGTCATCGACACCAACGATCTCAGCGTAGCGATCGCAGCAACCCCGGCCGAGGGTATGACGGCGCCCTTCTTCCGCAATGCCAGCACACACACCTCCGCGGGCGAGTTGGTCTTTGGCGGTGATGGTGGCATCACCGTGGTTGCACCGGACCAATGGCGGTCGGAACCCATTTACGGCCCCGTTGCGACCGTCAATGTCATGGTCGACGATCAGCGACTGCTCGACGAAAGTCTCGGACGAACCGCAACCGACCCGGTGATCATGCCTGCCGGCAGCACCCGACTGGCCGTGGAGTTTGCCTCACTGACCTACGCCATCGCGCCACCGTCGCGCTACCGCTACCGGCTGCATGGCTTTGATCCCGACTGGCGTCACACCGATAAAGAACACCGCACGGCCAGCTACACCACCTTGACCCCCGGCAAGTACCGACTGGAAGTGCAGAGCGAAAACGGACTCGGTGGCTGGAGCGAGTCGGGACAAACGTTGCACATTCAGGTGCTACCGACCTGGTATCAGCATCGGCTTTCACGCTTGCTCGGATTGCTGCTGATTGCCTGCCTGCTGTATGGACTGTTTCGCTGGCGCACTTACCATCTGCATCAACACCAGCATCAACTCGAAACGCTGGTCGCACAACGAACCCGGGAACTGGAAGCCACCACCGCGACGCTACACCAAAAAAGCCAGGCCCTGGAGCGGGCCAGCGTGACGACCCCCTGACTGACCTGCACAATCGCCGCTTCCTCGACCAGAATCTGCCGAGTGATGTCGCCGCAATTCTGCGCCGCCGGCGGGCCTGTCTGGAGCGTATGGAAACACCCCCCGACCTGGTGTTTTTCCTGCTCGATCTGGATCACTTCAAGCGCATCAATGACCGCGAAGGCCATGCCGCAGGTGATCGCGTCCTGAAGGCGATTAGTCAGCGCCTCTCGGCGCTGCTTCGAGAATCCGATTACCTGGTGCGCTGGGGTGGTGAAGAGTTCCTTGTGGTGGCGCGGGACACCTTGCGCGTGAAAGCCGGCGAACTGGCCGAACGCCTGCGAAAGGAAATCGCAAGCGCTCCGTTTGACATCGGCGACGGACGCAGCATTGACCTGACCTGCTCGATTGGTGCTGTTGCGTTCCCGTTCGATCCTCGCTTGCCCGAAGCAATGAGCTGGATGGAGTGCTTGGAGTTGGCTGACCAGGCCTTGTATGTGGCAAAGAACGCCGGCCGTGACACCTGGGTATACGTCGAAGCCACCGACAACGCTCTGTCAAAAGCAGGCCCGCAACGCATGCGTGCCGACTTCCAGCTTATGTGCATTGAAGGCACACTGCGTTTGTACAGCAACCGGTCGAATGATACTTTGACGCGCTGGCAGTAATTCTATCTGTGGTAATTCGAAAAGTTTCCGAGACTCAGCCATTCACAAAATCTCGATTCAATAAGCACTTTTCCTTCACTTTTGCTTCATTCGCCGTGCATGCGCCTGGTCTGATGATATGCGAACGATGCCGATCGTCGGCTCGTTTTACGTCACCTCAAACAGGAGATCTTTCATGTTCAAGCGCTACTTTTCATGTTTTGCCATTGCCGCAGTTTTGACCAGCGGAGCCGTGCTTGCCCACGACCACGGCTACTCGACCAACAACGGCAAGAATATTGTGGAGGTTGCCCAGGAAGCCGGGCAGTTCAATACGCTGATCGCAGCTGTGGAAGCCGCCGGCCTGGCCGACACGCTGGCGACGGATGGACCGTTCACTGTCTTTGCACCTACCGATGAAGCCTTCGCCCAGATTCCGCAAGAACAGCTCGCCGCGTTGCTGGAAGACACCGAATCCCTGACTGCCATCCTGACCTACCACGTGGTGAGCGGCAAAGTCATGGCTGCCGACGTTGTGGGTCTGGAGAGCGCGACGACGCTGCAGGGCAGCGATGTCTCGATCAGTGCCTCTGATTATGGCGTTCGCATTGACAATGCCCGTGTGGTCACCACGGACATCGAAGCCAGCAACGGTGTGATCCATGTCATCGACGCGGTGATTACGCCGTAAGCGCTTCCCATGGTTTGCTCCCGGGCCCGCACCGTTCGGGCCCGGGGTTTTGAGATAAGGCAAGACCGTGGAACGACCTTCGATCAGGCGTTGATGAAGGCTTCCGGATGTTGAATCACGACAATGACAAAGCCCGCCAGAAATTCAATCGCCTCACCGTTGAAGGTTGCCGCTGCGGGGTCGATTTCCGGCGGCGGGCAATCGGCAGCTCAAGCCTGAAAAGTTCATCGGCGGTTTCCGATAGAACCTGCCGGAAGCTCAGCCTGCGAATCCG
>PWWM01000214.1 GCA_003561495.1 Gammaproteobacteria bacterium
ATGCCTTATGTCATCAACGTTCTGTGCCCGAATGTCCTGTATCCATACAACCGCGCGCAGATCTCGCACATGGTGTCTGCCGGCGGGTTCTATCTGCCGCCGATGCAGCCGATCAACTTCGAAGGCATTTTCCGCCAGCGCATGGCCGAGGCCCAGGCGCAGGGCAATGGTGGAGAAGCTCAGAACAACGGCGGTGAAGAGCAGCCTTCGACTGACAATACCCAGTGACAACTACCGTCGCCGTTCTCGGTGCCGGCTCGTGGGGCACCGCACTGGCCATGCAGCTTGCGCGCAATGGCCATGCGGTGCGTTTGTGGGCGCGCGAGGCATCGCACGCCGATGAGATGCAGCGAACCCGGGTCAACGAACGTTACCTTCCCGGGTTCGAGCTGGCGGAAAACATCACCGTCAGCGCGGATCTGGACGCGGTCGTTGCCGAGGTCGATCGGGTTCTTGTCGTGACTCCAAGCCATGCCTTCTCCGACATGGTGCCCAGGATCCGCTCACGACTGGATGCCAATATCGGCCTGGCCTGGGCCTGCAAGGGTTTCGAGCCGGGCACTGGACGCCTGCTGCACGAGGTGGCCACGGAGCTGCTCGGGTCCGACATTCCGCAGGCCCTGATTTCCGGGCCTTCCTTTGCCAAGGAAGTCGCCGCTGGGTTACCCACCGCGGTGACGGCCGCAGCCAGTGATCCCGAGTTCGGTGAGGCCTGGGCCGGGCTGCTGCACGGCTCGGGTTTTCGTGCCTATTACACGGCCGATCTGATCGGCGCCGAACTCGGTGGCGCCACCAAGAACGTCATGGCCATCGCCTGTGGCATTGCCGACGGGCTTGAGCTGGGAACCAATACCCGTGCCGCATTGATCACTCGGGGGCTGGCCGAAACCATGCGTCTGGGTCGAGCCCTGCAGGCCGATCCGCGCACTCTGACCGGCCTGGCTGGAATCGGCGATCTGGTGTTGACCTGCACCGGCGATCTCTCTCGCAATCGGCGCCTGGGTATCGCACTGGGACAGGGCAGGAGTCTCGATGAGGCGGTCGATGAAATCGGCCAGGTGGTCGAAGGGATCAAGACCGCCAGAGAGACCATGCGCCTGGCTGAGCGCATGAATGTTGAAATGCCGATCACCGAACAGGTTCATGGCATCCTGTTCAAGGACTGGGATGCCCGCAAGGGGGTCCGCGTGCTGATGGAGCGCGAGCTCAAGCGCGAGACAGAATAGCGACTTATCCTGGCATCTCGAAACCGCCCTGGCGCCAGGCCTCGTACAGCACAATGGCCACCGCGTTGCTCAAATTGAGACTGCGCGAATCGGGTCTTTGCGGAATGAGCAAACGCTGCTCGGGCGGAACGGCTTCCAGAACTTCCACAGGCAAGCCCCTGGTTTCGGGGCCAAATAGCAAGACATCCCCGGGACGATAGTCCCAGTCGGAATAAATTCGCCGCGAACGGGTCGAATAAGCGAGCCAGCGACGTTCACCCAGGTGGGTGCGGCAGTGATCCAGATCGGCATGACGACAAAGCACACTGCGGTCGCGGTAATCCATGCCGGCCCTGCGCAGACGCCGATCATCAAGCGCAAAACCGAGGGGTTCGACCAGGTGCAGCCTGGCCGGAGCATTGGCGCACAGACGCATGATGTTGCCGGTATTGGGCGGAATCTCCGGCTGATAGAGCACGATCTCGAACATGGTGTTGATTTTAATCTCTCAACGCGCTTGATTCATGGCCACGAAAAACGTAAGCTAGAGGGGTGGCACAAGATGTTGTGCTTGGCAGCTTATTTGGGCACAACGGGTTGTGAAAGTGTGAATAACACGCTTTACAACCTGTGCATAACTTAAAACAAGCACGTAATTTCAAGAGGTTGGTAGCATGAGTGTTTCGGCAGAGGCCTTGACGGCAGCACTCCCGGAAATCGCCTTCCAGGAAGCATCCCTGGATATCTGGGACAAAAAATACCGCCTGAAGTCCAAAACAGGGGAGATTCTGGACCAGGAAATTGACGATACCTATAAACGCGTCGCCCGGGCGCTGGCCGAAGTCGAGGCCGGGCCTGACGCTCGCCAACACTGGTATCGGGAGTTTCTGTGGGCACTGCGCCGGGGCGCCATTCCGGCCGGGCGCATTACCTCCAACGCCGGTGCGCTGGATCACAAGCCGGCCACTTCGACCATCAACTGCACAGTGTCCGGCACCATTACTGACTCCATGAACGACATCCTCGGCAAGGTGCACGAGGCCGGCCTGACGCTCAAGGCCGGATGCGGCATTGGCTATGAGTTTTCGACCTTGCGCCCCAAGGGCGCCTATGTGTCCGGTGCCGGTGCCTATACCTCCGGTCCACTGTCGTTCATGGATATTTATGACAAGATGTGTTTTACCGTGTCTTCGGCCGGGGGGCGGCGGGGCGCGCAAATGGCAACCTTCGACATCACGCACCCTGATGTCATGGATTTCATCCGCGCCAAGCGCGAGAATGGCGTGTTGCGTCAGTTCAACTGCTCGCTGCTGATTACCGACGACTTTATCCGTGCCGTCCAGGAAGACGGCGAGTGGCCGCTGGTCTTTCCGGTGCTCGAATCCGAAGCCGATGAGCTGGACCTCAACGACCCCGAGCAGGTCATCTGGCGTGACTGGCCCAGCCAGAACGGTTATGTGGTCAACGAAGAAGGGCTGGTCGCCTGTCGCATCTACAAATCCATCCCGGCCAAACGGCTGTGGAACATGATCATGACCAGCACCTACGACTATGCTGAGCCCGGCTTCGTACTGGTCGATCGCATCAACGAACAGAACAACAACTGGTGGTGTGAAAACATTCGGGCCACGAACCCTTGTGTGACTGCCGATACCTGGGTGCAGACAGGCGACGGCCCGCGCCAGGTCGCTGATCTTGTCGGCCATCCGTTCAACACCATTGTGGACGGTCAGGCGTATGCCTCCGGCGAACAGGGTTTTTTCCGCACGGCGAGCAAACCAGTCGTGAAGTTGCGCACCACAGAGGGTTACGAGCTCAGACTGACCCGCGATCATCGGGTTCGTCGCGTCAGCGCATTCACGCGCTATCGTACCGACACTGACTGGTGTGAAGCAGGAGAACTCAAACCCGGTGATCAGGTTCTGCTCAACAACCATGTTGCAGACCTGGCCTGGAAAGGGAATCTGGACGAACACCAGGGCTATCTGCTCGGCCTTCTGGTCGGCGATGGCACTCTCAAGCAGGACAAGGCAGTGTTGTCTGTTTGGGAAGATGCCCGGGTCGTTAATGGAGATTGCGATACCTCTGGTTCTGGTTCGATCATGGAGGCCGCCGAGGCGGCTGCCCGGACCATGCCGCATCGTGTCGATTTTTCTGGTTGGATGAAGGTGCCCGGGCGGGGTGAATACCGCATGGTCACTGCGGCATTGCGTGATCTGGCCCTGGACATGGGCATGTCACCGGGCGACAAGCGCATTTCACCCGCCCTGGAAAGAGCCTCCTCGGCAGGATACCGGGGCTTCTTGCGCGGTCTGTTCGATGCTGACGGGAGCGTTCAGGGTGATCGCAGCAAGGGTGTCAGCATCCGTCTGTCCCAGTCCGATCTGGAACGCTTGAAAACGGTGCAGCGCATGCTCCTGCGACTTGGCATTGCCTCGAAGATCTATCGTGATCGTCGTCCTGCCGGCAGCAGCATGCTTCCGGACGGGCAGGGCGGTGAGCGCGAATACACAACTCGGTCGCAGCACGAACTGGTCATAAGTGGCGAGAACATGCAGCGCTTTGGTGAACGGGTCGGGTTCGCCGATGCGGGCAAGCAGGCCCTGCTCGAGCAGCATCTTGCCGGATATGCCCGTCAACTCAATCGCGAGCGGTTCGTGGCACGTGTGGAAGCTATTGAAGAAGAGGGCGTTGAGGACGTGTTCGACGTGCAGGTCCCCGGCATCAATACCTTCGATGCCAATGGGCTGCACGCACACAATTGTGGCGAACAGCCATTGCCACCCTACGGTGCCTGCCTGCTTGGCTCGGTCAACCTGACCCGCTTTGTCGAGGATCCGTTTACCGGCGATGCCCGCTTCAACTGGGACGATTACAAGCGTACGGTGAAAATCTTTACCCGCATGCTCGACAACGTGGTCGAGATCAACGGTCTGCCGCTTGAACAGCAGCGGCGTGAAATCGAGTACAAGCGTCGTCACGGCATGGGCTTTCTCGGTCTGGGCTCGACCCTGACGATGCTGCGCATGAAATACGGTCGACCGGACTCACTCGAGTTCACCGAAAAGGTCGCGCGGGAAATGGCCGTGACCGGCTGGGAAGTTGCCCTGGA
>PWWM01000131.1 GCA_003561495.1 Gammaproteobacteria bacterium
ATCAATGCGCGCCTGCCGCAGACCCAGTGCGCCCAGTGCGGCTACCCGGGTTGTCGGCCCTATGCCGAGGCGATTGCCTCCGGCGAGGCCGACATCAACCAGTGCCCGCCCGGCGGCGACGAGGGGGTGCGTGATCTGGCCGACTTGCTGGGGGTCGAGCCGAAACCGCTTGATGAGCGTTGCGGTGAACACAAGCCGCCGCTGGTGGCCATCATCGACGAAGATCGATGCATTGGCTGCACGCTGTGCATTCAGGCCTGCCCGGTCGATGCCATCATCGGCGCAGCCCGCCAGATGCACACCGTGCTGTTGGACGAATGCACCGGTTGCGAGTTGTGTTTGCCGCCCTGTCCGGTCGACTGCATTGACCTGGTCGAGCGGGAGCGCCCAACCGTCTGGCCCCGCCCCGAACGCATCGCCATCCGGGTGCGCGCAGCATGAGCACGTCCACAAGCGGGCTCCGGCTGCATGGTTTTCCCGGTGGGCTGAAGATGCGTCACCACAAGCAGGTTTCCTGTCGGCAACCGCCGGCAGTGGCCGAAATCCCCAAGCGTTTGTACATTCCCATTGGTCAGCACCAGGGCGAGGTCGGCACGCTCCGGGTCGAACCCGGCGAGCGCGTGCTGCGCGGCCAGGCCCTGACGGCCAGCGAGGATGATTTCGTGGTCCCGGCACATGCCTCGACCTCCGGCAAAGTGGCCGGCGTGGTCGAGTGGCCGGCCAGTTGGCCGCCGGGCAGCTCGCGGCGTTGCATCGAGCTGATCAGCGATGGTTGCGATGAATCGATCGAACCACAACCTTTGCCCGACTGGCAAAGCCGTGATTCGGAAGCAATCATCAACCACCTGCGCGCCGGGGGGCTGGCCGGGTTGGGCGGGGCCATGTTTCCGACCGCAGCCAAGTTGCGCGGGGACTGGGGCGGGCTCGACACGCTGATTCTCAATGGCGCCGAGTGCGAACCCTGGATTTCATGCGATGAAATGCTGATGCGCATCCGACCCGAGGCGATCATCAACGGTGCGCGCATTCTGGCCCGGGCGGTCAGCGCCGGGCGCGTGCTGATCGCCATCGAGGACCCGATGGACGAGGTCGGGGCCGCACTGGAAAGCGCCCGTCGTCAAATGGATTCGGCCAACATCGTACGAATTGTCCGCATTCCGGCGATCTATCCCGAAGGCGGCGAGCGCCAGCTCATCCAGACCCTGACCGGCCTGGAGGTGCCGCACGATGGGCTGCCACAGGATCTTGGCCTGGTCTGTCACAACGTGGCGACCGCAGCCGCCGCTTTCGATGCCGTTGCCAGGGGATGGCCACTGACCGAGCGCCTGGTGACCGTGACCGGACCCGGCATCCTCGAGCCGCGCAATTTCAGCGCCCGCATCGGCACGCGCATTGCCGAACTGGTATCACAGGCCGGTGGTTACACCGACCAGGCCACCCGGCTGGTGCTGGGCGGGCCCATGTCGGGCATTGCCCTGCCCAGCGATGACATTCCGATCACCAAGGGCAGCAACTGTATCCTGGCGCTGGAAGCCGACCAGGTCAGTCGGCCCCACCCCACCCTGCCGTGCATCAATTGCACCGAATGCGTGCGCGTGTGCCCCGCCGGCCTGTTGCCGCAATTGCTGTTCAAGGCCGTGGCCGCAGACCACGAAGATGAGGCCGCTGAACTGAATCTGTTCGATTGCATCGAATGCGGCTGTTGTGCCCAGGTCTGTCCCAGTCATATTCCGTTGGTCGACTGGTATCGGCACGGCAAGGACCGCTTGCGCCTGAAACGACTCGATCAGCGCCGGGCGGCACTGGCCAAACGACGTTTCGAAGCTCGCCAGTCCCGTCTCGAGAAAGCCGAGGCCGAACGCCAGGCGCGGCGTGAACGCCGCCGCCAGAAGCTTGCTGCGCCGGATCAGGCCAAAAGTGAAATCCAGGCGGCCATCGAGCGGGCTCGCGGAAAAAAGGATTGAGACGGCCATGAAGTTCGAACTGGCCGGAGCGCCTCACCTCCCACCGGCACAATCGGTTGCCGGCATGATGCGCCAGGTGCTCTACGCCCTGGTCCCGGCAATTGCCGCGCACTGGTGGTATTTCGGCTGGGGGATCGTATTCCAGATCGTGCTGGCCGTGGGCTTTGCGCTGCTGTTCGAAGCGATCATGCTTCGGCTACGCCAGCAGCCGGTGAAAATGTTTCTCGGGGACTTCAGCGCGGTCGTCACCGGGGTGCTGTTTGCCCTGTGCATGCCGCCGCTGGCGCCTTGGTGGATTGCCGCCATCGGCATGCTGTTCGCCATCGTCATCGCCAAGCATCTGTATGGCGGACTGGGATTCAACCTGTTCAACCCGGCCATGGTCGGGTTTGCCGCGGTCATCATCGCCTTTCCGATCGACCTGAGCAACTGGCTCGCGCCTCGGCCACTTTCGCCGGGACTGCCGGGTCTGGCCGAGACTGCCCGGGCCATTCTTGCCGGTCAGCTTCCACCGGGACTCAGCTGGGATGCGATCAGCCAGGCCACCCCACTGGATGCTTTACGCACCGGAGTCCAGGACAACCTCACCGTTACCGAAATTCGCCGCGATCCCGTCTTCGGCAACTTCGGCGGGCTGGGCTGGGAATGGATCGCCAGCTGGTACGCCATTGGCGGCCTGTGGCTGATCTACAAACGTGTGATCAGCTGGCATGTGCCGGTGGCCACCCTGGTCACGGTCATCGTGCTGTCGACGCCGCTGTGGCTGCTGGGACCGGATACCAACCCCTCACCGCCCCAGCACATCTTTTCCGGCGCGCTGGTGCTGGCGGCATTTTTCATTGCCACCGACCCGGTCTCGGGCTGCAGCACCTTGCGCGGCAAACTGATCTTCGGGGCCGGGGTGGCGGTGCTGACCCTGGCCATTCGACGCTTCGGCGGCTATCCCGACGGCGTGGCCTTTGCGATCCTGCTGATGAACATGGCTGCCCCGTTGATCGATCGATATACCCGGCCCCGAACCTACGGACACCGACGATGAGCCTGAAACGCTGGAAACCGGCCCTGGCGCTGATCGCGGTGGGCCTGCTGGCAGCTACAATACTGGCCGGCCTGGACCGCCTGACCCGCGACCGGATCGCCTTGGAACAGGAACGGCGCGCGCTGGCCGCTCTCACGGAACTGTTGCCGGCCGAGCGTTTCGACAATGAACTGGTGAGCGACTGGTTCGAACATCCTGTCGCAGGCCTGGAGCGTCCAGTTCGCATCTACCGGGCACGCCTCGACGATCAACCTTCGGCCGCCGTCCTGGACCTGATCACCAGCCGCGGCTACAGCGGCGACATTCGTCTATTGGTCGCGATCGAGCCAGATTGGACCATCATCGGTGTGCGCGTACTTGAACATCGTGAAACGCCCGGTCTGGGCGATCGCATCGAGATCCGACGCAGTGACTGGATTCGCCAGTTCGATGGCGCCAGTCTGCGCCGACCCATCCCGGAAGCCTGGGCACCGGACCGACGCGGGGGGCAGTTCGATACCCTGACCAATGCAACCATCACGACGGGGGCCATCACCGATGCGGTGCGGCTGAGTCTCGAAGCCGCCGAATCACTTGACGAGGCACTCTGGGCCACTGAACCGGACACGCAAGCATTGGAAATTCCCCCGGATTTGTCGCAAAATCCCTGATTCGCGAAAATCATGCGTGTCCATGGACGGTCATGAAGCACCGACCTGGACACGAATCCAAGGGGAGCCCCGTGAAAATACTCCACCCGGTCATCTGCCTAGCCGGTTTGATTGCATGCTGTTCCGTCAAAGCCGAACTCGCAACAGGCGATCCCTTCTGGCCGGCCATTTTCGAGCACCAACCCGAGCAATCCCAATGTGGTCCCGGCACTCCGGCTGAGCAATGGGCTGACTACTACGCCACTCATCCGACTGAGCTGTTGGCGACCCTGTTACGCGCCCGTCCCTGGTTAGCGCATGTGGCGGCCGAGGTCAGACAGCGCAAGCTGCCGGCTGAACTGATTCTGGTGCCGATCGCCGAGAGCGGCTACGACAACTTTGCCCGTTCCCCTCGCGATGCCGCCGGCGCCTGGCAATTGATGCCGGAGACTGCCATCGCCCTGGGCCTGACCATCAATCGCTGGTATGACGGCCGCCACGACATGCTGGCGGCAACCTCTGCGGCCCTGGACTATTTCAGCGAGCTTTACCAGCGCTTCGATCGGCGCCTGGAACTGACCTTGGCGGCCTACAACGCCGGTCCGGGACGGATCTCACGCATTCTTGCTGCCGACAGCATCGAGCATGCAGCCCAGTGGAGCGAGCTTGCCTTGCCCGGCGAAACCCGCATTTTCGTCGCCCGGATCCTCGGGCTGAGCTGCCTGTTCTCCGAGCCCCATCAATACCCATTCGATCGACCGGTGCTGACCGGCGAGCCCGGTTTCATCAAGCTGAAGACACCTGGGCCCTTGGATCTGATTGCGCTGGCCACCAAGGCCGATATCGAGCTGGGATTGCTGTTGCAACTCAATAGCGGCTTGAAATCGCACCTGACGCCGCCGCGTGGGCCACACCGCGTTCTGGTGCCCCATTCACGGGCCAAAGACGCTGACCAGGCAATTGCATCCATGCAATCGGCCGAGGTACTGGCCTGGACCCGGGCGCATCTTGAGCGCCAGCATCAACCGGTCGAAATCGCGCATCAACACGGCATCGACCCGGAATTCTTCATCCACCTCAATCGCCTGGACAGCGAGCCGATTCAGGTCGGGCAACACTTGCTGGTACCGTCCAACGACAGTCGTCCTCTGGACCCGGCTTATCGGCAAAACTGGCAATTTCATGCCGACTGGCGGCAAAGCCTTCACCCGGAGTATCGCCTGCGCCATCTGGTTCGACGCGGCGAGGATCTGTGGAGTCTCTCGCAACGCTACACGGTCTCGGCCGATCGCATTCGACAATGGAACGGCTTGTCCCCGAGCGCACCGATTCGTCCCGGCCAGTTGCTGGAAATCCCGCCTCATACCCTTGCCCTGGCCCTGAACGAGTACCAGACCCAGCCTGGCGATAGCTTGTGGGCCATTGCCCGCATGCATGGACTGAGCGTGGAATCGCTGGCACGACTCAATGGTATTCCGATCGATTATCCGCTCAGCGCAGGCCGGGTTCTGATCATCGGAGAGGAAGGCTGCTGCAACCCCTTGGAACAGCTGCCAGCGCTGTAGAATGGGGCAATTACTTTACTGGATCCCGATTTGGACCCGACCTTTCGCAATCTGATCTGGCGCCAGGGCCTGTGGCAGAACAACCCCGGATTGGTGCAACTGCTCGGCCTGTGTCCTTTGCTGGCCGTCACCACCACCGCGGTCAACGGGCTGGGGCTGGGGCTGGCGACGATTTTCGTGCTGGTGTGTTCCAATCTGGCCGTGTCCTTGCTGCGCTCGACCCTGCAGCCGGAAGTGCGCATTCCCGCTTTTGTGCTGATCATTGCCACGACCGTCACGGTGGTCGATCTGAGCCTGCAGGCCTGGTGGCATGATCTGAGCCGCACGTTGGGCATTTTCGTGCCCCTGATCGTTACCAATTGCACCATTCTGGCCCGGGCCGAGGCCTTTGCCTCACGCCAGCCACCGATTTCGGCCCTGCATGATGGTCTGGCCCAGGGCATCGGCTTCGCCCTGGTACTGATTGCGCTGGGCGCCGGTCGGGAATTGATCGGCCAGGGCACCGTGTTCGCCGACGCCGACCTGCTGCTCGGCCCGTGGGCCGAAGGCTTGACCCTGCAACTGATGCCCGAGGGCTGGGGACTGTTGCTGGCCATGCTGCCGCCCGGTGCATTCATCGGGCTGGGATTGATGGTCGCACTGCGTCAGTATTTGATTCAACGGCCTGCCGCCGTAAACATCACTGATGAAATGGATACCCAGACCGCACGCGCATGAACAAAGCCGATCGCGAGGAATTCTTTCGCCGCCTGGCGGAAATTGACCCCCACCCGAAAACCGAGCTGGAATACGCCAGTCCGTTCGAGTTGCTGGTGGCGGTCACCCTGTCGGCCCAGGCCACCGATGTCGGCGTCAACAAGGCCACCGCCCGATTGTTTCCAGTCGCCAACACGCCGGAGAAAATCCTGGCGTTGGGCGAGGACGGCCTGAAGGATTACATCAAGACCATCGGCCTGTTCAACAACAAGGCAAAAAACATCATCGCAATGTGCCGTATACTGATCGAACAACATGACAGCCAGGTTCCAGACAACCGGGCCGACCTCGAAGCCCTGCCGGGCGTCGGGCGCAAGACCGCCAACGTGGTACTGAACACCGCCTTCGGACAGCCGACCATGGCCGTCGACACCCATATCTTCCGGGTCAGCAACCGCACCAAACTGGCGCCCGGCAAGACTCCGCTGGCGGTGGAAAAGGCCTTGCTGAAAAGGGTGCCGGAACAATACCTTCAGCATGCCCATCACTGGCTGATCCTGCATGGGCGCTACACTTGCCGGGCCCGCTCGCCCAAGTGCGGTGAATGCCCGGTACTGGACCTGTGCCGCTGGACGCCTCGCAAGCGCCATGTTGATCCCAAGCTGCTTGAAGCGGCGGGCGCCAGCACCCCATGAAAGCTTTTGACCGACCACCCGGTCTGATCCTGTGATGAACGCAGCAAAGAAACCGCCGAAACGAATGCTCGAAGTGCAACGCCGGTTTGCCGATCACCTGCGTAATCCGCAAAGCCGGCCAGCGCCCGAAGGCATCGAGGAACGCAGGCTTGGAGTTTACCGGCGGCTGTTTTTCAATAATCTGCGCAACCTGTTCGCAAAGAATTTTCCGGTCATCAGAAAACTCCATGATGATTCGGCCTGGGATGCCATCATCCGTGATTTCATGACCCACCACCGTCCGACCACGCCGCTGTTTACCGAAATCGGCCGGGAATTTGTCGATTACCTCGAAAACACCCGTGATGCCAGCCACGACGATCCACCCTGGCTGGCCGAACTGGCCCACTGGGAATTCCTGGAAACCACGGTCCGACTGCACGCCGCCGACATCGATGCCGTGGAAGTGGAATCCGAAGCCGAGCTGCTCGACCATTGCCCGGTACTCAATCCGACCCTCGCCATCGGTCAGTACCAGTGGCCGGTCCACCGCATCGGACCGGACTATCGCCCGGACACTCCCGAGCCCTCACCAGTGCTGCTGGCGGCCTATCGCCGCCGCGACGACAAGGTCGCGTTCATGAAAATCAACGCCCTGACCGCCCATTTGCTATCAAACCTGCAATCGGCCGATCACCAGCCCGGCCGAGAATTACTGGATTCCATCGCCGAGGACATCAATCAACCAGCCGAACGGGGGATTGAATCCGGCGCCCAGCTACTCACCACCCTGCACCACCGCCAGATCATTCTCGGCAGCCGGGAGTCCTAAAACGGGAGACGGGAGACGGGAGACGGTGGTCGGAGGTCAGAGGTCAGAGATCGGTGGTCGTTGGTCGGTTGGGGAGGATTCAGCAGGGATCAGGAATAAGTCTACACAGTCAAGGGCGGTGCAAAACCCGGACCCTGAACCCTGAACCCTGAACCCTGAACCCTGAACCCTGAACCCTGAACCCTCGAACCTTTCACCTTTCACCTTTCACCTTGCACCCTTCCACCCTTTCCCTTCAATAAACGCCTTCGACCGTAAACCCCTCCGCCCGCAACAACTCGATCAACCCATCGTCGCCGGGCAAATGCAAGGCGCCGACGGCAATTATCAAGCCGCCCTGGTGCAGATACGGCAGGGCACGCTCCACCATGCGATGGTTGCGCTCAACCAGACCGACCTGGTCGAAATGGGCGGCCACATCCGGGTCCATGCGATCAATCTCGGCCCTTGAGAGTTTCTCCAGCCGATCAAGATCACCGTCCAGGTAGGCGCCGATCAGGGCCTCGAACATGTCTCCCATCTGATCGAACTCATCGACCGCCTGGCGAACCAGTGCGATCTGGCCGGGCTTGTCGATGCCGGCCAGAAAATTCAGTTGTTCGTCCAGGGTTTCCAATGGCATGACCTCAAGACCCATCCCGCTGGCCCTGAATGAAAGCGCCAGATCCATGAACAGCCCGGTTTCGGGCGCGGGAATCGACAGGGTCATGGCCACCGCCCACGGTCGCATGCGCCGCACTGCCGGCTCACCCATGCCGTAGTGGCGTTCCATCAGCGTCACCACCTCGGTATAGAGCTCACTGCCCAGCACCTCTTCCAAGCGATCGCTGTCGTAATGCATGGCGCGGTTGAGCTCATCGAGCATGCCGGCATCAGGCACCAGCTCCAGCGCCAGTCGCTCGGAGGACTGTAGCGCCTCGAGCAATTCGGGTGGAAATTCCAGCAGTCGCGGCTCCTCGCTGTGGACCGTGCCCAGCAACCAGTTGCGGTTGCCCTCCTCGTCACTGACCGACCAGAACACCTGCGCCTGAACTGGCGCAACCAAAAACATCAGTCCCGTCAGGATAATTCGGCAATACGTGGACACTTGCACACCTCCAGGATTGACAAACAAGTATGATGATGGGTTGAGCCAGACTTTACCAGCAAGTGACCATGCAGATTGCGAAGAGATTCCGCGGTTTTCTACCAGTGGTCGTCGATGTCGAGACCGGCGGGTTCAACCCCGATACCGACGCCCTGCTTGAACTGGCTACTTGCATCATCAAGATGGACGAGGACGGCTGGCTGCACCCCGGTGAGGTGCAGATGCGTCATATCGCGCCCTTCGAGGGCGCCAATATCGAAAAGGCTGCCCTCGAATTCAACGGCATCCGGCCCGATCACCCCTTGAGACCGGCGGTTGATGAAGAAACCGCCCTGCGCGATCTGCTGCTGCCGGTACGCAGGTGCCTGCGCGAGACCGGCTGCAAGCGCGCCGTGCTGGTTGGGCACAACGCCCATTTCGACCTGTCCTTTCTCAATGCCATCATCAATCGGGTTGGCTACAAGCGCAATCCGTTTCACCCATTCAGTTGTTTCGATACCGCCACCCTGGGCGGTCTGGCCTATGGCCAGACCGTGCTGGCGCGCGCCATCGATGCGGCCGGACTGGAATGGGACAAATCCCAGGCCCACTCCGCCGCCTATGACACCGAGCGCACCGCCGAGCTGTTTTGCACCATCGCCAACCGTTGGCGCCACCTGCAGGAACTCGAGGAAAACCAGCCTTGAAGCCACTGCATCCACAACCATATTGCATAATGTTCGCTCAATTCATCCCATCTTGCTAAAGGAGTGACCCATGGCTTTTTCCCTCCCCGATCTGCCCTATGCGAAGGACGCGCTGGAACCACACATTTCAGCCGAGACGCTGGAGTACCACTATGGCAAACATCATCAGACCTATGTCGACAAACTCAACGGGCTGGTGGAAAAGGATGCCAGTCTGTCGGGCAAGTCCCTCGAGGACATCATCAAGAACTCTTCAGGCGGGGTATTCAACAATGCCGCGCAGGTGTGGAATCACACCTTCTACTGGCATTGCCTGAGCCCGAATGGCGGGGGTGAGCCGGATGGCCGTCTGGGTGAGCTGATCCAGCGTGATTTCGGCAGTTTCGACGAATTCAAGTCGCGCTTCACCGACACCGCCATCAACACATTTGGTTCCGGCTGGGCCTGGCTGGTGCAGAATCCCGATGGCAAGCTCGACATCATCTCGACCTCCAATGCCGAAACGCCATTGACCGGACAAGCCACGCCTTTGCTGACCTGCGATGTGTGGGAACACGCCTACTACATCGATTACCGCAATGCCCGGCCGAAGTACATGGATGCATTCTGGGAGCTGGTGAACTGGTCGTTCGTCGAGTCGCAACTGAAGGCTTGAAGCGGAACCGCGGCATGACGGGTGATCGCAAATCCCACCTGTTCGATACCTATGCCCGCATGCCGCTTACCCCGGTTCGGGGCGAAGGCCCCTGGTTGTTTGACGACCAGGGGCATCGCTATCTGGATGCGGTCAGCGGGATCGCCGTGTGCAGCCTCGGACATGCCCATCCGCGCCTGGCCCGGGTGCTGTGCGACCAGGCCCAGATGCTATGGCATACGGCCAATATCGTGCAGATTCCGCAACAAGAGGCGCTGGCCGAGGCACTGACCCGGATCAGCGGTCTCGATCGTGCCTTCATGGCCAATTCCGGCGTCGAGGCCATCGAGTGTGCGCTCAAGCTGGCACGCCGTCACGCCCATGAAAGGGGCATTTCGCAACCCAAGGTCCTGGTCGCCAACGACAGCTTTCATGGCCGCTCGCTGGCCGCACTGAGCGCCTCCGGCAACCTTGCCAATCAAGACGGGTTTGGGCCTCTGGTCGAGGGCTTTGTCCGCGTTCCCTATGGCGATCTTGGCGCAGCCAGGCAGGCACTGGCCGATGATGAAGACATCGTGGCCGTCCTGCTTGAACCCATTCAGGGCGAGGGCGGTGTCAAACCCGCCCCACCCGGCTATCTGAGCGGCCTGCGCGCAGCCTGTGACCAACACCAGGCCCTGATGATGCTCGATGAAATTCAGACCGGCATGTGTCGCACGGGTCGCTGGTTCGCCTTTCAACATGAACCCGATCTGCTGCCCGATGTCGTCACGGTCGCCAAGGCCCTGGGCAATGGCCTGCCCATCGGGGCCTGCCTGGCCCGTAACGAGGTGGCGGCCCTGTTCAAACCAGGATTGCACGGCTCAACATTCGGCGGCAATCCGCTGGCCTGCCGGGTTGGACTGGAAGTCATTGGCATCATGGAAGAGGAGTGCATCGCCGAACAGGCCGCGAACATGGGCGAATACCTGAGTCAAAGGTTGCGCACCGGCCTGACCGATCACCCGGTCGTGGTCGAAATTCGCGGCCGCGGCCTGATGATCGGGATCGAGTTGACCGAACCGGCCACCGCCCTGAAGATGGCCGCCATGGAACAGGGCCTTCTGATCAATGTCACGCGCGGAAACGTCATTCGCCTGCTACCGCCGCTGATCATCGATCAGGAACAGGCCGACCTGATCGCCGATATTCTGGTCGAGTTGATCAACAGGCATTTTCCGACATGACCCTGAGTGTTCGCGACATCCACCTTGGCTATGGTGAGGTCGAAGTGATCAAGGGCCTGAGTTTCGAGCTCAGGCAGGGCGAAATCGGTTGCCTTCTCGGCGCCTCGGGCTGCGGCAAGACCACCGCCTTGCGTGCCATTGCCGGCTTCGAGTCCCTGCGCCAGGGTGAAATTCTGGTCGACGACCAGCAAGTCAGCGCCCCAGGGCGCATGGTTGCACCGGAAAAGCGCAGCGTTGGCATGGTCTTTCAAGACCATGCCCTGTTTCCCCATCTCAACGTTTTTGCCAATGTGGCCTTTGGTTTGCGTCGACTCGATGACGACCAGCGCCGCGAGCGCGTGCGTCATCTACTGGAATTGACCGGACTAACCGGTCTGGATGCACGCTTTCCGCATGAATTGTCGGGTGGCCAGCAACAGCGTGTCGCCCTGGCCCGCGCACTGGCCCCGGAACCCACCGTGCTGTTGATGGATGAACCGTTTTCGAACCTGGACACTCGACTGAGACGACGCATGGGCGAAGAAATCCGCGGCATGCTCAAGGGTCGACGCACCACCACCTTGCTGGTCACCCACGACCAGCAGGAAGCTTTCGCCCTGGCCGACCGGGTCGGACTGCTCAAGGATGGGCGCATGCTGCAATGGGATTCACCCTACCAGCTCTACCATCGCCCGGCTTCGCGCTATGTGGCGGCGTTCACGGGGCGTGGCAGCTACCTGCACGCACAGGTTCAGGGTGAGAGTCTTGTCCATGCGCTGGGCGAATCCCCCTTGCCCGACGATCGGCCGCGTGGGGACAACCTGGCCTTGTTGATCCGACCTGACGATATTCGCCCCAACCCATCCGGACCGCGCGTCACGGTAGTGGCCCGCCAGTTCCAGGGTGCTGACATTCTCTATCGGCTGCGTCTTGAAAGTGGTGAGGAAATCACCGCACTTTTCCCCAGCCACGATGATTTCGCCGTCAACGCTTCGATTGGTGTGGAGCTGGATGCCCAACACCTGGTGCTGTTTCCGGCCGATCAACCCAGCGGCGTCATCTCCCCCTTGAGCAGCGAAGCGGTCTGATCGTCCACCAGATCCACGATGCCGACCAGGCCTGCTTCAAGGTCCCGGCGATCCTCAGCCACCAGGGTTGCATGGCCCACCTTTCGCCCCGGACGAGCACTCTTGCCGTAATCGTGCCAGCGAAGCCCCGGAACCCTTAGAAAATCTTCCATGGGCGGAACCTGGCCGATCCAGTTCAGCATCAGTGCCTGACCTCGCATCGCAGTGTTGCCAAGCGGCAGATCACAGACCGCACGGAGATGGTTTTCAAACTGCGAAGTAACTGACCCGTCAATCGTCCAGTGGGCGGAGTTGTGTACCCGGGGAGCGAATTCATTGGCCACCAGACCCTGATCGGTGGCAAACAGCTCCAGTGTCAGGCAACCGATATAATCCAGCTCCGACAACAACCGTCCCACAAGCTCATGGGCCCGGGACTCCAGTTTCGGGGCCACCGGCGCCGGCGCCAGTGCCAGGCGCAGGATCCCATCGGCATGCACGGTCCAGCTCAACGGATAGCATACGATCGACCCGTCCGCGCCACGGACTGCCGTAATGGCGCATTCATGATGAAAATCAATCCAGCCTTCGAGAATCAGATCGCGACCGCCCAGTGCCCTCCAGGCAGGTTCCAGATCTTCCTTTGACCGCAACACGGCCTGGCCTTTGCCGTCGTAACCAAAGCGCCGGGTCTTGAGCACCGCCGGCAGACCAATGGCATCGATCGCCTCGAGCAAGTCCGCGCGGCTGGAGACTTCGGCAAAGGGCGGTACCGGAATATCCAGCCGCTGGAACAAGCGCTTTTCAGTCAGGCGATCCTGGGCTGCGGCGAAAGCATTTGGTCCGGGTCGAACCGGCGCGATCTCAACCAGCGCATCCAGCACTTCGGCGGGTACGTTCTCGAAATCGCAGCTGATCCGGTCACAGCCTCGCAAATCCTCCAGCGAAGGCGCCTGATCCCACTCGGCCGTCAGCAGATGTCCGTAGGCGCCGGCACAGGCATCGGCGGCCGGATCGACAAACACGAACTCCATGCCCAGCGGAATTCCCGAAGCGGCCATCATGCGGGCCAATTGCCCGCCACCCAGAATGCCGATCTTCATCGCTGGCCGGGAATGTCATTACCGAGCACGGCCTCGGTCTGGGCCAAGCGCCACTGGCGATATCGACTGGCAATCTCATCATTCTGTGTACCCAGAACGGCCGCGGCCCACAGGGCGGCATTGATGGCACCGGCCTTGCCAATGGCCATGGTGCCCACGGGCACTCCGCCGGGCATCTGCACGATAGACAGCAGAGAGTCCAGGCCATTGAGCGTGCGCGACTGCACCGGAACCCCAATGACCGGCAGCTCGGACTTGGCCGCAACCATACCAGGCAGATGGGCCGCACCGCCGGCGCCGGCGATAATCAGCTTCAGTCCACGATCTCGCGCTGAAGCCGCGTATTCGAACATCCGATCCGGCGTTCGATGCGCCGATACCACCCGTTTTTCAAAAGGAATGCTCAAAGCGTCCAGGGTGTCCGCGGCATGTTTCATGGTCTCCCAGTCGCTTTGCGAGCCCATGATGATGCCAACCAGGGGGGAAGCTTTCATCGCTGTGATCTCCGCCGGAGAAAAATAAGCCATAGTATCAGCAAGTATTGGATGCGAAAAGTATGGCGGCAACGTTTCATCATGGCCAATCAGTTAGAATCCCGCTCATGAGCCTACCCGACCATCTCCTTGACATTCTGTGCTGCCCGTTCAGTCATGAGCCATTGCTGCCACTGACCGGTCGCCGGCTGAAGAAACTCAACCAGGCCATCGCTGCCGGCGACATCCAGTATGTCGACCATGAACCCGTATCCGAGCCGCTCAAGGCCGCCCTGATCACCCGCGATCAGAAGGTAATCTACCCGATCGAGGATGGCATCCCGGTTCTGCTGGCCGAGCGCGGCATTGGCACCACGCAACTGTCCGAGCCGCTTTGAAGCCATCCCGGGAAACGATCTCGGCCCAGGTTGCAACTGCGCTGCATGAGGACATTGGCAGCGGTGACGTCAGCGCTGCACTCATCCCGAACGAGCGATCGTGCTCGGCCGATCTGATCACCCGCCAGGATGGGGTTCTGGCCGGCACGGATTGGGTCGATGGGGTATTCAGGCAACTGTCAGCCGAATGTCGACTGGAATGGCAGGTGAGTGACGGCGACCAGGTTCAACCTGGCCAATTGCTATGCACGATCACCGGTCCGGCACGCCCGATTCTGACCGGCGAACGCACGGCCCTGAATTTTCTGCAGCTGCTGTCCGGCATTGCCACACGCACCGCACGCTACGTTCATGCCGTGACCGGCACCCAAGCACGCATACTCGATACCCGCAAGACCCTGCCGGGCTTGCGCTCGGCCCAGAAGTACGCGGTCACCGCGGGCGGCGGGCACAACCACCGCATGGGCTTGTACGACATGATCATGCTCAAGGAAAACCATATTGGCGCGGCCGGCGGGATTGCCCATGCCATCAAGCAGGCCCGCGCCCGATTTCCGGACCTTCCGATCGAGGTCGAGGTTGAAGACCTCGACCAGCTCGACGAAGCCCTGTCGGCCAGTCCCGAACGCATCATGCTCGACAACTTTTCTCTTGATGATTTGAAAGTTGCCGTGCAACGGGCATCAGGAAAAGCCATCCTCGAAGCCTCCGGTGGGATCACGCTCGAATCCATCGGATCCATCGCCGCCACCGGCGTTGATGAAATCTCGGTTGGCGAACTGACCAAGAACATCGAACCTCTGGATTTGTCGCTGCGCGTGGTTGGCTGAATCACAAAGACTCGACGTTGGCAATGACCCATTCGGCACGCCTGGAAATCGCCTGGCGACGTTCTTCGTCCATCCGCTCAAGATTCCGGTACATCATTTTCATGCGCGGATTGGCCTTGAAATCCTGTTCATGGCGCATCAGGAAGTGCCAGTACAAGGCATTGAACGGACAAGCGTCCTCAGCCACGGTTTCGGTGACCTGGTACGGACAGGACTTGCAGTAATCACTCATGCGCTGGATATATTTGCCACTGGCGGCGTAAGGCTTGGATCCCAGCAGACCGCCGTCGGCATGCATTACCATGCCCAGGGTGTTGGGTAACTCCACCCAGTCAAAGGCATCGGCATAGACCGCCAGGTACCAGTCGCAAATCGCCTTGGGCACCACGCCCAGCAACAGTGCAAAATTGCCGGTCACCATCAGGCGCTGGATGTGATGGGCATAGGCGTTCTTGCGAGTCGCCTCGATGGTTCGGGCCAGGCAGCGCATGCGGGTTTCACCGCTCCAGTACCAGTCCGGTAGCGGCTGGTCATTGCCTAGCGCATTAAGCTCGGCATA
>PWWM01000044.1 GCA_003561495.1 Gammaproteobacteria bacterium
AGGTTAAGAGGTTAAGAGGTTAAGAGGTTAAGAGGTAAAGAGGTAAAAAGAGCGACCAAACCAATCAAACCAAGTAAACCGAAATCGGCATCAATAGAGGGCGTGTTTGTGGATGTAGGCCAACACTGTGTCGGGGAGGAGGAAGCGGGGGTTGCGGCCGGTGGCGAGTTGGCGGCGGATGTCGGTGGAGGAGATTTCGAGTTGGGTGACTTCGACGTGGCGGATGCGTCCGCTGGGGGCGTCCATCAGGTCGCGGGTGCGGTGGACCTGGCGTGCTTCGATGTATTCACCCAGGTCTTCGGGATATTGCGGGCGGCTGCGCGGGCGGGTCATGACCACCAGGTGGGCCAGGTCGAAGATCTCGCGCCAGCGATGCCAGCGATTGAGACCGTTGCAGGCATCCTGGCCCAGGCACATCAGGATGGGCGCATCGCCGGCCTCGTCACGGATGCTTTGCAGGGTCTCGACCATGAAGGAAGGCCCGTCGCGGCGCACTTCACGCTCATCGACCGCAAGATCCGGGTACGGCGCCAGCGCCAATTCCAGCATGGCCAGGCGATGATGAGCCTCGGCCCAGGTGCCTTCGCGATGCGGCGGATGGCCGGCCGGGAGCAGGCGGAAGTCGTTGACCTTGAGCAATTCGGAGACTTCTGAAGCGGCCCGAAGATGGCCGAAGTGCACCGGGTCGAAGGTGCCGCCGAAGACGGCAATGGCGCGGTTTTTCATGCGCTCAACCGTTCACGGTTCGGATCGCACAGGTTCACGCACAAGCGCTCCAGGTGCAGCCAGAATTCCTGGCGGTGGTTGGATTTGGCCATCCGGTCCAGATCGGACAGTTCGGCCAGTGCCCGGCGAACCCGCCCGGGTTGCAGTCGGTTGGCGGCGGACTCGATGGCCGCCTGGCGACTTTTCCAGACCTTGAGCTCGGCCATGGCGCGGCCGGACGGCATCGAGCGAGTCAGGGTCTGGAAGGCCTCGACAATCTGTAGCTCGCGGGTCAGCGCACCGATGATCAGGGGCATCGGGGTATCGGCCTCGATCAGGCCGCGAATGCAGCGCACCGCGGCGCCGGGTTGGGCCTTCAGAACCAGCTCGACCAGACGGAAGCTGTCAAAGCGGGCGCTGTCGGCCACCGCCGATCGGACCTGGTCCAGGTTCAGTTGGGCGCCCTGCCCGTAGAGCAAGGCCATGCGTTCGATCTCCTGGGCGGCGGCCAGGAGGTTGCCTTCCAGGCGCTCGGCCAGGAAGCTGCACACGTCCTGACCGGCATTGAGACCGCGAGCACGCAGGCGCTGCGAAATCCATTGAACCAGACGGTCGGGCTTGACCGACCAGCACGGTACGAAAACGCCGGCCTTTTCGACATCGCGAAACCAGGCGGTCTTTTCGCTGGCCATTTCCCAGGCCTGGCACTTGATTAACAAAATATCGCCGGCATCGGACTTGACCCACTCGCGCAGGACCGCCCCACCCTCCCGGCCCGGCTTGCCGGTGGGCAGGCGCAGCTCGATCAGGCGCTGACTGGCAAACAGCGACAGGTTTTCGCTGGTGGCGCCGAACTGGTTCCAGTCGAAACGCCCGTCGGCATCCACGACCACCCGCTCGGCCACGCCTTCATCGCGGGCCTTGCGGCGAATGGCGTCACAGGCTTCCTCGACCAGCAGCAGCTCGGGGCCGGCGACCAGGTAGACCGGATCAAGCCGGCTTTCGAGCCGTCCCTTGAGTCGGTCCGGAAAAACTTTCATGGGCCACTCGCTTCCAGCGCCTCCAGGCGGCGCAGCATCTGGCTGGCCATGTTGCGGCGCAGGTCGTTGCGCAGGAATTCCTCCTCACGACTGGCGGCCAGGATTTCCTGCTCATCGAAGCTGTAGTCGCGCATCAGCCTGAGGGTTTCGCGCGCGATCAGGATTTCGCCTTGCGGATCGGTGAGTTCGAAATCAACATCGAAGATCAGCACGAATTCGCGCACCCGGGCATCGCCGGAAATGGTCAACGGTTCCCGGCGCATGCGCTCGGAATGAATACGCAGGCGGGCCGCCTGTTCGTCGCCGGCGCTTCGAACGCGCACCCCGTTGGCGCGCAGCACCAGGGTCAGTTCGCGGGCAAAGGGGGAATTGTCGTCGGGCACATCCAGCCAGGTTTCGACCATGGCCTCGGGCAGGCGCGCCTCGCCGCGCAACTGGAAACCGCAGGCAACCAGCAGCAAACACAATCCGATCAGGGCCACGGCGCGCATCAGGTCGCCACGATATTGACCAGCTTGTCGGGCACGACAATGACCTTGCGAACGGTCTTGCCGTCGACAAATCGAGCCACGTTTTCTTCGGCCAGGGCGGCTTCTTCGACCAGCTCCTTCGGACTGGACGGGGCCGCCTGGATGCGACCACGCACCTTGCCGTTGACCTGCACGACAATGGTCAGCGCCTCGCGCACCAGGGCCGACTCGTCAACCGCGGGCCAGCCGGCATCGAACACTGAACCGTCACGGCCCAGGGATTGCCACAGCGATTCGGCGATATGCGGAGTGACCGGGGCAATCAATCGCACCACCGATTCCCAGGCTTCCTGGACAAGCAGCCGATCGTTGTCCTCGCGCGGCTCGAAGCGGTTGAGGTGATTGGTGAATTCCATGACCGCGGCAATGGCGGTGTTGAAGGTATAGCGACGCCCGAAGTCATCACCGACCTTGCCAATGGTCTCGTGCAGCAGGCGACGCAGATCACGGGCCGGGCCGTCGGTTTTTTCCGGCACCCGGCCGGGCAGGACGCCACCCTCGACATGTGCATGCACCCCACTCCACAAGCGTCGCAGGAATCGCCAGGCGCCTTCGACCCCGGCTTCCGACCACTCCAGCGACTGCTCGGGCGGGGCGGCAAACATGGAGAAAAGGCGCACGGTATCGGCCCCGTACTGATCAACCAGGGCCTGGGGATCGACCCCGTTGTTCTTGGACTTGGCCATCTTCTCCACCCCGCCAGGCTGGACCTCGCCGCCATCGGCGGCCAGCACGGCCCGGATCAGACGGCCCTTGTCGTCGCGCTCGACATCGACATCGGCCGGGTTGTACCAGGTCTTGCGGCCGAACTCGTCCTCACGGTAATAGGTCTCGGCCAGCACCATGCCCTGGGTGAGCAGGCGGGCAAACGGCTCATTGACGCTGACCAGGCTTTCGTCACGCATCAGCTTGGTCCAGAAGCGCGCATAGAGCAGATGCAGAATGGCATGCTCGATGCCACCTATATATTGATCGACCGGCATCCACTGGCTGGTCGTTTCATCGACCATGGCCCGGTCGTTGTGCGGGCAGGTATAGCGCAGGAAGTACCAGGACGAATCGACAAAGGTGTCCATGGTGTCGGTCTCGCGCCGGGCCGGCCGGCCACATTTCGGGCAGGGTGTGTTGACGAATTCTTCGCAGCGATTGAGCGGATTGCCGGCCCCGTCGGGGACCAGATCTTCGGGCAACACCACCGGCAGGTCGTCTTCAGGCACCGGCACGTCTCCACAATCCTCGCAGTGGATGATCGGAATGGGACAACCCCAGTAGCGCTGGCGCGAGATGCCCCAGTCGCGCAGGCGAAACTGGATACGGCCGCGACCGGCATTGTTCTTTTCCAGGTCGGCGACAATGGCCTCGAAACCCTTCTGGCAGGACAGGCCGTCGTACTGGCCCGAGTTGAGGAGCTCTCCATCCTTGGCGGCATAGTCGTCGTGCCACTGCTGATGGTCGTAGGCACGGCCCTCGGGCAAGCTGATGACCTGGACGATGGGCAAGTCGTATTTCAGGGCAAACTCGAAGTCACGCTCGTCGTGGCCGGGTACGGCCATGATGGCGCCCTCGCCGTAACCCATCAGCACGTAGTTGGCCACCCACACCGGCAGCTCGGCGCCGGTCAGGGGATGGATGGCTTTCAGGCCGGTGTCCATGCCGAGTTTTTCCTGGGTGGCGACATCGGCCTCGGACGTGCCGCCTTTCTGGCATTCGGCGATGAACGCGGCTAGCTCGGGATTGTTTTCGGCGGCGCGAGTGGCCAGCGGATGCTCGGCGGCCACCGCCATGTAGGTTGCCCCCATCAGGGTGTCGGGGCGGGTGGTGAAGACCTTGATGGTTTCGTCACCACAGGCAAAGCTGATCTCGGCACCTTCGCTGCGGCCAATCCAGTTGGCCTGCATGGTGCGCACCCGCTCCGGCCAGCCGTCGAGGTCATCCAGGCTGGCCAGCAATTCATCGGCATAGTCGGTGATGCGCAGGTAATACATCGGGATTTCGCGCTTTTCGACCGGCGCGCCGGTGCGCCAGCCACAGCCATCCACAACCTGCTCGTTGGCCAGCACGGTTTGATCAACCGGATCCCAGTTGACGGTGCCGGTTTTCTTGTAGGCAATGCCGCGCTCGAGCAGTTTCAGGAAAAACCACTGGTTCCAGCGGTAATAGTCCGGATCGCAGGTGGCCAGTTCCCGTTCCCAGTCGATGGCGAATCCCAGCGACTTGAGCTGGTTGCGCATATGGGCGATGTTATCGCGTGTCCATTGGGCCGGCGGCACGCCGTTGGCCATGGCGGCATTTTCGGCCGGCAGCCCGAAGGCATCCCAGCCCATGGGCTGGAGCACACGCTTGCCGCACATGAGCTGGTAGCGCGAGATCACGTCGCAGATGGTGTAGTTGCGCATGTGGCCCATGTGCAACTTGCCGGATGGATAGGGGAACATGCTCAGGCAATAGAAACGTTCACCGTCACCGCGCTCGGCACGATGGGCGTTGTCCTGCTCCCACCTTGACTGGATGGCCGGCTCGATCCGGCCCGGATTGTATGTTTCTGACACGCTGTCAGTCCTGATTGCTGTTGGGTTACGCGTTGTCGTTCAAAATAACACCGCCCCGGCATGGCGGGGCGGCAAGCCGGTCATTGCGGTTCGAATCAGGTCTCGGCTTCTTCCTCGTCGATGTCCTGTGCTTCGTCTTCTTCATCAGTGCCGCGCAGGCGATCCCAGGCCGCCTCGGCCTCGTCAAGCAATGAGCGTGTGGTGTCACGGGTTTCATCCCAGGCATCGCCTGAGGCTGCGCTGGCCCGCTGCCAGGCCCTCTCGGCCTGCTGACGGGCTCGGTCTGCCGCAACCTTCGCTTCTTCCCAGGCTTCGCTTCCTTCCTCCTCGGCCAGTTCCCAGGCCTTTTGTACCTCGTCACGGGCCTGCTCGGCCAGTCGTTCGGCACGCTCCCAGAGATTTTCCACGTCTTCGCGTTCATCTTCGATGCGCTCCTCGATCGCCTCTTCGGCCTCTTCGGCGCGTTCCATCGCTTCGTCGCGAATCTCTTCCAGATCTTCCTCGACCTCTTCGACCACCTCAGCGGCTTCATCCTCGACTTCGACCGCATCGCCCTCGTCGCGCTGGCAGCCGGCCAGCACCAGGGCGGCAAACATCAGGATCATGATCAGATAACGCATGGCTTTACTCCTTGGAATCACCCATTCCAGTCAGAATACAGGGCGATTCGTTCGCCCGCAGAATGTTGGATTGACCATGGTATCCTGAATTGTTATGCGAGTGCTATATGTATGAACGGTTTACGGTTTACGGTTTACGGTTTACGCAATAAGGGTTCCGGGGTGCGGGGCGCTGTGGTGGTGCTGGTACTTGGGGTGGCGCTGGTTTTGTCGGGGTGTTCGGCTCGGCAGCTTCAGGATTCTCTGACCGGGTCGACCGCGCAGCGCCTGGTGACGCATGCCATTGATGAGCTGGCCGAAAGTCTGCCGGAGCAGGATTTCGAGCCGCTACGCGGTTCGCGACTGGTCATTCGCTCGCATTTCATCGAACGTGACGAGCTGCGAGAGTATGCCGATCGGAGACTGGCCGTTGAGCTGGGCGCCAGGTTTGACATCGACGTGGTCGAACATGCGTTGATCGCCGATCATGTTCTCAACGTGTTCTATACCTCGCTGGGCACCGACCGGGGGCTGCGCGGGTTTTACCTACCCCTGGGATTCATGCCCGGGATCGATGAAACCACCCGCATCAATCTGGTGACGCTGGAGCAGTTTCATGGTGTCGCCCAGATGTATTACTACCTGGGCGAAACCGGCAGCGAGCAGCGCAGTTCGATACTGACCAGCCGGCAGCGTACCGATGCGATCGGCTTGCCGATCATCACCATTCCGGTTTCGACCATCCGGTGAGTTGGTTTGGTTGGTTTGGTTTGTTGGTTGGGTTTGTAGGTCGGGGCTACGTCCCCGACGGATGAGAAATCAAATATCGACGACAATTCGATGTGTGTCGGTGTCTGGCTCCGGTGTGGGCACGCGAACCAGTGGGTGGGGGTCAATTCAATATGGTCTACGGTTGTGGTGGCGCGGCATCCAAGTCAGTGGGTGGCCAGGAGGTCGGCGGGGGATTCGGGGATATTGAGCGGTGATATTGGATGTTCGCCGTGACTGGCGGCAGGACGCTTGATGCCGAGCAGGCGCTCGACATCGGCCACGGCGACACCGCGCTGAATCAGGTGGGTGGCAAAGCTGTTGCGCAAGGTGTTGGCGGTCACGGTCTGGTCAATGCCGGCGTCACGTCCGGCCTTCTCCAGCACGCTGGCCAGCTGACGATCCGGGATGTGACCGCGATGACGGTCCGGTCCGGTGCCGGACCGGGTGGCAACATAAGGACCGGGAAACAGGAACTGCCAGGCCCAGCTTCGCGAAGTGGCCAGAACCGTCTTGATCCGCGCAGGAAGACTGACCGAGCCCAGCCCATCGGCCAGCTCGCGAATGTGTTGCAGCTTGATCTCTTCGAGATGTTCGCGCAATGGTTCCCGGACGCGTTGCGGTAGGACGGATTCGCGACTGAAGCGACCCGTACTGTCTCGGACCACGATGCGGTCGGTCTCCAGATCACGCACTCGCAAACGAACACATTCCTTCAGGCGCAAGCCGGCCCCGTAGACCAGGGACGCCATCAACCAATCGGCTCCGCGGAGATGTGAAAGCAGCTGCTGGACCTGGGCTGGTGACAGCACGACCGGCCTGAGACTGTCCCGGCACCGGGCCACCATTTCCGGCAGCCCGGGCACCTCGATGCCGACCACGTCAGACAACAGGCATTCGATGGCCATCAAGGCCTGGCGCCGACTGGCCGGCGTCAGGCGCCGACTGGCGTCGAGGTGTTCCAGGAACGCCTCGATGTCTTCCAGTTGCAGGGATTGCGGAGAACGATCGTCATGAAAGAGCAGCAGGCACCTCGCCCAGTACAACCAGGCTTTTTGCACATTTTCACTGACGTCCCGATCATCCAGATGGTCGCGCATTCGCCCAATCAGGGTCGTACTGCTTTGCTCTGCTCGAACACCCATGCCAACCGCCTTCCGTGATGCATTTCACATTAAAGGGCGTGTCGGGTGGGTGTCAAGGAGAAACGAAAATTTTTCCATCCCGCATGACGAATCGCACGTCCATCAGGGCTTCCAGATCCTCCAGCGGGTCCTTGGATACAGCGATCAGATCAGCCAGAAAGTCCGGTCGAACCTGACCCATGCGGTCGTCGGTTCCCAGCAACTCGGCAGAGTTGATGGTCGCCGATCGTAGCGCATCGGCCGGGCTCATCCCTGCTTCAGCCATGAGCTGGAACTCGCGTGCATTGGTCCCGTGTGGACAGACGCCACAGTCGGTCCCAAAGGCGATGCGCACGCCGGCAGCATGAGCGCGACCAAAGGTGTCCTGGATCAACGGGCCGATCTCGGCCGCCTTGGCGGCCACCACCGGCGGGAAATAGCCGTCGATTTCGGCCTTGTCGGCCACGAATCGGCCGGCCGATATGGTCGGCACGTACCAGGTACCGTGCTCGAGCATCATCTCGATGATGTCGTCTTCCATGTAGGTGCCGTGCTCGATGGAATGGACACCGGCACGAATGGCCCGGCGCATGCCCTCGGCGCCGTGGGCGTGGGCGGCCACATGCATCTCGTAATCGCGAGCAATCTCGACGATAGCGGCCAGTTCGTCATCGGTAAACTGCGGGTTCTGGCCACTGCGCGCGACGCTGAGCACGCCGCCGGTGGCGGTGATCTTGATCAGGTCGGCGCCGTCCTTGTATCGCTGGCGCACCGCCTTGCGGGCCTCGTCGACCCCGTTGATCACGCCGTCTCGCGGACCAGGGTCGCCCATGATGTCCTGTCGCCAGGCATTGGTCGGATCGGCATGCCCGCCGGTGGTGGCCAGGGACTTGGCGGCGGTGAAGATGCGCGGCCCCGGCACCAGACCATTGTTGATGGCCTCGCGCAGGGCGATGGTGACATTGAATGAATCACCCAGATCGCGCACCGTGGTAAAACCCGATTCCAGCGTGATGCGGGCAAAATGGGCGCCGCGTAACGCCAGGTCGCCTTCATTGAGCGTAAATCGATGGATATAGGCCTGCGGTGTGAACTCCGAGGACAGGTGAGTATGCATGTCCATCAGGCCCGGCAGACAGATCAGCTCACCCAGATCAACGATCTCGACCCCATCCGGGGCCTGCGGGTGACCCTGCCGGGTTTCGCCAAAGCGCCCATCGGCGACCACGACCGTATGTGGTCCCAGGGTTTGGCCCTCCGCCACATCCACCAGCCCGCCGCAGCGGATCCAGGTTGAGTCGGCCAGGGAAAGGCTGGAAATCAGCAGGGCGATGATGGCGGTTGCAGCTTGTGTTGGTTTCATTGGTTTGGTTGGTTTCATTGGTTTGGTTGGTTTAATTGGTTTGGTTGGTTTGATTGGTTGGGTCGTCTTCTTTACCCCTTAACCTCTTAGCCTCTTAGCCTCTTAACCTCTTAGCCTCTTAGCCTCTTAACCCTTTAGCCCTTTGGCCCCTCTTTTCCTTGCGCCTTGAGCCTTGTTCCTTGTATCTGCTCTTCAATACACGAACAAGGCCCGTGGGGGTGGATTCAACATGGTCCGTCGGGGACGTAGCCCCGACCTACGCCTGCTTTTCGAAACACGAACAAGGCCCGTGGGGGTGGATTCAACATGGTTTACACCAACCACCCCGCCAGCAGTAGGAGGCTGAGCATGACCAGCCAGAGGATCAGCATTCGCCACACGACGCGGTGACCGTTCAGCAGGCCTTCGTCGAAGCTTTCACAATGTGTGTCGATGGCGGCGGCGACGCGGTCCAGCAGGGTCGGGGTCAGCAGCCAGGGGCCGTGTTCCTGGCGCTGCTCGCCCCAGGCGCGGTAGACCTTGTCGAGGTCGGTGCACAGGGCCGCCGAGACGGTCATCAACGCAAGCACCGGCCAGTCGAGAATCATGCGCAGGCGACTCAGCCAGTCCAGCTCTTCGGGCGACAGGCTCTTGTCCTGCAACACGATACGGGTCAGACGATAGGTGATGGCGCCTGGAATGCCGACCAGCACAAACCAGAAAAGCACTCCGAACCAGCGAGACTGGCCGGCATGGAGCACGGCGGCTGCGGCCTCGACCGGACTGGACCGGTCCACATCAAGCTGCATAAACCGCGCACTTTCTTCGACTTCGGCAGGCTCGGAACCGCTGTCACGGTTGATCAGAATGGCAACGTCACGATCGAGATCACGCGGCCCCAGGGTGTAGATGAATACGGCCAGGGCCAGCAGCGCCCAACCCACCAGGCCAAGCAGACTGGTCATCAGCCAGGTCGCCAGCACCGCCACGACCACGGCGGTCATTGGCACCATCACGAAAGTCAGCCAGGGATAATCGGGGAAACGGCGGCGCATCCAATGGATCGGCCACAACATCCAGCGAAAATCGCGCAGGTGGCGAAAGCCGGTCGCGACATGGCTGATCAGCAGACCGATCAGTACGATCAGGATGGTCATGCCTACACTCTAACGCGTGACCGCCCTTCGCGGCCAGTGAATTTCAGGCAATGCCGAACGACGAGCCACAACCGCAGGTGGTGGCGGCATTCGGGTTGCGAATGACGAAGCGCGCCCCTTGCAGGCTTTCGCTGTAATCGACCTCGGCGCCTTCGAGATACTGGAAACTCAAGGGGTCAACGACCAGCGTGACATCGTCCTTGATCACGGTCACGTCACCCTCGTCGATCTTTTCATCGAAGGTGAAACCATATTGAAAGCCCGAGCAGCCGCCGCCAGTGATGTAGACCCGCAGCTTCAGTTCCGGGTTGGCTTCCTCGAGGATCAGTTCGCGAACCTTGCTGGCCGCCGAAGTAGTGAAATTCAGGGGCTCGGAGGCAGTCATTGAGCGATCATCCTGGACAGTGGGATCATCCGATAATATGGTGGCTGGACGAGTTCAAGTCAAGCAGCATGAAGGCACGGCGCCGCTTCGGTTAAAAAAAAGCGGCCAATCAAGACCGCTTCAATCGAATTGCCCCAAACCGGATGGTTGTGCCGCACCTTTATGTTTATTTGAAATCTATAATGTTGTAATTTCATGATTTTTTTGTAACGGACCTCAAGGTTATACCTTAATATCCCGGCTTGCGTCAAGCTGACGCTACATTCAATCCTGATTGGGAATCTCTGCTCATGATCTGGCTGGAAGCCTTTCACATCGTCTTCGTGGTGACCTGGTTTGCAGGGCTGTTCTATCTGCCGCGGCTGTTTGTCTATGCCGCCGAAAACCCGGAAGGTTCGCGATTCGAGCTGTTGCTGGTCATGCAACGGAGGCTGCTGGGCATCACCCACATCGGCGGCGCGCTGGCGGTCGGTCTGGGCATCAGCATGCTGATCGCCGACCCCAATTACCTGGCCCTGGGCTGGATGCACGCCAAGCTTGCACTGGTGGCCGGGCTGGTGGCCTATCACCTGTGGTGCTGGCGCCTGGTGGGTGTATTTGCCCGCAGCGAGAATACTCGCAGTTCGCGCTGGTACCGGCTGTTCAACGAGGTGCCGGCGGTGTTTTTGATTCTGGTTGTGGTGTTGGTGGTAGTTAAACCTTTTTAACGGTTTCCGGTTTCCGGTTTCCGGTTTCCGGGAAAGGATCAAGGTGAAAGGTGAAAGGTGAAAGGTGAAAGGTGAAAGGTGAAAGGTTTCAGTCTGGACCACCGACCACCGACCACCGACCACCGACCACCGACCACCGACCACCGACCACCGTCTCCCCGTACTTCATCTCACTGCCGCACGTACTCGCGGGTCATGAACATCGCGGCGATGGAGCGGCCTTCGGTGCAGTCGGGGCGTTGGATGAGTTCGGCGAGGTTGTCCAGCGGCCAGGGGATGACTTCGAGTTGTTCGGGTTCATCGCCGGGCAGGCGTGAAGGATAAAGGTCTCGGGCCAGGATGACATGTGTGGCGTGGGTCATGTAGCCCGGCGCCAGGGTCAGGTGGCCGAGTTCGATGAGATCTCGCGCTGCATAGCCGCATTCTTCCTGAAGCTCACGATTGGCGCCTTCGATCAGGCTCTCGCCGCGCTCCAGGCGACCCTTGGGCAGGCCCAGTTCGTAACGGTGCACGCCACAGGCATATTCGCGGATCAGCAGGACATGGTCGGGATCGGGCATGGCGGCCACGATGACCGCACCGAGGCCACGACTGATCAGGCGCTCATAGGTGCGTTTTTCCCCATTGGAGAATTCAAGGTCCAGCTGCTCGACCTTGAACAGGTCGGCCGGTCGACGTTCGCGCCGGTCATGAATGATCGGCAAGGGTCGCGGTGTTTTGTCACTCATGCAGCCAGGCCCGCAGTTGCTCGTGGAGTGGCGCCGAGGCGGCCAGCACGGAGGTGGTTTCCAGTCCGATGGGCTGTCCGGCCAGGTCGGTCATCACGCCACCGGATTCGCGCACGATGACGGTCAACGCGGCGATATCAAGAATGTTGACATCGCTTTCGATAACCGCGTCCTGGCTGCCGTCGGCGAGCCGATGGTAGGAGTAGAAATCACCGTAACCCCGGCATCGCGCCGCCTGGGCCACAATCCGGCCGACCCAGGGCCAGTCTTCACCGCGCGCCAGGCTGCGCAGGTTGCCGAAGCTGACATCTGCCCGGGCCAGATCGTCAATCTCGCGCACTCGAGCCCGATGATCGCCGAGAAATGCGCCCTGGCCCCTGACCGCCCAGGCGGTCTCGCCGAAGGCCGGGGCGGAGGACACGCCAAGTGCCAGTTCGCCATCGATCATCAGGGCAATCTGCACCGACCAGAAGGGTAGATGGCGGATGAAACTGCGCGTGCCGTCGATCGGATCGACCAGCCACAGGTAACGCCCTTCTCCGCGCTGGCCATACTCTTCGCCGTAGATGGCGTGATCGGGAAAGACTTTCAGAATGGTGTCGCGAATGATGCGCTCACAGGCGCGGTCGGCCTCGGTGACCGGGCTGGCGTCATCCTTGGTCTCGACCGCCAGATCCCCGCGGAAATAATCCATGGCCACCGCATCAGCGGCTTCGGCAGCCGCGCGTGCCACTTTCAATGCCTGGTTGAGGTCAACTTGCTCGATGGTCTCCAAGATGTGAGTCCGGTTTGGATTCAACGGGTCATTATCGCCCAAAATCAGTGCCCGGGTTGGTTCGGGGTTGTCTACGGATGCCATGGTTTGTAGGTCGGGGTTACATCCCCGACGGACGAACTCTCGGGTGTCTACACGGGGTCGATGTGTTGCGGTGGTTGGTTCGGGGTTGGGCGTACGAACGGTTTGGTGGGGGTCCATTCAACATTGTCCGTCGGCCGCGTAGGGCCGACCTACGGTTGTTGTCTTTTACCTTTTACCTTTCACCTTTCACCGCCATTTACCAACCCAGATTGCCGCGCAGTTCGATGCGCACCTGACCGTCGGGTTGCAATTCGCCCAACGGTGCCAGTTGGCGGGTCAGTTCCGGGCGGTCGGAGCCGGCGCGCAGCCACAGGTCGGCGTGGTACTGGTGCTCATCGGTTCGCACCTCGCCGCGGATCTGTACCGGGGCCATGTCCAGTGAGCGGATGCGGGCAAGTTGATGTTCGGGTCCGGGTTCGAGATCGATGGCGACCCGGCCCAGTTGCTCATGCACGCCGCCTTCCAGGCGCGCATCGGCCCAGATCACCTGGCCGCGCAGGCGCGGAATCTCGCCGGGCAGCAACAGGCTTTCCTCCAGGTCGACCTCCAGGTGACCGGCCGGGCGGGTATTCGGAAACCAGTGCGCCAGGTCGACGCGGTCCAGTTCGATGCGCCCGGTCAGATCGATGAAATGAAGACCGCCACCGGGGCGGAGACGACCCTCCAGTTGGGTCCCCGGATCGCTCACTTCAATCAACCAGTCGCGCCCGCCACTCCAGCGCCATTGCACTCGCAATGGGCCGTGACCGGGCTGGTTCCAGTTGGCCTGGCCCGACCACAGTGTTCCACGCACCTGGGCAATCGCCTCGGGTGGCTCGAACAGCGGCAGCACCACTCGCACCGGCAAGGTCAGCAGGACGATCACCGGCACGATGATGACGGCCAGGATCAGGATCTTACGCATTCGTACTCAGAGTCAGGCGGACATTGACCTGACCATCATTGCCGGCCCGGTCCATGCCCAGGTGACTGACTTCGATGGGATAGTCCAGCGACAGTTGCTGCAGCCAGTTGATGGTGGTGACGAAATCGGCATTGTCCAGCCAGACCCGAACCTGGCCGTCGCCCGCCGGCTCGATGCGACTCAGTGATCCGGCCAGTCCCGCGGCGCGCGCGGTGGCATCGGTCAGTCCGAGCAGGGAGCGCCCGCCCAGATCCGAGGCCCGCTCGCCATCGCGCTTGAGCTGCTCGGCGACCGGGGCGATGGCGTTGAGCCAGTTGTTCAGTGCTTGCTGCTCGGCGACCCGTTCACGCTCGGCCTGGCGAGTCAGCGCCAGCGGTTCCCACAGGCCGACGTAGATGACCACGCCGAGCACAACAGCGCCGGCGATCACCAGCAGGCGTTGCTGACGCTGGTTGAGTTGTCGCCACCAGCTTTTCATCGCCCTCCTCCAATGATGCGTACCCGGCCGGTCGCTCCGTCATCCTGCATGCTGATCGAGCGAACCTCGGCCTGCAGGTCCAGGGCGCGCAGGCGTTGTTCGAACTGTTCCAGATCGGCGCCCTCGGGGGCGCGCACCGACAGCTCCAGTTCACCGCCGCGGTAGTTCAAGCCGTCGAGGATCAGACCGGACTGGCCATCGATGACCGGGGCGGCGCGATTGAGCAGCTCCAGCAATCCGGCGGCTTCTCCGAATCGCAGGCGATTGAGTTCGCGCTCGGCCAGCGCCTGGTGACGACCGACCGGGGAAATGCCGGGAAAGATTTCGCTGAAGCGCTGATCAATGGCGCTTTGCAATTGCTCGGACTGGCGCTTGAGTTGATGATTCTCGATCGCCATGGACGCCAGCAGCAGGACCACCACGCTGGCCGCCAGCCCCGCGGCCCATTGCCAGTAGGCGCGTGCGGTATGAGCCGAACGCGGTGTCCAGGCGCCGGTGAGCAGATTGACCGGCGGGCGAACGGCGCGCTCCAGCAAGGCCTCGATGCCACCGCTTGCGGTGGTGTGAAAATCATCGCGCTCGAGACCGTCAGGCAGCTCATCGCCATGCCAGATACGGCGGGCCTCTTCAGCGACGATTTCCGGCAGCATATCGGCGACCAGCTCGGGCTCGAAACTGCCGAAATCCCATTCCCCCCAGCGCGCCAGAACCCGCTGACCGGCGCGGGTCAGATGGACCTGGCCGTGCTCGAAGGGCAGACACAGGGCATCCGGCACCAGGACCTCCAGGTCCATGTCGGCAAAGCGTTCGTTGAGTTCGGCCATGCCTTTGTTGTCGATGACCACGCAGCGAAGCCGGCCGTCACTGCCGCGCGGCCCGGCCACCACGTGCTGGTCCTCGGCACTGCCGGCCAGGTGCTCTTCGGCCGCCCAGCGCAGCGCCTTTTGCAGCCGGGCGGCGGGCATTTCCGGGAGATCGACTTCAAGGCCGATGCAGGCGGCGGCGTCCACCAGCACCGTCAGGGGCCGCCCGGTCGGCCAGCGGGGCTCTTCGGGTCGACACTGTCCACGCTGGACCACGCGCCCGGCACGATCGACCACGCGCCAGGCCCATTCGGGGCCAACGGCGTGCACGATCAGTTTTTCCTTGCCGCTTGCTGACATGAGCTTCAGGGCACGCCCTGGCTGAACAAACGGAAATCATAACCCGAACCCCCGACGTGCATCAGTCGGAAGTAGTCACGTTCGACCCCGTCGATGATCACTCGCGCCTGGGCCTGGTACCAGGGACTGAATACGGTGACATCGAGGGCCAGATCGGGTCCGGCCAGGGAGACGACAAGCGGGTGGGCGATGAAGTCAGCCACGTCATTGAAGGGACCGTCCGCCAGGACCCGCCGGGCCTGGTCGAGATCCATTTCCTCG
>PWWM01000033.1 GCA_003561495.1 Gammaproteobacteria bacterium
CAATGACGAGGTCCGCAAGCACATTCGTGCCGGCAAGCTGCTGGCCGAGAGGGATGCCGAGATCGAGCGTCTGCGTGGCTTGCTCGAACAATCCGGTCAATGACTACCGCGAACCCGGTCGAAGAGATCACAATCAAGCCTCCGGACCTGGCGTCACTGGCTCGCGTGACGGCTGTGGTGATCAACTACAACTCCGGACCCTGGCTGGGGCGTTGCATTCGCGCACTCAAGGGGCGCGGTGCGCGTTTCCCGTTGGTCACGGTTGTCGACAATGCCTCGGATGATGAAAGCTGGGATAACCTCCCTGACATGCCCGGTCTGACCCTGGAGCGCCTGTCCGCCAATCTTGGCTTCGGTCGGGGGGTCAACCATGTGCTGGACCGTCTGGAGACTGAGTTTCTGCTGATCATCAACCCTGATTGTCTTCTGGTTCCAGAAGGGTTGGTGGAGTTGATCGCTGAGCTGGATGAACACCCCGAAGCCGGGTTGGTCTCGGGCCGGATTTTCGACATGAGCGGCAATGAGCAACGTGGCAGCCGCCGTCAGTTGCCGGGTCCGCGCCGGATTCTCAATGAAGTGTTCAGGTTTCGATCCGGGCATGGCGTGGACCTGACCCATCTGCCGTCGCCGGCCGATGCCACCGCTGTTGAGGCGGTTTCCGGCGCCTGCATGTTGTTGCGAACCCGGGCCTTCCGGGACCTGGGCGGCTTCGATCCCGGGTTCCCCATGCATTTTGAAGACCTGGACCTCATGGCACGCCTGCACAATTCAGGCTGGTCGGTGCGGCTGGTCCCTTCCGTGGCGATCTCTCATGCCGGCGGGGTTTCATCACGCCAGCGACCGGTCCGGGTCATGTTCAACAAGCATCGCGGATTGTGGCGCTATTTGAACAAGCACTGCCGCGATCGTTGGCCCTTGTGGAGCCGACCGCTTTGGTGGCTGGGATTGTGGCTACACGCCCTGATCATGGTGCCGGTGGTGTTGTGGAGACGCTGAACCCTTCAGCACCGCTTCTGGTTTTCGGAGCCAGCGGCGCTGTCGGCCAATGCCTGAATGATCGACTTTCCCGGCAAGGGGTCACGGTCCTGGCTGTTTCCCGTCAACCTCCAAAGCAGGCCTGGCCACATGTGGTCGGCTTGCAGCATGACCTGGACCATACCCCGGTTGAGGTCGAGGCTTCGGCCCTGATCAGTCTCGGACCTCTCCAGCATGCGCTTGACCAGGTTCGATCCTCGCGGAGGCTGGGCCGTGTGGTGGCACTGAGTTCGGCCAGCACTCGATTCAAGACCCACTCCCCGGATGTCGCCGAGCGCTCACTGATTGCCGGGTTGATCGAGATCGAAAACGAGCTGTCCGCATTGTGCGCCCAGCGCGGGATCGTCCTGAGCCTGCTCAAGCCCACCATGATTTATGGCTCGTCCGATAATCAGAATGTGCACAGAATCGCCCGGCTGGGATCGCGACTGCGCTGGTTGCCCTACAGTGGTACCGGCATGCGCCAGCCGGTCCATGCCGATGATCTGGCCCAGGTGGTGATTGAATGCCTGAAACGCGGAGAAATGGCTGCCGGAAGCTGGTTGCTGGGTGGCGGTGAAACGCTGAACTATCCGGACATGCTGCGCCGAATCGCTGCCGCTTCCGGGCAGACCCCGCGCGCCGTCCGTGTGCCGGCTTTCCTGCTCAAGCCGATCCTCCGCCTGGCGCATGCATTCGGGCGAATGCGAGACATTCGCCCGGTCATGATTGATCGTCAGAAAATCGACCTGGTGGTCGATAATCAGCCGGCTCGCGAACACCTGGGTTGGAATCCGCGAGCTTTTCGCCCCTGAGTCAGCGCTGGCGGCGTCCTCGGCGCTCGGCCACCATTTCGACCACTTCCTCAGGCGTCATGCCGTCCAGTGTCTGGTAGAACTCTTCCAGGTCACGCGCGCCCAGAGTGTAGGTGCGAAGAAATCGCAGTGCGGCATTGAACTCTCGATACTGGCTTTCCGATGAGTCGGCGGCGATCAGCTCCACACTCTGGCGAAAAGCCTCCGGGCTGGAGCCGTCAATGATCATGGTCGGCCCGTAACCGTCGTCTTCGAGTTCGCCGGTCAGGCGCGGGAGTTCTCGTGCCGGATCGGTCAGGCTGCGCGGTGCATCCGAGCGGGTGGGTGGCTCCGGATTACGGCGCTGACGCATGGCGCGTTGTTCCGACAGGGTCGGCGCGGCTTCGGTTGCGGTTTCCTCGGGTGCTTCGGCGTCTTCATCGGACGGGCAACCGGTCAGCATCATGGTGGCGGCAATCGCGATGATGATGTATTTCATGTCCATGGGTCGTTTCGAGTATCGATGTATGGGTCAAGGGTCGCGTGTATTAGAGCCCGGAAGTCGGGTTCGGTTCAACCGCTAAATCATTTCAGCTTCTTGTAGCGAATCCGTTTCGGCCCGGCCTGATCGCCCCGCCGGCGTTTCAGGTCCTTCTCATATTCGGAGAAGTTGCCCTCGAACCATTCGACGTGCGAATCGCCCTCGAAGGCCAGCACATGGGTGGCGATGCGGTCCAGGAACCAGCGATCGTGCGAAATGACCAATGCACAGCCCGGAAAGGCCAGCAGGCCGTCCTCCAGCGCCCGCAGGGTTTCCACGTCCAGGTCATTGGTGGGTTCATCCAGCATCAGCACGTTTCCGCCGCTCTTGAGTACCTTGGCCAGATGCACCCGGTTGCGCTCGCCGCCTGACAACTGTCCGACCCGCTTTTGTTGCTCGGAGCCCTTGAAGTTGAAGCGGCTGGCGTAAGCGCGTGCGGCAATCCGGTAATTGCCCACGACGATCTCGTCGGCGCCGTCGGAAATCTCTTCCCAGACCTGGCGATTGTCGTCGAGGCTGTCACGACGCTGGTCCACCCAGGCCAGTTGCACGGTCTCGCCGACCTGGATGCTGCCCTGGTCCGGTTGCTCCAGCCCGGCAATCATCTTGAACAGAGTGGTCTTTCCGGCCCCGTTGGCGCCGATGATGCCGACAATCGCGCCGGGCGGGATGCGAAAACTCAGATCCTCGATCAGCAGGTCGTTGCCGAATCCCTTGTAGAGACCTTCGGCCTCGATGACCGCATCGCCCAGGCGGGGGCCCGGCGGGATATAGATTTGCCGGGTTTCGTTTCGAGTCTGGAAGTCTTTCGAGTTGAGTTCCTCGAATTGCTTGAGGCGAGCCTTGCTCTTGGCCTGGCGCCCCTTGGGATTGGCGCGGACCCACTCGAGCTCGGACTTGATCGATTTCTGACGCGAGGCTTCCTGCTTTTCCTCGACCGCCAGGCGCTGTTCCTTCTGTTCCAGCCATGAAGAGTAATTGCCCTGGAATGGAATGCCGTGGCCGCGATCCATCTCCAGAATCCAGCCGGCGACGTTGTCGAGAAAGTAGCGATCATGGGTCACGGCCATGACCGTGCCCGGGAAATGGTCCAGAAAGCGCTCCAGCCAGGCGACCGATTCGGCATCGAGGTGATTGGTGGGCTCGTCGAGCAGCAGCATGTCGGGCCGGGAAAGCAGCAAGCGACAGAGTGCAACGCGACGACGCTCACCACCCGACAGGACACTGATTTCGCTGTCCCAGGGGGGTAAACGCAAGGCGTCGGCCGCCACTTCCAGGGTGCGATCAATTTCCCAGCCGTCGGCGGCATCGATGCGGTCCTGAAGCTCGGCCTGCTCGGCCAGCAATTCGTTCATTTCCTCATCGCTCATTGGCTCGGCGAAGCGATCGGAAATCGCGTTGAAGCGATCCAGCAACGCCTTGATCTCGCCCAGTCCCTGCATGACCGATTCACGCACTGTCAGCGTCTCGTCCAGCTCCGGTTCCTGAGGCAGGTACCCGGTGCGGATGCCTGGTTGGGCGCGCGCCTCACCGTCGTATTCCTGATCCACTCCGGCCATGATGCGCAGCACGGTCGACTTCCCGGCTCCATTCAGACCGAGTACGCCAATCTTGGCGCCGGGGAAAAACGACAGCGAAATATCCTTGATCAGCGTCCGGTTCGGTGGCACCGTCTTGCTGACCCGGTGCATGGTGTAGACGTATTGGCTCATGGGTGGCAGTGGCCCGTTGGTTTGCAGTTGAGGAATGTGGGGGCAGGGGAGGGGCGAAAAAAGACCGAAGTCGGAGGTCGGAGGTCGGAGGTCGGAGGTCGGAGGTCGGAGGTCGGAGGTCGGAGGTCGGAGGTCGGAGGTCGGA
>PWWM01000250.1 GCA_003561495.1 Gammaproteobacteria bacterium
CAATGCCCGGGCCCTGGCCATCCCAGGTATCCAGCAGCCGCTTGAAGGACTTTCGGTCAACCGGCTGCTCGATCCACTCGACCCGCTCGGCTGGCAAGTGGCGCAAAATGGCCATGGCCGTTTCCACCGACCAGGCGCCATTGGCGTCCAGCCGCAAGCGCATATCCGGGCAGCGCGCCAGCACGGCCTCGACCCGTTCCAGATCCTCGCGGGCACTGGCGGCGCCCACCTTGAGCTTGCAGACCGTGTATCCGGCACCTGCGGCTTCCGAGACCCTGCGGCAGGTCTCCTCGACATCCAGCGCGCCCAGGGTGTACTGGACCGGGACGCTCTCGGAAATCTCACCGGGACGATCGCCTTTCAGAGTGAGTGCGAGTGGCTGTCCGGCGGCACGACTGAGCGCATCGAGCACGGCCAGCTCTATGCCTGCGTGCAGCACCGAGCGATCGGCCAGTTCCGGCATCGCCCGACCCAGATCACCGACCGAATCCAGGTCATGGGGAATATCGAGGCTTTCGAGCAAGCGCAGTGAATCGTCCACGGTTTCCTCGCTCCAGCCGATCAGCGGTGCGACCTCGCCGTAGCCAACCCACCGATCTCCGTGACAATCGACCATGGCGCTGATCAGCATCAAGCGACGGCGGTCAAAGGTACCCGCCCCGGTCACCAATGGCCGGCTCAGTGGCAGTTCCAGGATCCGGCCGGCCAGCGCGTGAAGTCGAAGCGGCTGGTCAAGCAGATGGGGATCGACGGACTTGCTCATGCCCGCGAGGCAGGCGACTCGATATCTTCCAGCACCCCGACCACCCGGGCGATCAGGTCATCGCGCAATTGACGATCGTCGAGGCGACTGGTCGGCACGCGAATGACATCAAGACCGGGGCGGGCCAGTGCCTCCTCGACCAGTCCGTGAAAACCGTTCCAGTCGCTGGCCTGGTGCAGGGTCACGGCTGAGGGCAGAATCTCGGCCAGTGACAGACGCCCGCCGGTGGCGAAGTGTTTCTCATGAGCCGGCTCCAGGCCGGCGCTGGGCAGGTACTCGAAAATTTCTCCGCCGTCGTTGTCGACCACGATCACGGTCAGATCCAGCTCCATTTCGATGGCCAGCAACAGCGCCGCCAGATCATGGCGCAGGGCGACATCGCCGATGACCAGCACGGTCGGCGCGGGCGACCGGTCAAGGTCCTGGCGGCGACCGGTCGCCAGCCCCGCGGCCGTCGACACGATGCCGTCGATACCGTTCAGTCCGCGATTGAAATGAACCTCCAGGTCGCCTTGATGGGCGCTCATGAAAGTATCGAGGTGACGCACCAGCATGCTGCTGGAAAAGAACAGCAGGCTGTCGGCCGGTAGCAGTCCGCCCAGCCGGTGCCACAGTCCGGGCGAAGACAGTTTATCGTGGGCATCCAGCGTTCGGGACAACTCGCCAGTGGCCAGCTCGGCAGCGCGGATGTGTGCATTCAGCCAGTCCGAGCGTTGTGGCGACATCGCCCCGAGTTTTTCGGTCAAGGCGGTGAACAGCTCACGTTCATCGGCAATGATCTGGTCGCCGGCCTGGTGCTCGGGGTCGGCCAGCACCGGTGTCGACGACACCACCACCTGCGGCACGTTCGCGGCTGAGTGGCAAAAGGCCTGAAGGGGCCATGAAAGCGGCGCATGTCCGGTTCGCAGGATCAGGTCCGGCTGACCATGGTCCCGGTAAAAGTCACTGGCGGCGATCAGGTCGCCGGTGGCCAGGATTCCCGCACCGCGCGCCTGCCAGTGGCGCAGGCCGGATGCCGGCTCAGCCAGTAACGGAATCGCGGCCCGGGCGGCGAAATCGCGCAGAGCCTCACGGTAATCACTGCCGCGCAGGTCCGTGCCCGCCAAAATCATTGGCCTATGGCTGTTCTGGATGCGCCTGGCCAGATCATCAACTGCAGCCAGGTCCGGCATCGGCCGCCCCTGGGTGACCCGGATCCAGGGTTGTCCATTGGGACGACCCTGCACCAACGACCGGGCCTGGTCGGTCAGTTGCGCAGGCACATGGTCACGGTGTTCGGTTGCCACCGGAACCGGCTCCAGCGGCTTGCGAAACGGCACATTGAGATGCACCGGCCCGGGCCAGGGTGAGCCGGTCTTCTGGATGGCGCGCGCGGTCAGCGAGCGCAGATAGCTGAGCCGGTCGGCCGAGGCCTCGGCCTGGGCGATGCGTTGAAACCAGCGCACGTGCGCACCGTAAAGATGATCCTGCTCCATGACCTGCTGGGCGCCGCACTCATGTTCATCGCGCAGCCGATCGGCCGTCAGCACCAGCAGCGGCACGCCGGCCCGGTCGGCTTCGCAGATGGCCGGGTAGTAATTGGCCGCCGCCGTCCCCGAAGTACACAGCAAGGCCACCGGCGCGCGCAGGCTGCGCGCCAGTCCAAGGGCAAAAAACCCGGCCGAGCGCTCGTCGATGACCGAGTAATCCTCGATGGTCGGGTGCTCGCTGAACTGGAATACCAGCGGCGCGGAGCGCGAACCCGGCGAGATCACCACGGCTTTCAGTCCCGAGCGTGCGAACTCGTCGACCATGACCCGCGCCCAAAGGGTATTGACGTTCGGAGCCACCATGTACCGGATCCGCGATCAGTAATGCCAGGGGAATTTCGAAAAGTCCTGGGGGCGTTTCTCCAGGAAGGCATCGCGGCCCTCACGGGCCTCGTCGGTGCCGTAGGCCAGGCGGGTGGCCTCGCCGGCGAACAGTTGCTGGCCGACCATGCCGTCATCGGGCAGGTTGAACGCGTACTTGAGCATGCGCATGGCGGTCGGGCTCTTGGAGTTGATGATCTCGGCCATCTCGATGGCGCGCGTCTCGAGCTGGTCATGCGCCACGACTTCGTTGACCATACCCATGACAAACGCTTCCTCGGCGGTGTACGCCTTGCCCAGAAAGAACAACTCGCGGGCGCGTTTCTGGCCGACCTGGCGGGCCAGCAGAGCCGAGCCGTAGCCGGCATCGAAGCTGGCCACATCGGGATCGGTCTGGCGGAAGCGGGCATGCTCGCGACTGGCAATGGTCAGATCGCAGACCACGTGCAGACTATGACCGCCACCGACGGCCCAACCGGGCACCACGGCAATCACGATCTTGGGCATGAAGCGAATCAGGCGCTGGACCTCGAGAATATGCAAGCGACCCACCTGGGCCGGATCGGCCTGCTCGTACTGGTACCCGTCACTGCCGCGAACCGCCTGGTCGCCGCCGGAAGAAAACGCCCAGCCACCATCTTTTCCAGAGGGACCATTACCGGTCAGCAACACGCAACCGATATCAGTCACCTGGCGGGCATGATCGAGTGCTGCAAACAACTCATCAACCGTTCTCGGACGAAAGGCGTTGCGACAGTCCTGTCGATTGAATGCCACGCGGGCCACGCCGCGTCCGGTCCGGGCGACATCGACCAGGTGATGATAGGTAATGTCCTTGAAGTCGAAACCTTCAACGGGTGACCAGCGCTTGGGATCGAACAGTTCGGAAATCTTTTCGGATGTCATGTCTTGAGGACACACTGCCGGGTTGGGAAAGTGGCCGTTACTATAGCAAAGGGTGCTGATATACCCATGCTGAAAAAATATCTCATGGAACAAACACCTGGATTCACCACGGAGGCACAGAGGACACAGAGAAAAGAAGTAACTTGCTTATTTATTTCTCTGTGAACTCTGTGTCTCTCACCAAGCAGATGCCTGTGTTTGGTCTGCAGTTTTTGGGGGCGGGGCGCCGAGTGGCCTTGCCCGGTGCCGCGCTCGCGGTGAACGGCTTGGTCGATTGATTGAGTTTAGGGGGCGTCTTGGTGCCTGTCGAATTGCGTTTGATCCGATGGATAGGGGTTTGCCACAAGTGGAATTCTCGGGTGCTCGAAGAACGGATGGATTGTGCCCGCTTCCGTCACCTCGACCACGGCCCCGGTCAATCCCACTCGTCGCTTGTCGGTTGGGAGTTGGTTGAAGGGGGAGCCAGAACGAAGCCTCCGCCACAGTTCTCAATCTTCTTCTAACTGTCGCATTGGGTGGTATTTGACCGATCACGGACTGACCGGGTGCGGCGGCGGGCAGAAAGCTTTTCTCCGGACACTCCATGCCACCCATCTTCGAATCGAAGTCAATCCGCTTGCAATC
>PWWM01000132.1 GCA_003561495.1 Gammaproteobacteria bacterium
GTCGATGGTGAAGTCATAGTCGGTGGCCGGGGCGGTCGGGATCATGATCTCCTCGTCGGCCTCGGTGATTTCCCAGGTCGTGATGAAAGCGCTGCCGTCATCCGCCCGGGCCAGGCCCATCGCAGCCAGGATGGAACACAAAAGCAGCATGCCGCAAAGCACCCGGAGTGGGCAGAGAAAGGAAGCTGCAGGGGAATGGCTAGCCCGCGGCGGAAACAATAAAGCTTTGTGATTCATGAATTGTCAGAAGATTTCGGTCTCGGTGAGGGAGGCTAACTGAATGTCCGGTGAAATTCCGTCAAAACCGCCGAATAGGCCTCCGAATCGAATTCGGTGGCCAAATTGACTGACTGGTGACGCTGCAGCGCCCAGGATAGACGCCGAGTCTGGAACGTCGGGAAGCCGGATTTTCAGGAACAACCGGGATTTCTTTCGATCGGCGACAATCCGAACCAGCAATCGTGGCGTCAGCAAAATGGGAGGGAAATGGTCTCGGGTTTGGGATCTGAGACTGCCCGGCAACTTGCCACTGCTGGCGCAACCGCAACCCGACGAGATTTTCTGTGATCGCTTCGAGGACAGAGTGCCGAAGAGCATGAAATGAGACGGCAATGTTGACCCGCCGGGTGAATTCGACCTTTCACGTCGGCCTTGGGGAACGCCTACGAACATCAATTCGATGCGATCTTCAGAGCAGCCGGCCAATAGACCATCAGGAAATTGATTCGGGGGCTACAATGGCGCGCCATGAAACGCCAGATTTTCATCGGGGATGTGCAGGGCTGCCGGGGGGCGCTTGGACGATTGCTGGACAAGCTCAAATTCGACCCCGCATCCGACAAGTTGCGATTCGTTGGTGATCTCGTCAATCGCGGGGGCGAGTCGCTTGAAGTATTGCGCCTGTTGCGCTCGCTGGACAAGGCCGCGATGACCGTACTGGGCAACCATGATCTGCACTTGTTGGCCTATGCCTGGAAACTTCCACGTACGGACAAGAAAAACCGCGAATTCAATGCCATTCTCAAAGCCCCGGATGGCCCGGAACTGATTGAGTGGCTGCAGGCTCAGCCGCTGATGTGGAAAAGCTCCAAACGCAAGCTGGCCCTGGTGCATGCCGGTGTGGATCCGCGTTGGAGCCCCACGGCGGCAAGGGCCCGGGCCCGGGAAGTCGAGCAGGCACTCAGTGATTTTCCGACCGAGTATTTCACCCATATGTACGGTGACCGACCCAGGCGCTGGAAGCCATCCCAACCCAATCACAGCAGGTTGCGGGCCATCACCAATGTCATGACCCGCATGCGCTTCTGTGACTCACATGGTCGGCTTGAACTTGGATTCAAAGGTGATCCAGATCATGCCCCTAAAGGTTTCGGACCGTGGTTCAAGTATTTGCACCCGGACTGGTCCGGCTGGACCCTGGTGTTCGGGCATTGGTCCATGCTGGGTCTCTACCAGGGCGAGTCGGTGATCGGCCTGGACAGCGGTTGCGTTTGGGGGGGGCGTCTGACCGCACTGGTGGTGGACAGCGACAAGCATCGACTGGTGTCGATCGATTGCAGGTGTCGATGAGGCCGCCTCGTAAACCAGTTCGATTTGAACGTGATCAAGTTCAAATGCTCACCGTGTGGCAAACTTTGCCTAACCCTGAGAACGGAAGGATGCGCGCATGAAGGACTTTCACAAGATCGTGGTTGCAGTCGACGGATCTGCCAGTTCGATACGGGCTGCGCGGGTGGCGGCCAGGTTGGCCGACAGCTTGTCAGTGCCCCTGGTCATGATTCACGTGTTTCCATTGATGAGCAACGACATTGCCGGAGCGCTGGGCATGAGCGCCACCGAGATCGAAACCCTGCGCGACAATGCCGCCGCCAACACCTTTTCCGAAGTACGCGAGCAAATCAGCGACCGTGATCTCGATATCCAGGAAGTAGCCCGGGTCGGTGACATCGCCGAGGAGATCCTCCACTACCTCAATAATGATCCCGACATACTTGCGGTCCTCGGCCGTCGCGGCCGCTCGGCCATCGGCAGCCTGCTACTGGGCAGTGTTTCGGACAAGGTGCTCAGGCATACGAAGACGCCGGTGACGGTGGTGACTTAAGGTGAAAGGTAAAAGGTGAAAGGTGAAAGGGGGAGATGAGGAGATGGGAGACGGTGGTAGCTGGTGTTGGATTATCAGTTTTTCCTTGCGCCTTGTGCCTTGCTCCTTGAGCCTTTTCAGTAAACCCTTTATTCCTTCAACGCTCTAACTGCCTCAACCACCCCCGCCACCTCCGGACGCTGGCCGGTCCACACCTCGAACGCCAGCGCCGCCTGGCCGATCAGCATGCCCAGGCCGTCATGGCAGGGGATGGTGTGTTGGTCGCACCAGGACTTGAATGGCTGGTGCGCTTTGCCGTAGTTGAGGTCGCAGGCGATGGCTTCGGGCGCCAGCCAGGCCGGGTCAATGGTGGGTGATTGCCCGCTGTGGCCCAGGCTGGTGGCCTGGATGAGCAGGGTGTAGTCCTTTCGGGACGGGCCCTGGTCCATGCTGACGGCATCCACCGGACCCAGGTGTTGGAAACGCTCGGCCAGCTCCACGCCACGTTCAAGGGTTCGATTGAGCAGGGTGACGGTGGCTGGTTCGGCGCCAAGCAGTGGACCGAGGATGCCCGACGTCACGCCGCCGGCGCCGACAATCAGGATGCGTGCGCCGCGGGTGTTGGCCCCGATGCGCTCAAGATCCAGCAACAATCCGGCGCCATCGGTATTGAAGCCGTGCCAGCTACCGTCTTCGAGCTTGAGCGTATTGACCGCGCGGGCCTGGCGGGCGGCCCGGTCCAGGCTTCGACACAGGCGCAGGCCGGCGTGTTTGAGCGGGAGGGTCAGGTTGGCGCCGATTCCGCCCTCGGCGGCGAATTGTCCGATCCGGTCGGGCAATTGATCGATGCCGCAACGGATCTTCGAATAGTCCACCTTCAGGCCGAACTGGCCGGCGAACAGATTGTGAATGACCGGCGATAAGCTGTGTTCGACCGGGTCACCGAATACGGCCAGTTTCAAAGTGCTGGACATCGGGTCTGTTTCAGTCTTTGAGGCGCCGGGCGATTTCAACGGCTGCGTAGGTCAGGATGGCGTCGGCGCCGGCGCGCCGGATCGACAGCAGCGATTCCATCATGACCTTGTCGCCATCCAGCCAACCATTGGCCGCGGCCGCCTTGAGCATGGCGTATTCACCCGAGACATGGTAGGCCAGCGTGGGCACACCGAAGCGCTCGCGCACCCTTGAGATGATGTCCAGGTAGGGCATGGCCGGCTTGACCATGACCAGGTCGGCGCCCTCTTCCAGGTCCAGGGCCACTTCACGCAGCGCCTCGTCCGAGTTGGCCGGGTCCATCTGGAAGCTTTCCTTGCCGGACTTGCCGAGATTGGCCGCCGAGCCCACCGCATCGCGAAACGGCCCGTAGAAGGCCGATGCGTACTTGGCGGCATAGCTGAGAATCAGCGTGTTACGAAAGCCCTCGTTTTCGAGGGTCTCGCGGATGGCGCCGATGCGCCCGTCCATCATGTCCGAAGGCGCGACCACATCGGCACCGGCACGCGCGTGGCTGAGCGCCTGCTTGACCAGCACTTCGACGGTCTCGTCGTTGAGCACATAACCACTATCATCAATCAGGCCGTCCAGGCCGTGGCTCGTATAGGGGTCCAGCGCCACATCGGTGATCACGCCGAGCTCCGGAAAGCGTTGTTTCAGTGCAGTAACGGTGGTCTGGACCAGGCCATCCTCGCGCCAGGCCTCGTCAGCGGTATCGCTCTTGCGTTCGGTCGGCACCACGGGAAACAGCGCAATGGCCGGGATATCCAGCTCGAGACAGGTCTCGGCCACTTCAAACAGCGCCTCTCGGCCCACCCGTTCGATACCGGGCATGGAAGCGATCGCTTCACGCCCGGAGGGATCTTCCATGACGAACACGGGATAAATCAGGTCGGCGGGGCTAAGCGTGTGCTCGCGTACCAGTCGACGCGAGAAGTCATGGGCGCGCAGGCGGCGCAGTCGGGTCTGGGGAAACGCCATGCCGGATGGTCTCTATGTGAATACGAATGCCTGATCAGTATAACGTTGAAGCTATTAAGCCGGCAGGTATGTAGATCGCATTCAGCTGCAATGAGAAGCGGCTGCATCGGCCTCCAGTCGTGACATCCA
>PWWM01000162.1 GCA_003561495.1 Gammaproteobacteria bacterium
CAGCGGCTCGATGAACGACTGGCCGCCATCTTCGGAGCGGCTGACCTTCAGGGGACCTTCATAAGTTGTCCAGGCCGCGTAAAGATTTCCGTCGTGGCCATGCAAAAGATCCAGGCTGCCGTTGTGCCAGCTCTGGCGGTTCAATTGGCCCTTGCCGGCCCCCTCTTCGGAATTGGACAGATTGAGAGGTTCGGAAAAACTCCGCCCACCGTCTTCAGACCGGGCGTAGAGAATTTCACCGCCGTGCGAGCCACCGGTGAACAGGATTTCCTGCCAAAGCACATGAATGGTTTCGGCATCTTCCCCGAAGGCAATACGGGGTAACCAGGAAAATATCTCGGGGCTGGAAGAGACATTGACCGGTTCACCGACAAGTTCGCCATCGCCATCAAGACGAACCAGTTTGACATCCTGGGCTTCATTGTCGGCCCAGGCCACTGCGATGCTGCCGTTAGGGCCGATGGCCACGGTCGGATCATCGACATAGTGAAACTCGGATTCATTCATGCGCCAGGGGCCGATATGGGCTGAACCCGAGGCGATCTTCAAGGGCTCGAGCCAGTTGACCAGCCCAGCGGTTTCAGGCGTCGCGGCCGGGTCTGTCGGCTCCCGGTCATTGGCTGGTTCACAGGCGCTGGTCAGGATCAGAATGAGTGTGGCGAACACAGCGCTGGAAAGGGGGTGCTCAGTCCATTGCATCGTGGTCTCTCCCGGATGGTTCGGTCGCTGTCAGCAAGGGGTGCTCGCGACCTTCCATCCACATCAGAATTTCATGAAAGGTGCGGATATTCTCGACAAAGTGCACGGGCTCATAGCCGCGCGCGTACCCGAAGCGGGTCTGGCTGTGCCAGCGTTCCTGGGTCAGAAGGGGCAAATGATCGCGCACATCCAGCCAGCGATCCGGATTGCCGCCGAGGCGCTCGGTCAGAATTCGGGCATCTTCCAGATGTCCGAGACCGACGTTGTAGGCGGCCAGCGCCAACCAAAGTCGATCCGGATAGGCGATGCGATCGGGCAGCCGGTCGATCATGCTTCTCAAGTAACGGGCGCCGCCCTCGATGCTTTGCTGTGGATCAATGCGATTGTCGACCCCCAGTTGTCGGGCGGTACGCTGGGTCAGCATCATGACGCCGCGAACACCGGTAGGAGATACGGCATGAGGATTCCAGTGGGACTCCTGGTAGCCCACCGCTGCCAGCAGTCGCCAGTCCAGATCGTTGGCTTCGGCGGCCTGCTCGAAATAGGGGCGCAGTGGCGGCAGTCTTTCGCGAATCTGGCGCATGAAGGTAAAGGTGCCGACCGGCTCGTAGCTCTCGACATGGTCGTAGTGGCGTTGTTGCAGATCCGCCAAGCGTCCGTTTTCCTCGGCCAGGGTGAAAAACTCGCGCATCTTCTGGGTCAGGGAATCGTCATCGCTGCGCTGCGTGGCCCAGGCCAGTTCCTGACGGGCATTCAGTTCGAATGCGGGACGAATGGCTGGAAAGAAACGCCGATTGAGTTCAAGAATATTGGAATCGACGATGGTGTAATCGATCTCCTCGTTGCTGATGGCGTCGAACAGGTCCTCGATGCTGGCTTCACTGTCTGAAATCCAGTCCAGATCGGGAGCAAGTCGTTCAAGCAAGGGCTCATAGCTGGTCCCGGCCAGAATGACCAGGCGCCCTTCATGCAGGTCATCCAGGCTGGTCGGTCGGCTTGAACCACGACGATAAACCACGACGGGGGCAACCGCCTGATAGGGTGGGCCGAAGCGCAGTTTTGCCTGACGTTCGGTGGTCCGTGACAGGTTGGCAGCAATGAAATCACCTTTTCCGTTTTGAAGGGCGTTGAGAAGGTCGGCGATGGTCGGCAGAGCAATGACCTCCAGTGGCTGCTCGATATGACGGGCGAACATGCGGGCCAACTCGTACTCGAAGCCGGTTTCGCCCTCGCTGCCGATGTAGTAGGTCGTGGCGCCATTGAGCGTGAGCATCATGAGGCTGCCGCGCGCCTCGATCCGTTCCAGTTGGGTCAGCGGACTGTTGCCTGATGTGGCAAACAGCACCAGCAACAGTGCTGCCAGACACAAACGCCAGCCCGGTGGCCGAAAACGCATGGGTTCCGATTCGGGGTTCCGAATCTGTCCCGATCTTGTTTGCATGGTTGCCACCGGACTTGATCAACCTCCGTCGTTGCGACGGCCCAGCCGCCCCTTGAGATGATTCCATTTATATCCCATTCGGGCCGAATTCTCAGCTGGCCGCCTCTGGTAAAATAGAGCGCTTTTTCGCCTCCTTGAGACCATGTCCGACCTCAAAAGTCCCATCCGATCCCGCTTCGCCCCGTCACCGACCGGTTACCTGCATATTGGCGGCGCACGTACCGCACTGTTTGCCTGGCTGGCGGCACGAGCCACCGGCGGGCAGTTCGTGCTGCGAATCGAAGACACCGACCGCGAGCGTTCCACTCCCGAGTCGGTTCAGGCCATCATCGACGGGATGGATTGGTTGGGCCTGGATGCCGACGAGGGGCCGCATTACCAGAGTGATCGCTTCGCGCGCTACCAGGAAGTCACCGAGCAATTGCTTCAACAAGGCCACGCCTACCGCTGTTACTGTTCGCGCGAGCGACTGGAACGGCTGCGCGAACAAGCCGAAAAGGCCAAGGAAAAGCCTCGCTATGACGGCCACTGCCGGGATCTGGATCAGCCCGTGGACGGAGTCGAGCCGGTGATCCGCTTTCGCAATCCCGATGACGGCAGCGTGGTGTTTGAGGACCGGGTGCGTGGGCGCATCGAGATTTCCAACGAAGAACTTGACGACCTGGTCATCATGCGCGCCAACGGCACCCCGACTTACAACTTTGCCGTGGTCGTTGATGATCTGGATATGAACATCAACCTGGTCATTCGCGGTGATGATCACATCAACAACACGCCTCGCCAGATCAATATCTACCGGGCGCTGGGCGCAGAACCACCGGAGTTTGCCCATGTGCCGATGATTCTCGGCGATGACGGCGCCCGATTGTCCAAGCGCCACGGAGCCGTCAGCGTGCTGGCCTGGAGAGAAAAAGGCTATCTGCCCGACGCACTGGTCAACTACCTGGCCAGGCTCGGCTGGTCCCATGGCGATCGCGAAGTGTTCTCGCGCCGGGACTTGATCGAGCTGTTTCGGATCGAGGACGTCAACCGCAAGGCCTCACGGTTCGATACCGAGAAACTCAACTGGCTCAACCAGCATTATCTGCGTGAAGGTGACCGGGAAAAGATCCTGGCCGAGCTGGCCTGGCATATGGGTCGGGCCGGTCTGGATGCAGTCAGCGGTCCGGCGCTGGACGATCTACTGACCGTCCAGGCCGATCGGGTTGAAACGCTGGTCGAACTGGTCGAGCAAAGTCGTCCGTTTTACGAGGATTTCGAAACCTTCGAGGCGGGCGCGGCCAAAAAGCACCTGCGCCCGGTGGCGGCCGAACCCTTGAGCGCCCTGCGCGACCGTCTGGCCAACCTGGACAACTGGCAGCCCGATGCGCTGCAACAAGTCATCCAGGACACCGCCGACGCCCTTCAAATCGGCTTCGGCAAGATCGGCATGCCTCTTCGCGTCGCCCTGATGGGCCACGGCCAGTCTCCCGCCATCAACCAGACCTTGTGGCTGGTCGGCAAGGACCGCAGCCTGGCGCGGATTGACCAGGCGCTGGCGTTCACCCGTGAACGCGAGGCCGGTGGTCGGTAGTCGGTGGTCGGTGGTCAGTCTCCCGTCTCCCGTCTTCCGTTAAACTACCCCCATGGATTCCACCCAGGTCGTCGCCGAAGTCGAGCGCCACTGCAAGGAGCAGGGCCTGCGTCTGACGCCGACTCGGCGGCGGGTGCTGGAAATGGTGCTCGATGCCGACGGGCCGATCAAGGCTTATGACCTGCTCGATCAGCTCAAGACCGAACAGCCCAAGGCCGCTCCGCCGACCGTCTACCGGGCCCTGGAATTTCTGCTCGAGAATCATTTCATTCACCGGCTTGAAACCCTCAATGCCTTCGTGAGCTGCTTCCATCCGCATGATCAGCATCAGGGCCAGTTTCTGATCTGTGAGCAATGCGACTCGGTCACGGAGATTCATGATCACGGTATCGAGAAATTGCTGGCGACTTCGGCCAGCGACCACGATTTCAAGCCGGAGCGCCAGGTCCTGGAGATCTATGGCAAATGTCGGAATTGCCGGAATCAGTGAGAGCTTGAATGTCTCGCCGTGAGCGCCTGTATCACCTGCATGACATCCTGCGCCAGCGACGAACCCCCATCAGCCGCCTGGATCTCATGCACGAGCTTGGCTGCAGCCAAGCCACCCTGTACCGACTGATCGCCGAATTGCGCGACAACCTCGGCGCACCGCTTGAACAGGATGATGAGGGTCGGGGCTATTACTATGACCGCAGCCTGGCCGGCAATTTCGAGTTGCCGGGCTTGTGGATCAGTCCCGATGAGCTGCAGGCCCTGCTGACGGCCCGGCATGTCCTCGGCAATGTCCAGCCCGGGTTGCTGGTCGAGGAGCTCGACGGGGTCCAGCAGCGCATCAACCAGTTGCTGGACCGTCAGGGACTGGATTTTTCCGCCCAGCCCGAACGCATCCAGATCCGTCATGATGCCGGCCGTCCGGTGCCGGCCAAGCTGTTCGAAAGCGTGCTCAAGGCGCTGTTCCAGCGTCGTCGCTTGCAAATCACCTACCATGGCCGCCGCCGCGACGACATCAGTGAGCGCGAAATTTCCCCGCAGCGTCTGATCGCCTACCGCGACCGCTGGTACCTGGCCTCCTGGTGTCACCGGGCCGATGATTTTCGCAGTTTCGCCCTGGAGCGCATTCGCGCCATGGAGTTGCTCGATCGTGACTGCAAGGAACTGCCGGCTGAGCGGATCAGTCGGCATTTTGATCAGACCTTTGGCATCTTTTCCGGCCCGGCCCGTGATTGCGCCCGGTTACGTTTTTCGGCCGAGGCTTCACGCTGGGCGGCCGACGAGGTCTGGCATCCTGACCAAAAGGGAAGCTGGGATGGAGACTGCTGGGTGCTCGAAGTGCCGTTCGGACATCAACGTGAATTGTTGATGAACATTCTGTCCTACGGTAACGATATCGAAATCCTGGGGCCGGACTCGCTCCGACAAGCGGTCAAACTCCGCCTTGAGCAGGCGCTTCAGCGTTACCGGTTGTAATCGCTCTGTTATTCTGGTGTCATCCAGTTGTCATATTCGCTTGATGCAATACCGGCGGTTCACGAAAAAGGCAAGGCCTGATGAGTGCGCAGCGAATACTGGTTGTCGAGGATGATGAAGGCATTCGACGGATGATTGTGTTCAATCTCCAGAGGGCAGGGTACGAGACCATAGAAGCCGGCGACTGTCGTTCGGCCCGAATCGCCGTGACCGATGACAAGCCTGACCTGATTCTGCTGGACTGGATGCTTCCTGATCAGAATGGTCCGGAGTTTGCCCGCTCCCTTCGACGTGAAGAATTGACTCGGGATATCCCGGTGATCATGCTCACTGCCCGCACACTTGAAGACGACAAGATTCGAGGATTCGAGAGTGGTGTGGATGACTACATCACCAAGCCCTTTGCCTCGCGTGAGCTGATCGCCCGGATCAATGCCGTGCTCCGACGGGCTTCACCCGCCGGTGGTGATGATCAGATCGAAGCCAATGGGCTGGTCATGAATATCGCCAGTCACCGGGTCACGGCACGCGGCAAGCCGGTCGAGTTGGGGCCCACTGAATACCGCATGCTCAAGTTCTTCATGACCCACCAGGACCGGGTCTATTCGCGTGCCCAGTTACTTGACCATGTCTGGGGTGGCGGTGTGTATATTGAGGAACGCACCGTCGATGTGCATATCCTCAGGCTCAGGAAAGCCCTGGCAAGTCACAAGTATGACCACCTGATCCAGACGGTGCGCGGGGCCGGGTACCGGTTTTCGATCAAGGGCGGCGGTTGATGGGCAAGGCCTGGCTCAGTGAATGGCTGATGCTGGGCGCGCTGTTGACCGGCGCACTATTGGGGTCGGTGCTGGTGGGCCATGCCGGCCTGTTTTTCCTGGCGGCCGTAGTCGTTTTTCTCTCACGACACCTTTATCAGCTTTATCGGCTCGAGCGATGGCTGCGAATCGGGCGTCGTCGCAATCCGCCCGAGTCCTGGGGCATCTGGGGCGAGGTCTTCGAACACTATTACCGGCTTCAACGACGTTACTACAAGCGCAAGAAACGCCTGGCCCGGGTGATCCGTGAGTTCCGCGAATCCACCGCGGCCATGCCGGACGCCGCCCTGGTGCTCAATAACGAGATGCGCATCCTCTGGTTCAACGATGCGGCTCGCGAGGTTCTGAGACTGTCACCGGCGCGGGATCTGGGCCAGCCCATCGTCAACCTGATTCGGGCCTCGGCATTCAACCAGTATCTGTCCTCGGGTAACTATGATCGCATGGTGGATTTTGTCTCGCCGGTGCATGACAGCCGGACGTTGTCCGCACGATTGATTCCTTATGGTGCCGACCAGAATCTGTTGATGATTCGTGATGTTACCCGTCTGCATCGCTTGCAGGCGATGCGCCGAGATTTCGTGGCCAATGCCTCGCACGAATTGCGCTCGCCCTTGACGATACTGGCCGGCTACCTTGAAACGCTCAACGATGATCAGGTTTTAGGACCGGAATGGCAGGAACCGGTCGAGGAAATGCTGGGACAGTGTCGTCGCATGAACAGCCTGGTCAATGACCTGCTCGAGATTTCCCGGATGGAAACCGAGGAGGCCGACGCAACCATGGATGATGTCGTCAATGTGCCCGAGCTGATCAACCGCATCCTGCAATACGCTCGCACGGAGGATGGCGCCCGCCATGACATCCAGTTCGAGTGTGCCGGGCAGGCCGGCCTGGCCGGCGTGGAACGGGAACTGCACAGTGCGTTTTCCAATCTGGTCACCAATGCCCTGCGCTATACCCCGGAGGGGGGCAAGGTCAGGGTGCGCTGGTATCCGCGATCGGATGGCGCGTGGGTATTCGAGGTCGAGGATAATGGGATCGGCATCGAGAACAAGCATATTCCATTCATCACCCAGCGCTTCTACAGAGTGGACAGTTCACACAGTCGCAAGCTCGGGGGCACCGGACTGGGGCTGGCCATCGTCAAGCATGTGCTTCATCGCCATAACGCCTTGCTGGAGGTGGATTCCACACTAGGCCAGGGCAGTACCTTTCGCTGTATCTTTCCTCGAACCCGGTGCCGGATCGGCGCTCAGCCTGCCATTCGTTCAGTGTCCTGACAGTTAGTCGAGTCTCGTCACGAAACTGAAATCTTTCGGACATTTCCCTGCAATACATCCGTTCTATCGTACGCACTGACTTTAGGAGTCATTGGTCGCGGTCCCTGTAGAGAAAAGGCCGCATTCTCACCCAATCCAATAGGAACCGGAAATGAAAAAAGCATTGCTCCCTGTTGCCGTTCTGGCAGCTCTGCCGGCAGTCGCCTTGGCAGACGTCACCCTCTACGGTCGCGCCCATGTATCCCTGGACTTTCTGGATGATGGTGCGGACTTTTCGGAATTCAATGTGTCCAGCAACTCGTCTCGTCTGGGCTTCAGGGCGACTCGCGATTTTGGTGACATAACCGGCATCATGCAGATCGAGCAGGAGATCGACTACAGCAACCAGGGTTCGAACTGGGCCAGTCGTGATACCTTCGTCGGCATCCGCGGCGATTTCGGCATGCTGCGCGTTGGCAAGTTTGATACCCCCTTCAAGCGAGCTCGTGGCCCGGCCAACCTGTTTGGCGATCAGCTTGGCGACATGCGAAACTTCACTCGTGCCGGGGCGGGGCGTTTCGACGAACGTACCCCGAACACCATTCACTATCAGACGCCCGATTTCAATGGGCTGCAGTTCAACCTGGCCTACTCCCTGCACGAAGGTGGAGATGCCTCGGGTGGGGACGATGACGCCCTGAGTGCTTCATTGACCTGGAGCCAGGGAGATTTCGGTTTCGCGGTTGCCTATGAGTGGTTTGACGATGAGCGCAGCCAGGGCGGCCGTGACGCCATTCGCCTGGCGGCTTCTTATGATATCAACGACCTGACGCTGGTCGGGTTCTTCCAGACTGTTGACCACGACAACGATGTGTTCGACTCAGAGGTCTACGGGATTGGCGCTGCCTACAAGCTCAGCGACAACTGGAACATCAAGGGCCATTACCTGCTTCGTTCCGCCGATCCGGCCGATAGTGATTCCGGTCTGTTTGCCATCGGCATCGAGCATCGTTTTGCCAGCCAGCTTCGCGTTTACTTGAATTACGCCATGGTCAGCAACGATGACAACGCCAATCTCAATCCCTGGAGTCAGGCCAGGACGACAGGTACGCCCGGCAGCCCTGGTGATACCGCGAAGGGTTTGTCGCTGGGACTGCGCTTCGACTTCTAGGCGCCTTCAACCAACCGATCGAGATGTGCACAAACCGTCATGGCTGGTGAGTCATGGTCGCGTCATCAAAGATCGTTAACCTTTTTTGTAGACACTTGTGAAACGCAACAACTGGAGTTCAAGATCATGATCAAGCAACTTTTTCCCGCTGTAGCCATCAGCGCCACCCTGGCCGCCGGTGCGGCCTTCGCCCAGACCGAGGTTGACCCCGGCCTACCTGAATACACTCCGGTTTCGGGGATTTCAGGCAACCTGTCCTCGATCGGTTCGGATACCTTGAACAACCTCATGACCCTGTGGGCCGAGGAGTTCCAGGGTTTCTATCCGAACGTCAACATCCAGATCCAGGGTGCGGGTACATCCACCGCTCCGCCGGCCATGGCCGAGGGCACGGCCAATTTCGGTCCCATGAGCCGCATGCCGCGTGAAAGCGAGCAGCAGGCGTTCGAGGAGCGTCATGGGTATCCGATGACGGTGATCGGCGTCGGTATCGACACCATCGCCGTGTTTGTCAACCGCGACAACCCGATCGAGGGGCTGACCATCGAGCAGGTCGACGCCATCTTTTCTGCCACCCGTCGCTGCGGCGGAGCCCAGGACATTACCCGCTGGGGCCAGGTCGGGCTGGAAGGGGCCTGGGCCAACCGAGACATCACCCTGTACTCGCGCAATGCTGTGTCCGGCACCTATGGTTACTTCCGCCAGCATGCCTTGTGCGACGGTGACTTCAAGGATGCCATCAACGAGCAGCCCGGTTCCTCCTCGGTCGTCCAGGGTGTCGCCGAGTCCATCAATGGAATCGGCTACTCAGGCATCGGCTACGCCACCTCCGGCGTACGCGCCATTGCCGTGGGCAACCCCCCGGTCGAACCCAGCGGAGAAACTGCGGCTGATGGCTCCTATCCACTTGCCCGGTTGCTTTATGTGGCCGTCAACAAGCACCCGAACCGCGACCTGAACCCGCTGGAGCGTGAGTTCATGCGCCTGGTGCTTTCGCGTCAGGGCCAGGAAGTGGTCGTTCGTGACGGCTACATCCCCCTTCCGGCCTCGGTCGCAGCTCGCTTCCGCGCTGAGCTGGGAATCGACTAAAAGTCCCTTGGGCCCGGATTCCGCCACCGGCGGAATCCGGGCTTTTTTTGCCTGGCCCCGCTGCCGCGGGCTCCGGCCGGGGGTTGTAACGGACTGTAATCAGTCTGAAACAATTCCTTCATAAACTGCCAATCGACAACCCATTGCCCAGAGATTCAAACCAGGGACACCAGGGTCAAATGAGCTCAAACGCCACAAGCGCCGGTCGGCCGATCTCTGCTCGCGAACTGCTTCCGAATGACGAAGCCCGGGTCAAGTTGCGCCGAATTCGCCACTTCAAGGATCTCACGACACGCTTTCTGGTCTCCACCGCGGGCTATGGAGTGGTCATTTCCCTGGCGTTGATCTTCGTTTTCTTGTTTATCGAGGTGGTTCCGCTGATGCGCAGCGCCAGCCTTGGCGACCCGGTCAGCTACCCGGTGCCGGGCAGTGACGCCGAAACCGTGTATATCGCCAGCGAGCGTTACCAGGAGGCAGCCGTTCGCTTTGCCCGTGACGGCACCGTGTCGTTCTTCGACCCTACGGACGGCCGACGCCTCGGTCAGCGAGTGATCGGATTCGATGGCGCCGAAGTGGTCAGCTTCGGTAGTGGCGAGCCGCGCACCGGGCTGGTTGCCTACGGGCTGTCGGATGGCCGGGCCGCCATTGCCAAGCATGTCTATGACATCACCTATCCGGACGATGTTCGATTGGTCACGCCCCGGCTCAGCCTGCCCCTGGACGAAGAACTGGTGGCCATTGATGACCAGGGCCAGCCCCTCAACGTCATTGCGATCCAGGAAGGCGGCACAGGCATCGGAATTGCTGCAGCCACAGCAGATGGACGCCTGCTTTTGACTCGCTATGCGTCGAGACGCTCGTTTCTGACCGGAGAAACCGAGTTTGTTCGCTCCAGTTACGAACTGCCGCCACCGCCGGCGGCGCCGACCCGGATTCTGCTCGATATCACCATGCGCATCCTGCTGGTCGGCGATGCCCAGGGCTTTTTGCATTACTACGATATCTCACAGCCAGGTCAGGCGCGAATGCTCGACAGCCGTCGTGTCCTTGAAGGAGAACTGGCCAGTGTCAGTGCCATGGAATACCTGCTGGGGACGGTGTCAATCATTGTCGGCGGTTCCGATGGCAGCGTTTCCCAGTATTTCCTGGTGCGCGACGAGGACAACATCAATCGCATTACCCGAATTCGCGAGTTTGACCGGCACCCGGCGGCGATTACGTCCATCTTTCCGGAATACACCCGCAAGGGATTTGCAGTTGGTGACGCAGCCGGAAACCTCGGCCTGCATTACGGAACGTCTGCCTCCACCCTGCTTATCAAGCCGGTGTCCGATCAGGCAGTTACCAATGTCTCGATCGCGCCGCGCAACAACGGCATGATGTGGACCGATGGGACCGGTCAGATTCACTACGCCTCGCTGTGGAACCGCCATCCGGAATCATCGTTCAAGGCCTTGTGGAGAAAGGTCTGGTACGAGGGGCGTTCCAGCCGTGATTATGTCTGGCAATCCTCGTCGGCCACCGATGAATTCGAGCCCAAGTTCTCCCTGGTGCCACTGTCGGTCGGGACCCTCAAGGCGGCGTTCTACGCCATGCTGTTCGCCATGCCGCTGGCCATTTTCGGGGCGATCTATACCGCCTATTTCATGAGTCCGAAGATGCGTGGCCTGGTCAAGCCGACCATCGAGGTCATGGAAGCCCTGCCGACGGTGATCCTGGGTTTTCTGGCCGGGCTGTGGATGGCGCCGTTCGTGGAAAGTCACCTTCCGGCAGTCTTCAGTATCTTGATCCTGCTGCCGCTGTTCATGCTGGCCACGGCCTGGATCTGGGGCTCGTTACCCAGGGCCGTGCGTTACCTGGTGCCACCGGGCTGGGAAGCCGCGATCCTGATTCCGGTGGTGTTGTTTGCCGGCTGGCTGTGCGTGACCTTGAGTCCGTTGATCGAGATCTGGTTCTTCGACGGTTCCATGCGCCAGTGGTTTACCGATGTCGGCATCACCTATGACCAGCGCAACGCACTGGTGGTCGGCATTGCCATGGGCTTTGCCGTCATTCCGACCATCTTCTCGATTGCCGAAGATGCCGTATTCAATGTGCCCAAGCATCTCACCCAGGGTTCGCTGGCGCTGGGGGCCACACCGTGGCAGACCGTTATCGGCGTCGTGCTGCTGACTGCCAGCCCTGGAATTTTTTCGGCGGTGATGATCGGATTCGGGCGCGCCGTGGGCGAAACCATGATCGTGCTGATGGCCACCGGCAACAGCCCGGTGGTCAATTTCAACATCTTCGAAGGCATGCGCACCCTGTCGGCCAATATCGCGGTGGAAATGCCGGAGGCGGCTGTCGGCGGCACGCACTATCGCCTGCTCTTCCTGGCCGCCCTGGTGCTGTTCGGCTTCACATTCATTCTCAATACCATCGCCGAAGTCGTGCGCCAGCGACTGCGGACGAAGTATTCGTCGTTGTGAGGGGAGCAGTAAGGTGATGAGTCGATATGTGGAGCAGAACGTGAGACGGAAGACGGAAGACGGAAGACGAGAAAGAGGCCCCGGCGGCATCAGCCTTATCGTCTCCCGTCTCCCGTCTCCCGTCTACCCGCGAGCCGGAGGCGAGCAATGAAACGTTGGTTCAAATCCGGCGACCCCTGGATCTGGCTGATCGGTGGTGCGGTCAGCATCAGCATCATCATGGTGGTCGGTCTGCTGCTGTTGATCGCGGTACGCGGCCTGGGTCACTTCTGGCAGTCGCCGATCGTCGAGACCACATTCCATGACGAGGGTCAGGAGATCGTGGTTCTTGGGACCATTCGGAGCACTGAAACGGTAACAGCCCAGGCGGTTCGCGAAGCCGGGTTTGATGTGCCTGAAGATCAGGAGCTGGTGACCCGCTACCTGTTTCACCTCGGCAATCGCGATTTGACCGGTCGTGACTTTCAATGGTTTATTGGTGATTTCCTGGAAGAATTCCGTTATCCCGAGGACGCCATCATGCTCGAGCGGCGTGAGTGGGGGAATTTCTTCGGTTACCTGGCAGCGGTCAAGGAAGGTGATCAAATCGTGGCTGAAGGCGAGGCTGCCTTCTCCGAACTCAGGGAGCGATTGGCCCGGGCGAGAGATCTGGTCGATGCGACGGTTGATATGGAGCGATACGATATCGGCCGCATCAATTTCGCCATCGAGCAGGAACGCCTGGAACAACGCCGTATCGAATTGAATGATCGTCTTGGCAGTGAGGAAAAGGCCGAACGAATCGCTCAAAGCGAAGCCGAAGTGGCAAGACTCAATGCCGAGTACCAGGAGCTGTTCGAGGAGCTGACCGAGTTGCGCGCCAGCGGCCGACGGGATTCACTGGTTGCTCGGACCAGCGACGGTCGTGAAGTGACCATCAACCTGGGCGATGTGGTCAGAGCGACCCGGGCCAATACCATGAGCGTGCCCCAGAAAATGCGGGAATACGGCTCGCGTTTCTGGGCGTTCATGACCGGCTATCCGCGCGAGGCCAACACCGAGGGCGGCATTTTTCCGGCCATCTTTGGCACCGTGATGATGGTCTTTATCATGTCCATCGTGGTGACGCCATTCGGGGTTTTGGCGGCCATCTACCTGCGTGAGTACGCCAAGCAGGGACCGGTCACCCGAATCGTCAGAATCTCGGTCAACAACCTGGCCGGGGTGCCGTCGATCGTATTCGGCGTATTCGGGCTCGGGTTTTTCGTGTACTTTCTGGGCGGCAATATCGACCAGCTGTTTTACCCTGAGCGATTGCCGGCGCCGACCTTCGGCTCGCCCGGCCTGATCTGGGCCTCATTGACCCTGGCGCTGCTGACCCTTCCGGTGGTTATCGTATCTACGGAAGAAGGCCTGACCCGCATTCCCAAGGCCATGCGCGAGGGTTCACTGGCGCTGGGCGCGACCAAGGCTGAAACCCTGTGGAAAGTCATCGTGCCGGTCAGTACGCCGGCCATGATGACCGGCCTGATCCTGGCGGTGGCGCGCGCGGCCGGTGAGGTGGCGCCGTTGATGCTGGTCGGGGTGGTCAAGCTGGCGCCCAACTTGCCGGTGGATGGTCAATTCCCCTACATTCACCTGGAAAGACGCATCATGCATCTGGGTTTCCATATCTATGATGTCGGTTTCCAGAGCCCGAACGCAGAGGCGGCGCGCCCACTGGTCTATGCCACGGCGCTGATTCTGGTGCTGCTGATCCTGGTTTTGAACCTGACCGCGATTGCGGTGCGCAACCGCCTGCGAGAGAAGTACAAGAGCGAAAGTGATTAAAACCTTGGAAACGCAAAGACGCAAAGACGCAAAGGAAAAGAAGAAGTGAATTATTTCATGCTACTAAAAACATATTTTGCTCTTGAAGAATGTATAGGAATTTCATTTCTTAGCGTCTTCGCGTCTTTGCGTTTAAAGGATTTTTGTGCTTTTAGAGATTTTGATTGTCATGCACACCAGAGCATCGAATTATGAATATGGGTAACGAGCAAGGTGCAACGTCTGCGCCAATGGCTAGTGTCGGGTTGGCGAACAAGGACAATCGCAAGCGGCTGAGCCTGCGTAACGAGGAAATTTCCATGCGGGTCAAGGATCTGAATCTGTATTACGGTTCAGACCAGGCGCTGAAGAATATCACCATGGACATTCCCAACAAGCGCGTAACGGCCTTTATCGGACCATCCGGTTGTGGCAAGTCGACACTGTTACGCTGCTTCAATCGCATGAATGATCTGATCGACATCTGTCGAATTGAGGGTGAGATCACGATCGAAGGTAATGATATCTACCATCCTTCGGTGGATGTGCCCGAGTTGCGTCGCAAGGTTGGCATGGTCTTCCAGAAGCCCAACCCGTTCCCGAAGTCGATTTACGAGAACATCGCTTACGGATTGCGTCTGCAGGGTGTGACGAACCGGCGCAAGCTCGACGAGGTGGTCGAGAACTCCCTGCGTCGGGCGGCCTTGTGGGATGAGGTCAAGGATCGACTCAATGACAATGCTTTCGGCTTGTCCGGAGGCCAGCAGCAGAGATTGGTAATTGCCCGCGCGATCGCCATCGAACCCGAGGTCATTCTGCTGGATGAACCCTGTTCGGCCCTGGACCCGATCTCGACCGCCAAGGTCGAGGAACTGATCATCGATCTCAAGGAGTCCTATACCATCGTCATCGTCACCCACAACATGCAGCAAGCGGCACGAGTCTCGGACTTTACCGCCTACATGTACCTGGGCGAATTGATCGAGTATGACGATACGGCCAAGCTGTTTACCAACCCGGCCAAGAAGGCCACCGAGGACTACATCACCGGCCGGTATGGTTAATCACCGGACGATCCTGTACTTGGCATGACTATCGCTTTGGAGCGAGAACAATGGAAAAGCATTTCGATCAGCATATTTCACGCCAGTTCAACCAGGAACTGGACATGTTGCGCCAGGATGTCATGGCCATGGGCGGGGTGGCCGAGGAAATGGTGCGCGATGCCGTGGCCGCATTGGTCGATGGTGATACCGCCAAGGCCCAGCAAGTCATCGACCTGGATGACCAGGTCAACGAGATGGAAAAGGAGATCGACGCCCAGGCCACCATGATCCTGGCCCGACGTCAACCCACCGCCAGCGATCTACGGCTGGTGCTGGCCATCATCAAGACGGGCAATGATCTGGAGCGGGGGGGGGACGAGGCCGAG
>PWWM01000202.1 GCA_003561495.1 Gammaproteobacteria bacterium
CGCGCGGCAACTACGTGGAGCTGGAAAGTATGGCCAACACCGTGCGCGGCATGCTGCATGATGCGCTTGATGGTTTTGCCCGGATGGTGCCCGAGGTGGCGGTCAAGCTGGTGCGTGAAGATGAAAAGGTTGATGTCGAATACGAAAACCTGCTTCGCCAGTACTATACCCACCTTGCGGAAGAGCCCCGCAATACCCGTCGCGTGCTCGATTGCATCTGGATCGCCCGCGCCCTGGAGCGCATCGGCGACCATGCCAAGAACATCGCCGAGTACATCATCTACCTGGTCGAGGGTGTGGATGTGCGCCATGCATCCATCGAGGAGCTGGAGAAGTCGGTGATGGAGGATAAGGAAGGGTAGGGAATAGGGTTAAAGGTTTAAGGGTTCAGGGTTCAGGGTTCAGGGTTCAGGGTTCAGGGTTCAGGGTTCAGGGTTCAGGGTTCAGGGTTCAGGTGGGGAGAAGGGTGATCAGGAAGAGGAAGCCGGCGGTGAGGGCGGTGGCCATGCTGGCCAATGCCAGCAGTTCAGCGGCCAGCGTGCCGGCCAGTCTGAAATGGCTGGCAAGGCGCGCCATGGCTGGTTTCGTTTGGCGAGACTGATGTTTCGGAATGGCTTGCTGCATGGTTATCCTCCATCACATTGGTTCGTGATGCCATCAAACCACACCCCCTTCTCAAAACCTGAGAATCCCCAATCCTTTTCCCTTAATCCTTAAACCTTAACCCTTAAACCTGTTTTTTCAAGCCGCCACCTCAACCGCCTTGGTCGGCCCTTTCAGCAACGCCTCCCGCGTCGCTTCTACAATCAGGTCAACCTCGGCGCTGGTGATGGCGAACGGCGGGGTGTAGCGCAGCGAGTTCTCGCCGCCATGGATGACATTGATGCCGTGGATGCGCAGGTACTCCTCGGTGGAGTTCTCGCCGTAAGCCTTGTAACGCCGGCTGTCCAGCTCCACCGAAAACAGCAGTCCGGTGCCCTGAACGCGGGTGATTCGACCGCCCAGTTCTTCTCTCAGTGCGTTGAACTTGTCGAGGAACTCGCGGCCGCGCTCGACAATATTGGTGCGAATTTCCGGCGTGACCGAGTTCAGGACCGTGGTGCCGACATCCAGGGCGCAGGGATTGGCGGTCATGGTATTGCCGTACACGCCCTTGCGGTACAAGGTGGCGGCTTTTTCGTTCATGGCCAGCACCGACAATGGGTATTGTCCGGCATTCAGCGCCTTGGAGTAGGTTTCCATGTCGGGTGCCTCGAGCCCTTCAAAGCCGGGGTAGTCGACGATGGACAGCACGCCCTGGGCGCGCAAGCCGGCCTGGATGGAATCCATCAGCAGCAAGGTGCCATGGTCGCGAGTCAGCTGGCGTGCACGGGCATAGAATTCCGGGTTGATCGCGGCGCCAGGATTGCCTTCGCCCATGACCGGTTCCATGAACATGGCTTCCAGAAAGACCTGATTGGCATCGGCCCAGGCAAAGATTTCCTCAAGCTTTTCTATGTTATTGGGCTCGACGGTCAGAAGTTGGCCATTGTCGCGGAACGAGGCCAAGTACTTTGCATAGGTTTTTCGAGTCGAGTCCGAGTACATGGCTGGGCGCTCTGTGCGGCCATGAAATCCACCGCTCAACGACAATCGCATGATGCGGTAGCCGGCCTTGGCAGCGCCAGGGTCGGTCATCAGCTTGACGTTGATGTCGGCAATGCGCCCGGCAACGGTCACCGACTCCGAGCCGGAATTCATGCACAGGAAGCGTTGATACGGGCAGCCGTCCTGGCGGCGATGGCCGATTTCACGACGCAGGGTCTCGACAAAACGCAGATGAGTGAAACTGGGTGTCATGACGTTGGCCATGACGTGCGGCTGGGCCATGACGTTAAGAATATTGTCGGGAGAGTGGCCGAATCCGAGCATGCCGTAACCGCCGGAATCATGCAGTACCGCGCCCTTGGCGGTGATGATCCATGGGCCGCGGGCAGACAATGCCACGTAGGGATTGACGGCGTCATCGGCATAGAAATTGACGAATCCCGACTGCAGGACATCCTTCTGCTCGATCTCATCGGCACATACCAGGTCGGGGTAGGCCGATTGCCAGCACTCCATCACGCCCAGTGCTTCGTCCACGGCCTGTTCCAGGCGCGCATCTCGGTCGGCAAAACGCTCGATGGTTTCATTGGCCAGACCGGTAGTCAGCGGCTTGCCGCCGATGGAACGCAGAGTTTCAAGCTTGCTCAGAATGCCCATGAACCGTCTCCTGACTGTGGAGTGGGGAAAACCGCAAATTATACCTAATGACCAAGCCGCTTGCGCAACGCCATCAGCGAAAGTGGAATGAACAGGGCGGCGAAGGCCAGTGACCAGATCAGGGAAATCAGGATTGGACTCCAGACCGGTCCACCCAGTAGCAGGCCGCGGCAGGCATCGGTCAGGACCGAGACCGGGTTGGCGCTGACAATGCCCTGCAGCCAGACCGGCAAGGTCTCGATCGGCACGAATACATTGCTGACGAATGTGACCGGGAACAGTGCGGTAAAGCCGAAGATCTGAACATGCTCCGGGTCGCGGGCCAGAATCCCGACCAGGATCATGACCCAGGAAAAGGCCAGCGCAAAGACCAGCACCAGGACGCACATCGCAAGCAGCCCGAACACCGAGGTTTCCAGTCGAAAACCAAGCAGAAATCCAAGTCCCAGAAGCAGCACGATCGACCAGGCCTGCTTGACCAGGTCCGCCAGTATGCGTCCGGCCAGGGGTGCCCAGCGCGCCACCGGCATGGCGCGCAGGCGATCGAAATAACCGCGGGTGAGATCGGTGTTCAATCCATGGCCGATATAGACCGTCACGAACATCATGTTCATGACCACGATCCCGGGCAACATGAAAGTCAGGTACTCGTCGGTGGAACCGGCAATGGCCCCGCCGAAGATGTAGACGAACAACAGCAGAAAAAGCACCGGCTGAAAGCTGTAGTCACCCAGCTCCCAAGGGTTGCGGCGCAATTGAACCAGTGAGCGCCAGGCCAGACTGAATGTCTGATCCAGGGATCGAGCCAATCCGGGCGATGAAGCTTTCATGATGCCTCCGGATTCATGGTTTCGGGAGGGGCTGGCTGACCAGTCAAGGAGAGAAAGACTTCATCCAGGCTGGGGTCTTTGAGCACCAATTCGTCGACTTCGATGCCGGACTCATCCAGCGCGCGTATCAACGCCGGCAGCATGGAATGACCGGAAAGACTCACGCTCAGACGCTCACCCTGGCGATCGGGATCCTGACCGGAAACCCCGGCCAGAATGGTTGCCGCCAGGTCCAGTCGGGTCGAATCGACCAATCCCAGAACCAGGGTGCGGGCGCCGATCCGGCGCTTGATAGCTTCCGGAGTGCCTGCGGCAATGACCTTGCCATGGTCAATCACCACGATTTCGTCGGCCAGCGTGTCGGCCTCGTCCAGGTACTGGGTGGTCAGCAACACAGTCACGCCATCGGAGACCAGCTCGCGGATCAGGGTCCAGAGTTGCCGACGGGCACGCGGATCCAGGCCGGTGGAGGGTTCATCAAGAAACAGGATCTCAGGTTGGCCGACCAGGCTGGCGGCCAGATCCAGTCGGCGACGCATTCCTCCCGAGTAACTCTGCGCCGGACGATCAGCAGCATCATCCAGTTGAAAGCGGTTCAGCAATTCGGCCGCCCGCGAGCGAGCCTGGGCGCGAGTAAAGCCGAGTAATCGGCCGATCAGGAACAGGTTTTCCCTGCCGGTCAGGCGATCGTCGATGGAAGCGAACTGACCGGTCAGTCCAATCTTGCCGCGTACTTCATGGGCTTGTTCAATGACGTCATGCCCTCCAACCTTCGCGGCACCCGCATCAGGGCGGGTCAGTGTGGCAAGCATGCGCACCATGGTGGTCTTGCCGGCGCCATTGGGTCCAAGCAGACCCAGAACCTGTCCGCGCTGGACCACCAGGTTGACGCCATCGACGGCCACGGTTTCGCCGAAGTGCTTGACCAGACCGGTGGCCTGGATTGCCGCATCATCCACGCTGTGTGTACTCCAACAGAACCGGTGGACATGATGGCAGAATGTGGGCATGACCGCATGCGACAAAAGTCATCCCCGATATTGCTCCCGGTTCAGGCAGGGTGACTGGTGCAGGGTTC
>PWWM01000119.1 GCA_003561495.1 Gammaproteobacteria bacterium
AAGCGCCCCGCCGATGATGATCATCAGTCCTGTTCTGTTCATGGGTGTACCTTGATGTTTTGCGATGTAAACCGCTCAATAGTAGCATTGTTCAGGTTCGACGAGGTCACGTTGACTCGCTGGTCGGGTGGTCCCGTCAACGTCGCATTCTGAAAAAATCGCGCAGCAAAGCCGCGGACTCTTCGGCCAGCACCCCGGCAGTCACTTCACAGCGATGATTGAGCTGGGCATGGCGAAGGATGTCGAATACCGAGCCCGCGGCCCCGGTTTTCGGATCGGCTGTCGCATAGACGACGCGCTGAACCCGGGCATTGATGATTGCGCCTGCACACATGCTGCAGGGCTCCAGTGTCACATACAGGGTCGTGTGTGGCAGACGATAATTCTCCCGTTTACTTGCCGCCGCACGAAGAGCGACGATCTCGGCATGGGCGGTGGGGTCTTGGTCAACGATGACCCGATTCCAACCATCGGCCAGATGCTGTCCATCACGAACGAGAACGGCGCCGACGGGAACCTCACCCATGCTCTCGGCGCGGCGCGCATTGTCCAGGGCAGCTGACATCCAGTCGATGTCCGAATGTTGCAGGCGGGCCACGGTCGCTTCAGTCGTCGACCGGCTCATCCGGGTATTCAGCAACGCTGCATGGCAGTATGCGGAACTGACGCTCGGCCACGACCTCGCCGCGCTCAGGCAGATAAAGCAGAAAACGCATGCCGTCAGTCACCCACTCACCCGTGATCTCTTCTCCCCGGGCCGGGCCATCGACCAGAAGCTGACCACCCGGGGAATCCAGGTAGATCCTCACACGTTCCTGCTCGAGATCGGAAACATCCCACAGCACCCGAACCATCGCCTTTTCGACCGGCTGACCACAGAAACGCAAACGAGGCGGGCTCAGTCGCAAGAATTCATCTTGCGCCAGCTCAATGCGACCCGTGGGCTCCAGGATAGCCGGCGGCCGGGAGCTCGGCGCAGCGGTAGGCGGCGATATCGATGGTTCACGTTCACGGCGCGACCTCGGTTCGGTGCGCTCGACCGTGGCTGGACTCTCCTCTACCCTTGCCTCAGCCTCCTGGTTACAGGCATCAAGGCTGGCATGTGCTTCCCCCAGAACACGACCGCCGTCTGCTTCAACCAGGTAGAAACGCATTCCAGGCCGAACCCAGTTTCCTGTGGTGGACTGACCACTTTCCGAGGCACTTGTGAACAGCGTGCCGTCGCTGGAGTCAACTCGTATCTCGGCACGATCAACAGCAGCATCGTCCAGGCTCCAGAATACGGTCACTGAAAAAGGCACCTCATCCGGGCAGGGCTCAGCAAGCTCCAGGCTCAGCGCAGAAGCCTGAACAACCAGTGGAAGCATGGCCACCGCCATCAGGATGGCAAACACCAGGATGGCTCGAGAGAGTCCATGAAGGCCCAAACGGGCCGGATTGCTTGATTGACTTGCTTGCAAACGTTCGTCCTCTTTATAGCTAATCTGTTCTGCAACCGCATCGATTCATGGCCAACCCGAACTCTATCGAGACCTGGATGACAAGGGTAAGATCACGACCAAGCCCGAATAGTTTCATTCTGCTCCAGCGTCCCTGACTTGACAATGAAAGTCCTGCGGACGCAGGATTCTTAATTTTGAACACCAAGGACTCCTGCAATCTTGAAACCCTTCACTCCGCAAAACGAACTGCAACGCTTGATCTTTGCCACTCGGAACTCCCTTCGCGGCTATCGCCTGGTCTTTCGCGACGAGGCGGCATTTCGCGCCCAACTGGTGGTGTTCGTCGTTTTAATTCCAGCCGGCTTCTGGTTGGCCAACGGATTTCTGGAGTTCATCCTGCTACTCAGTGTATGGACTCTGGTACTGGCAGGGGAACTCGTCAATTCAGCCATTGAAGCTCTGGTTGACCGAATCGGTCCCGAATTCCATGAGCTATCCGGCAAGGCCAAGGATGCCGGTTCGGCGTTGACCCTGACTCTGATGTTCCTGGCCGCGATGGTTTGGCTGGCATTTGTGGTCGATCGCTTTTTCCCCGGGTTCTGGCCATGACTGTCAGGAATCGTTGAGTTTCGGGCACAGTGTTGACCACACCACACCGCTGAATCGAGGATCCGTCATCTCGGCCAGAGGTTCTCTTACCAGCTTTTCACCATTTCGATCAACAACGACCAGCAGGCCATTTTCAGGAGGCAACGAGATGCCGAAGGGATCAAGCTGCAGTTCCTGCGACGATTCTGCCGACGGACGCCAAAGCAGCAAGTGGAACGCTGCATCATCAGCCGCTACGGCATTGGCAATCGAGCCGTCATCTGTCAGCACATCTTCGGGAAAAAAGCGCCGGTGAATCACCTCACCAGACGAATCAATGGGAAGCAGGTACAAGCCCGATCGATCGGGGGCGATTGGCCTGCCCTGATAGACGAAGCGCCCCGATTGCTCCACTCCACCAATGACGAGCTCAAAACCATCTTCGATTTCCTCTCCTGCGACCAGACGCTCCTGGCCATCGTGGCAGGCAATACGATCAGGGGGATCAGACAATGATCGTGCCAGCACATTCAGACTACCCAGCAATTCGCCCCGGGTGCACGGATCGAGCGGCAATGTCGGGTTGCCTGGTGATTCGGATTCGTCACAATCCAGCGGGTTGATTTCATGCCGTTGCCCTTGATAAATGTCGGCATAGCGCTTGATGAAATAGTCGGGACGCGAAGGCTTTCGCACCAATGACCGACCGAGAGCGAATGCGGCATCATGCTCGATGCCCAACAGATCCAGAACCGTTGGCGCAAGATCATAGAGCGCACCCTCGCTGGCTTCCGGTTCGGGCAAGTCCTCACCGATGACGATGAATGGCAGACGCCTATCATGGACACTGTCGCCAAACAACTCGCGCATTTCTGGACTGGGGAAAACATGATGGTCAGCGGTAATCACCAGCACGGTGTTACGCAACAGGTCCCGCTCACGCAATTGAGACAGCCACTCGGTCAATAACTGGTCTGTACAGGCAATTGCATTGATGAAACGCGGGGCGTCATCGTCATAACCGTCACACTCTCGATAAACGTATCCAGGAACATGTGCGCCGATGGTCAACATGGTCAGATTGAACGGTCGATCCTCAGCCCGCAGGCGCTCGATTTCGGCAATCGATTGATCGAACAACTCTGGATCGCTCAAGCCCCATTTACCCGGACGTTGTTCCAGTCCGATTTCTCTCCAGTGCTCCATGCCCTTGAGCTCATCGAAACCATGGGCAGCCAGAAAATCGCCCTTGCCGGCAAACGACATGCCTGCACCGCCAAGGTAAACCTGATGATAGCCGGCGGCTCCAAGCACATCACCCAGACAGGGCAGCTGTTCAGCCAGCCCACTTCCTCCGGCCATGCTCTCGCTGCCGCGAGCGAAGGGGAATAGGGTTCCACACTGGCTATTGGTCAGGCCTTCGATCGTGATGTAGCTGCTAGTCCAGAATGTGTCAATGAAGGAATGTTCAGCCTGAATTCGTTCAAGTCCCGGCATCAAGCCAGGCCAGTCGGGTTGTTCGGTCAGGTTGGTTCCAATCGATTCGAGATATAACAGAATCAGATTCTTCGGTTCCTCTGGATGACGAGCACGCACCCGGCTCTTGTTGGGAATGTCAAATTCAACCAACCCGGTCGCCTCAAGACGTTCGCGGGTTTCATCATCCAGCACCATGATCTCTTGCTGGTGCCAGTTTCGCCAGCCGTCAAACAATTGCCATTCCGGGAGCTGCTCTCGGCCGGTTGACATCAGCACCAGCGAAATAAGAAGAAGAATCATCGATGTCGGCCGAGACGGCAATGCAAGGCGACGTCCTGTCATCACCACGACGATGACCAAAACACACATCCCCATCAATCCGCCAATCACCAATGCAGGATATTCCTTCCATGCGATGACCACGCTTTGCCATTCGAGATGCAGGAAGAATTCATCAGTAAATCCCGCCCCGGAAAAGTGAACTACTCCAAAAAAAAGCAGCCGCAGAAAGACCAGTAAGCTCACCACCAGGGCCAGCACAATCCAGAACACCCGAAGGCGCAGGAGCCCCTGGGCCCCGGCAAGGCTGCCTGCTATTGCCAAAGTGGCCAGCGCCGTAAACAAGTGGGCCGAGGAGCGGTAGCCGCCCATAAGCTCCATGGCAAGAAAAGCCGGTAGCCACAGCGCGATAGCAACGAGAGTCCAGAAAGCCCAATACCAACGGGCGCTCGGGTGGCCTGAGCCCGACGGATGGCCAGCTGATGGAGAAGGTGCTCGATTGGACATCACTTATGTCGTTGTCTCAGTCCGTTCGAACCAGAAGCTCCCTCCCCCAAACGCACGCCGCACGCCTGGGCCCAGTGCAGCAAGCACACGCTCGGGATACTTCAAGAACGCATAGTTGCTCCCGAACAGCACCCTAAAGCCGCTTGAATGTGTCAGCAAGGCCCGCGGAAGATACTGTTCATTCCAGCTGCGGTATTCGTCAATCACCCAATGGCGAGGATATTCAGCCGGAAGGAAGATATCATGCACATGTATTCGGACGCCGGGCCGCAGATTCGGCACCACTTCCAGCAGCAGTTCGTTGACATCACTCCCGGTTTTACTGACATGAGACGAATCGATGAACAGGATGTCACCCGCTTCAAGCTCATCGTAAAGTGTTTGAGGGACGATCTGAACACGTTCCTCAATTACCTGCGCAATTCCCGGGATACCCCGACGCAGGAATGGACGCGGATAGGGCTCGATGCAGCATATTTCCACCCGGCCGTCGAGGAAGCGATGATTGACATCAGCCATCAATAGCGAAGAATATCCCGAACCCACTTCAATGATTCTTGATGGTTGCCAATGGCGCAACAGCACGAACAATAGTCTTGAATCAAGCCAGCTGAACTGCGAATTGCGAGTATAGAAGGAATCAAGATCCTCGTCCTCGGCCGGCGCATGTTCAGGATAGTCATAGTCGCCGATCAGAACTGGAAAAACATCATCAAGTACTCGCTGATGATTTTGATCGTTGAAATCGATGCCCGGAAGTTCGAGTCGCTCTCTCCAGAGCTGCTCAGCCTCCGCTTCAACTTCTGAAGGATTGACAATTGGCGAATAGAAGTGACCAATGTCGTGGGAGGTCTTTATTGTCATTCAATCAGATCCTTTCAGAGTGGCAGCCCATGGATGCAGACACTGACAGGGCTGACCGAGTTCCCGTCACTCCCACTCAATAGTCGCCGGTGGCTTGCCCGAGATGTCGTAGACCACCCGCGAAACCCCGTCACACTCATTGATGATTCGCCGCGAGACATGGTCGAGGAACTCATGGTCGAGATGCGCCCAGCGCGCGGTCATGAAATCGATGGTTTCAACCGCACGCAGGGCGATGACGAATTCGTAACGACGCGAGTCGCCGACCACGCCCACTGACTTGACCGGCAAAAAAACCGCAAAGGCCTGGCTGACCTTGTCGTAAAGACCGGCCTTGCGTAGCTCACTGATGAATATGTGATCGGCCTTCTGCAAGGGTTCGACATACTCGAGCCTTGCCTCGCCGAGTATGCGCACGCCCAGCCCCGGTCCCGGGAACGGATGACGCATGACCAGTTCGGCCGGCAGACCCAGCTCGATACCGATCTTTCGTACTTCGTCCTTGAACAACTCGCGCAGAGGCTCGACCAGTTTCAGGTTCATCTCCTCCGGCAAGCCACCGACATTGTGATGGGACTTGATCACCTTGGCCTTGCCGGTCGCCGCACCGGCCGACTCGATGACATCGGGATAGATAGTGCCCTGGGCCAGCCAGCTGGCTTCCTGGTGATCTCGGGCGGCGGCCTCGAAAACGCGGATGAATTCGCGACCGATGATCTTGCGCTTTTCTTCCGGATCATGGATTCCGACCAGGGCGTTCATGAACTGATCGCGGGCATTGACCCGCTCGACCCGAACGCCCAGATGCTCGGCGAATGTGGCCATGACCTGGTCCCCTTCACGGTAGCGCAGCAATCCGGTGTCAACAAAGATGCACAGCAACTGATCGCCGATGGCCTCGTGCAACAAGGCAGCGACGACAGAAGAATCCACTCCGCCCGACAGGCCCAGCAGGACGGTGTCACTGCCGACCTGTTCACGAACCCGCGCGATCTGGTCCTCGATGATGGCTTCGGTCGTCCATGACTCCGGGCAACCGCAGATTTCGTGAACGAAGCGCTCGAGTATGCGCCGGCCCTGGCTGGTGTGCGTCACTTCCGGATGGAATTGCAGGCCATAGTAGCGACGATTCTCATCAGCCATGCCGGCAATCGGCGCTGACGATGTGGTGCACATGACTTCGAACCCGTCGGGCAGCGCCGTCACCTTGTCGCCATGGCTCATCCAGACTTCGAGCATGGCCCGGCCCGATGTGTCGACGCGGTCCTCGATGCCGCGCAACAACTCGCCCGGCTCGGCAATGGCAACCTCGGCGTAACCGAATTCCTTCTCATCGGACGGGCTGACCGTGCCGCCAAAATGGGTGGCCATGGCCTGCATGCCGTAGCAAATACCAAGCAGTGGAAGTCCGAGGTCGAAGACCACCTGCGGAATGCGCGGGCTGTCCTCAAAGGCCACCGATTCCGGCCCGCCCGACAGGATGATCCCGCTGGCCCCGAAGGCACGGATGGCCTCCTCGCCGGCATCGTAGGGATGGATTTCGGAATAGACACCGATCTCGCGCACCCGCCGGGCAATCAGCTGGGTGTACTGGGAACCAAAGTCCAGGATCAGGATGCGTTGGGCGTGGATGTCCGTGGGCGGGACTCGGGACTCGGGACTCGGGACTCGGTTGGACATGGGTGATCTCGGTGGTCGGTGGTCTGGTCGGTGGTCGGTGGTCAGTGGTCGGCAAATCAGCTTTTCAGGTTTTCCTTGAACCTTGAGCCTTGCGCCTTGAGCCTTGAGCCTTTTCCGTACCCCTGATTCATCATCCAAGCTTGTAATTCGGGGCTTCCTTGGTGATGGTGACGTCGTGAGCGTGGGATTCACGCACCCCCGAGCCGGTGATGCGGACGAACTTGGCCTTGGTCCGAAGATCATCGACGCTGGTACATCCGCAATACCCCATGGCCGCACGCAGCCCGCCCATCAACTGGTGAACGACACCACTGAGCAGGCCCTTGTAGGGCACCCGACCCTCGATGCCCTCCGGAACCAGCTTGTCGACCGATGCATCGGTCTGAAAATACCGATCCGATGAGCCCTTCTGCATGGCCCCAAGCGAGCCCATGCCGCGATAACTCTTGTAAGAGCGGCCCTGGAACAACTCCACTTCCCCGGGCGCTTCCTCGGTGCCGGCCAGCAATGACCCGATCATGACGGTTGAAGCGCCGGCCGCGATGGCCTTGGCGACATCGCCTGAAAAGCGGATGCCGCCGTCGGCAATGATCGGAATCGACAATTCGCGAACAGCGTTGGCTGCGGCCGCGACTGCACTGACCTGGGGCACACCGATTCCGGCCACGATACGGGTGGTGCAGATCGAACCCGGTCCCTGGCCGATCTTGACGCCATCGGCACCGGCCTGGGCCAGCGCCAGGGCGCCATCGGAGGTCGACACATTGCCGCCAATGACCTGAACATCGGGAAAGTTCTTCTTGGTCCAGGCAATTCGATCCAGCACCCCGCGCGAATGCCCATGGGCGGTATCGACCACGACGATATCCACGCCGGCCTCGACCAGCGCGGTGATGCGATCTTCGGTATCACCACCCGTGCCCACCGCAGCGGCCGAGAGCAATTGCTCGGCTGAATCCTTGGCGGCATTGGGAAAATCGCGTGACTTCTGAATGTCCTTGACAGTAACCAGGCCGCGCAACTCGAATTTTTCATTGACCACCAGCACCTTCTCGATGCGGTGCTTGTGCAGCAACTCCAGCACCTCGTCCTGGCTGGCGCCCTCGCTCACGGTGACCAGCTTGTCCTTGCGGGTCATGATGTTGCGCACCGGGTCATCGAGCTTCTTTTCAAAGCGCATGTCACGACTGGTGACGATGCCGACCAGCTCACCACCGTCAACCACCGGAACACCGGAGATATTGTGCTCACGGGTCAAATCGAACACCTCGCGAATGGTGGTGTGCGGGCCCACGGTGATGGGATCCTTGATCACCCCGGCCTCGTATTTCTTGACGATGCGTACCTGTTCGGCCTGGCGTTCGATGCTCATGTTCTTGTGGATCACGCCTAGCCCCCCGGCCTGGGCCATGGCAATGGCCAGGCGGGCCTCGGTGACGGTGTCCATGGCTGCCGAGGCCAGCGGGATGTTCAGGCGCAGATCGCGCGTGATGCGGGTCGACAGGTCAACGTCTTTCGGCAGTACCTCGGAGTAGTCCGGGACCAGCGAGACATCGTCAAAAGTCAGTGCTTCATCGATCAGGCGCATGGCAGCGGTGCTCCGGCAGGTAAATCCCGCCATTTTAACACCAGCACCACATGCTTGAAAATGCCGAATTTTCGCAACTTCGGTTGACTTTGACGACTGCCCGGCTATACTTGTCGCGGTTTCATGCTATTCTAAGGAGGCAGGTTTTGAGTCGTCACCGAAGCAACGGCGGTCGTTTGAACGCGCGTCTCCGGTAGCCTGCCTTTTCTCATCCAAGGGCAGCCTGACGCAGACTTGCGTCCAGTTGCCGCCTCTCGGCTGTTCACAATCGAACCACTACATAACATCGCATCGGGTTGCACGACCCTGTGCGCGAAACGCTGATTGTTCGATCGATGCAGTTCGTAAACCGTTGCTCCATGCGGTGTCGACCTCCTGCTGTTGGTTTTTACACAACAAGAGAGGTCCTCAATGCGTTACTTGATTCTTTGCATGAATCTGGCCGGCGCTCTGCCGCTGTCCGCACTGGCTGCCGGCGGTCACTATCCGGTCGATGATGCCGATATCACCGCCCCCGGTGACTTTCAGATCGAGACCTGGTTTACCCACATCGACGGCAACAACGCCGAATTCGCTTTCCTTCCGGCCTGGACACCGAGCGGCACCTCACTGGAGTTGACTGCCGGTCTCATCCGCTTCGAAGAAGACGGGGAAAGCTTCAATCGCTTTGAACCGGCGGCAAAGTGGCAGTTTTCACCGATCGAGCCGGGTCGCCTGGCCGTGGCTGCCGCGGTTGAGCTTGGCTTCGATGACGGCGATTTCACCGACTGGTTGATCAACGTTCCGGTCAGCTATGAGATGAACGATGTCCCCTTGGTACTACACGGCAATATCGGCTGGATTCGCTCACGTGAAGACGACAACAGCGACCGGGCTTTTCTTGGTGCCGCCTTCGAGTGGGAGGCCACCGCCGCCTTCGATCTGATTGGTCAGATCTACCGCGAAGGCGCCGACGAAGACCCGGAGGCCCAGCTCGGTTTGCGCTTCGGCTTTGGCGGCCTGCTCGATCATCTCGACCTTGCGGCGGGGCGCCCCTTGCGAGGTGAGACAGACTGGTTCTTTACCGCTGGCCTGGCGCTGACCTTCTGAAAGGTCATCGAATTCGTTTACATGTCATCATTCATCTATCAATCGCCACATTAATGGCTAGCCAAAGGAGAACCTCATGGCTGAAAAAGGCGCAATCATCGAACTCATCGCCCTGCTCAAACTGGAAAAGCACCAGCAGCTTGTCGAAACCATTGAAGAAATGGCCGTTCAGGATATCGCCGAGGCCATGGGCCAGGTCGAAATCGAAGAGCAGCTCAAGGTTTTCCGGACACTACCGGAAGAGCGACAGACGGACACCTTCTCCTACCTGAGCAAGACCCAGCAGCGTGACCTGCTGGATGCACTGCCGGACAACGAGGCCCGGCGAATCCTGCACGAATTGCTGCCTGATGACCGAACAGCGTTCCTGGAAAGCCTGTCGTCGGAAGAACTGGAGAGCCACCTGAAGTTACTGGCTCCCGAAGACCTCAAACAATCACTGAAACTGCTGGGCTACCCGGAAGAGTCCATTGGTCGACTCATGACCCCGCGTTTTGTCGCCGTGCGGCCAAGCTGGACGGTTGCGCGGGCGCTGGATCATATCCGTCACGAGGCCAATCGCGGAGAAACCGTCAACTTCGTGTTCGTCACCGATGAGCGCGGCCGCCTGCTCGATGCGGTCAAGCTCAAGGACTTCATCCTGTCGCGTCAAGACGCCAAGGTGGAGTCCCTGATGGATGAGGAGTACTACTCGGTTCAGGCCTCGGCTGACCGCGAAGAAGCCGTTCAGGTCATCCAGCACTATGACATCAATACTTTGGCCGTCACCGACAAGAATGGCGTCATGCTCGGCATCGTCACAGTTGACGACATCATGGATGTCGCCCAGGAAGAGATCACCGAGGACTTCCATAAACTCGGCGCAACCGGCGCGGTCAACATCTCGATCCGAGAAGCCAGCCCCGTATTCCTGTATCGCAAACGGATCGGCTGGCTGCTGATCCTGGTCCTTGTCAATCTCGTTTCCGGCCTGGCCATTGCCCTTTTCGAAAACGCCATCGAGGCAGTCATCGCCCTGGTCTTCTTCTTGCCGCTGATCATCGCAAGTAGCGGTAATGCCGGCAGTCAGTCTGCCACCCTGATGGTCCGCGCTCTGGCAATTGGAGATGTTCAGGTCAGTGACTGGTTGCGATTGTGGGGTAAGGAGTTTTCGGTCGCACTGGGACTGGGCATTACATTGGGCCTGGCCGTCTCAATTGTTGGGGTCTGGCGCGGAGGCCCGGAACTGGGGATGGAATTGGCCATGGTCGTCGGCTTCTCGATGCTGGCCGTGGTCATCATGGGCGCCATGATCGGGATGCTCTTGCCGTTCATTCTGCAACGGCTGAACATGGACCCGGCCACTGCGAGCACTCCGCTGATCACTTCGGTGGCCGACGTACTGGGTATTCTGATCTACTTTTCGATCGCCAGCGCCATTCTCACACTGCCCAGCCCGGTCACCTGACCTCCCGGGCGACGGGCCCAGGCCGGCCTCAGGCCGGCTTGCGCCAGCGGTAAAAGCGCATCGGGGGAATATTGAGCATTTCCAGCTCGACCTCGGGCTTGCCGAGAATGGGTTCTCCCAGTCGGCCGACATGGCCACGGAACTGGTAGGCCAGGAAGCGGCCACCAGGGGCAAGACTGTCGCGAACGGCTTCGATGATGGCTGTGCCGATTTCGCGCGGCATGGTAGAGAATGGAATGCCGGAAATCACCACATCGGGCGCACTGAGCCCGTTTTCAGTCAGGATCGATGCCAGATCGGCAGCACTGCCGGTGTGGGCAACCAGGCGTGGATCACCCAACTCCTCGAGAATGGCCGAAAAATGGGGATCGAGCTCAATGGTCAGCAAGCGCGCATCCGGCCGCATGGCCTCGAGGATCGCCCGGGTCGTGCCACCCGTGCCAGGTCCCAGCTCAACCACGCAGCGCGCCTCGTCCAGCTCGGCCATGGCCAGAATCCGCCGCTCCAGAAAGCGCGAACTGGGAATGATGGAGCCGACCTGCTCAGGGCTGCGCAGAAAGCCGCGAAAAAAATCGACGCCACGCACCGAACGTCGCTGACCTGCTTTTTCTGTTTCTTCCAAGAGTTCAGTGTCCTTCAAGCAGCACGCCCCGGCTGCTGCACGACAAAGCCAGAGTGAATTCTAACAGCCCACGGGCTTTACCCAAAGCCCCAATACCATTATCATGGCGCGCCTTGACCTGCCCGCCCAGCCTCTTATACGTTAAAATGGGGGTTTAGGGCAAAAAGTTCGTCAGAACCGCCCGGTCGAAGACCGGCTGGACCCCCGCAACGGGAGTCGACAAGAAATCAGGTTTACGGAGAGGTGGCCGAGTGGCTGAAGGCGCTCCCCTGCTAAGGGAGTATGGGGCTAAAAACCCCATCGAGGGTTCGAATCCCTCCCTCTCCGCCATTTTTCATCGCCCCCGGAAACACCAACCTCAGCTCATACTCCTACCTTCGCCCAAGGGAGGGGTTCGAACCCGATCAGAGGGTTCGAAACCTGCGCAAGCAGGTTCGATGCGAAGCAACCCGTAGCGAAGCGGAGGGCAAGCGCCGAAGGCGCGCAGTCCATCCCTCCCTCTCCGCCAATAAATCGAAGCCCCATAGACACTGGGGTTTTTTTATGCCCCAATGGTGCATCAAGGGAGGGGTTCGAACCCGACCAGAGGGTTCGAACCGAGCCAAGCGAGCTCGCTGATGCGCAGCATCAGCCATCCCTCCGCGGTTCGTCAGAACCGCCCGGTCGAAGACCGGCTAGCAAACCATCGGCCACGTAGGGCCGACCTACAATGAAAGGCCCGAGTCGGGGCGACCCCCTACTCCCCAAGAACCAACCGCACCCGATACTCCCCGGCCTCCATCTCCAACTCGGCCACCGCCTTGTTCGAATAAGGATTGACCCGAGTCGGTAAGGTCGATTCCTCTCCATCCGGCCCGGTCACCACCATCACCAGCAGATCCTGATCACTGATCGCTTCCTCGTCCTCGGTCCACCAGTTGTCCCGATTGACATGAACGTCATTACGATAATAAAGCGTCAATTCCAGAAAACCGGGCGCCTCATCGACCGTGATCGTCCATTCCCGATCGATGCCCTGCACCTCAGCCGGCTCCACCAGCGTTTCCAGGGTAAAGGCTGTCTCGAACTCGGTGGCCGGCTCAATGGCCAGCACGGTCCAGCCGTCCACATCAGTGGCAAACCGCTTGGCCGTTTCACCGGCCTGGACTTCGATGTCGACCTGGTAGGCCGGTCCCGACTGGCCGGCAAGCCGACGCTCGATGAATCGGTAGCGAAGCTCGATGAAATCCTTTAGCGATTCGATATGTTCGGCGTATCGCCCGGGCTGACCGTGGTGGTTGCGCTCATGACGACGAAACGCGGTGTCACTGGGTTGAATGCTCACGCTATCGGCCAGGCGTTCGGCCAGTTCCTCAAAGCGGGCAAAAAACCACACCTGCGGGAAATGGAACTCCATCAACTCCACCAGGCGCTGTTCAAGTTGCTGGCGCAGCTCCGGAGTGGCCAGGAAACGAGCAATCAGGACATTGCCCCAACCCCCCGACAGATTGTGCTCGTAGATGAAATAGTCGTTGGCGGTACCGTATCCTTCGCGCCAGTGCGAACCAAAGCTCAGATCCTTGTCCCACGGGATGAAATGCCAGCGCCCATCCGGGTCATCATGATCCAGGTAAAGCCAGTAGTCGTCGGCAAACGAGTCGATGTCACCGATCAGCCAGTGAATGGCCATCCAGTCGATGAAGTTGTCCAGATTGATGCGTTGCTCGAATCCGGAAGCATAATCGCTGCCTGGTGGCGTCTGCCTGACCCACTCGATCAGCTCCAGCACCGCCGGCCAGTCCGGATCACCGCGGGAATTGAAGTTGTCAGCCAGCAGGTCGAGGCTTTCCTCCAGCTCCAGCTCGGAAAAATCGAAGGCAAAAGACGAAGCAGGTAAATCGGAATTGTCACGGAATTCGTCCCTGACCAAGGTGCCGTCCGGGTTGAGATCGTTCAGCGTCAGCAGCCATTCATCGACGCGCTGAATATGCAGCCCTGTCCCCTCGTAGAAGCCGTTGAGCCAGAGGTCAAAATAGCGTGTCAGTGGCGCTGGCTGGCCCAGGGCGTGAAAGAGTTCGAAACTCACCGACTCACGCATCATCGTCGGGTCGGTGTACATCGCATTGAGATTCATGCGGTCACTGCCAAACAGCAGCGGCTGTGACTGCTCAAAGCGGATATTGAAGGATTTCTTCGGCAGCATGCGCGAGGAGGATCCACGAAAACGCAAGCCGGTCAAATCGTGGACTACAGGCTCCTGATTGAACCGCACCTGACCCGGCAGGCGGTCATCGCTCCAGATACTGCGGCTGTAGAGTTCGAACAGATCCGCCCATTGCATGGTCAAGTCGATGCGATTCCCGGTCGAGGCCAGCAAGTCGGGACCGGCTTCGGCCCGATCCAGGTTCAGCTCCAATGGTTCGAAACCCTCACGCTGGTAACGGAACCGCCACTGACCGTCCGTCTGCTCCAGAGTGGCAACCCCATTACTGACGAACGTCAGCAGCGACGGCTCGATAAAGTCATTGAAATTGCCGCCGGTGACCGTCAACAGTGGACCGAACTCAACTCGTTGCTCATCACCATCGCGACTACCGACACCAATCTGCCAGAGCTGCTCACCCCACTGATCATAGGTAAACCAGTTCAGCAAGAGCTGATCAGTTCCGTAAGGCATCAGGCTGATACCCCGTCCTGCCTGAACAGGGTCATACCAGTGCCCTTCCAGATCGCTCATCATGGGGTCTCGATCGGCGGCATCAATACAGTCGGCCAGACCATCGAGATAGCTCAACTCCCGCCCGTCTCCCGCTCCGAACCCATCGCCCTGGACGTGGAAACGCAATAGCGCGGCCCGGCAATCGGAGCCGTTGTCATCGGCAACCAGCACCAGGCTGGCCCGTCCGACCCGTTCCACTTCGAGCCCTTCATCACCCCAGTGGGTGTGATAAAGATTCTCGAACTGCATGACTCGATCACTGGCTCGCCCGGTCGCGACCAGCCACACAGGATCCCCCAGATCGTTGTAGGTCGCCCAGTACAGCAGACCGGCGCCGTGACCCAGCATGTGCAACATGAAACCCTCGCCGTCGCGGCCCTGGGGCTGGTAAAAGTGGCCCGAGGCATCACGAGAGAACGCCAGGGGCTCGATACCCTGACAATGTCCGGGATCACCGCCCAGGTGGCGCGAATTGACAAAGCCGGCGATCTCTTCGGGCACCAGGATTTCGTTCCAGCAAAAATCCAGGCCCTCGCCGAATTGGAGCTCCGAAAGTTCGGCGATGCTCTCCGGCAGGCTTCCAAGCAGGTTGT
>PWWM01000091.1 GCA_003561495.1 Gammaproteobacteria bacterium
CGTAGAAGCCGCATATATCAAGCCTCCGGGCGAAGAACCGAGTAACCCAGCCGATTGGCAAACCCCGGATTTAACACCCAAACAGGGCTATCTTGATACAGCCCCCGGCGGTGTTGATGCCAGATTTGCCTGGAATATGGTCGGAGGGAAAGGAAATGGAATAGAGGTTATTGATATGGAACGGGGATTTAACCTGACTCATGAGGATATCAGGGAAAATTTCGGTGGTTTGATTTCCGGAAATAACAGGCCCGGCTCCAGGAACCATGGCACGGCTGTTTTAGGGGTAATGGGCGGAGACGAAAACAGTTTTGGCATCACGGGTATCTCTCCTAAAGCCAATATGCGGGCAATCTCCTATTGGGGTACATCCACTTCACAGACGATCATTGATGCAGCCGATGAATTAAATGCCGGTGATATTCTATTGTTGGAGGTACATCGTCGCAATCCCCATAACAACAAGCATATTGCCATTGAGTGGTGGCCCGATGATTTTGCTGCCATTGTGTATGCTACTTCCAAGGGGATTATTGTTGTAGAAGCGGCCGGTAATGGTTCTCAGGATTTTGATGCGGAGATATTTAATACTCCTCAAAATGGTTTTCCTTCGTCATGGAAGAATCCGTTTAACCCGAACAATCCTCAATCCGGAGCAGTGATAGTGGGTGCAGGAGCGTCTCCTTCGTCGGGAAGAGACCGAAGTATCCTGGGGTTTTCAAATTGGGGCAGGCGTGTGGATGCCCAGGGCTGGGGGCATAATGTAACTTCAGCCGGTTATGGCGGTGAGCAGGGAGATAAATTCATCACTGTTGATCCGAATAATAGCTGGAATGTAGAAGAAGGATATCCCAAATCACTGACAAGCAGTGGCCCCGGATTTCCGGACGGAGTTGGAAACGGAGCGGATGCTGCGTTATGGAGTGATACCAATCAAAAGGTTTATATATTTAAAGGCGATCAATATTACCGGATCGATCCGGGTAATAATTGGGCGATCGACCCCGATTACCCCAAAACGATTGAAGGCAACTGGCCCGGGTTTCCGTCCGGTTTTGCCAAGGGGGTTGATGCAGCCTTGTGGAGCGATACAAATCAGAAAATTTACTTCTTTAAGGGGAACCAGTTTATTCGTGTTGACCCGAACAACAACTGGAATGTCGATTCTGGTTATCCCAAGCCGATTACCCCGAGCTGGCCCGGGTTTCCGACAAATTTTGCCAATGGTGTAGATACGGCTATCTGGAGCGGGACCAATAAAAAAATCTATTTTTTTAGAGACAGTCAGTTTATCCGGGTTGACCCGAACAACGACTGGAAGGTTGATCCGGGATACCCCAAGCCAATCACTCCAAGCTGGCCCGGATTTCCGGCAACATTTGCAAATGGCGTTGCAGCCGGCTTATGGAATAAAATCGACCAGAAAATCCATTTTCTGAAATCGGAAGATCTCTGGTATACAAGCAGTTTTAATGGCACATCAAGTGCATCTCCGGTAGTAACCGGGGCACTTGCCTGTATACAGGGGAGGCTCAAAGCGAGAGGAAAGTCATTGCTTACACCATCATCGGCTCAAAATATAGTAAGAACCACCGGCTCTCCGCAAATGAGGCTCAGTGGTGAACCTGAAAAGGATGAACTTTCTAACTGGCGCGGATTCAATGCGAGTTTTGGAAGTGGTGTTGACGCCGCACTATGGAATGGTAAAAGCGACCGGATTTACTTTTTCAAAGGCAGCCAGTACGTACGTGTAGATCCCAATAAAAACTGGAACGTTGATCCCGACTACCCAAAACCGATCAATGGTAACTGGCCGGGATTTCCATCGCCTTTTACAGGTGGGGTTGATGCAGCCTTGTGGAGCGAAACCAATCAAAAAATATACTTTTTCAGAAACAATGAATATATACGGGTAGATCCGAATAATAGCTGGGAAGTTGATTCGGGATATCCGAAGCCAATTGATGGCAACTGGCCCGGATTTCCAGCTGAATTTGCCGAAGGTGTAGACGGCGCTTTGTGGAGCGATACAAACCAGAAAATTTACTTCTTTAAAGGCAATGAGTTCATCCGGGTAGACCCGAACAACAGTTGGAACGTTGATCCGGGTTATCCCAAACCGATTACACCAAGCTGGCCGGGATTTCCGTCAGATTTTGCAAGTGGAATAAGTGCAGCTTTATGGAGTGGAACCAACAATAAAATCTATTTCTTCAGGGGTGAAGAATATATTCGGACGGATCCCAATAACAGTTGGAATGTAGATTCCGGTTACCCGAAAATGATTGCCAGGCAGCGAATTGGAAACAGGCCGGATGTCCGTGAGGCATTTCAAAGTTTGGATATTGCATCGAACTGGCCAGGTTTCCCGTCTTCGTTTGGGGAGAATATTGATGCCGGTTTATGGAGTGAAACCAACAAAAAGGTCTACTTCTTTAAAGGCAGTCAATTTATCAGGGTTGACCCATATAATGGCTGGGAAGTTGATCCCGGTTATCCGAAACCGATTACACCGAGCTGGCCGGGTTTCCCCAGGCCCTTTGCCAATGGTGTGGATGCGGCGTTATGGAGTGAAACCAACAAAAAAATCTACTTCTTCAAAGGAAGCCGGTTTATCCGGGTTGACCCGAATAACAGCTGGCAGGTAGATCCCGGATATCCCAAAAATATTACGCCAAGCTGGCCGGGCTTCCCGAGACCTTTTGCCGCAGGATTGGATGGAGCTCTTTGGAGCGGAACAAATAAGAAAATCTACTTTTTCAAAGGCAGTCAATATATTCGTGTTGACCCCGCCAATAGCTGGAATGTAGATTCGGGGTATCCGAAACCAATTCAGGGAAATTGGCCTGAGCTGGCAACTTCATTTACCAACGGCATACAAGCTGCATTGTGGAACGGCAAAAGCCAGAAAATCTACTTTTTCAGGGGCAGTGAATATGTCCGGATCAATCCGGCTGATGGCTGGAAAATGGAAAGTGGTTATCCGCTGCCAATTATTTCCTGACCGATTCGTTAAAAACGAACTGGAAAAGGGTTACCGGATATCCATGATGCATTATGTAAGAAAATATAAAATAACAGCCACCCTGATGGCAGCTATATTGCTGTCAGGGTGGATTTTATTTGTAAATCCAACTTCGCTTATCTCTCAATCGATTATGACAACAGAACAAGCACATAATGAATCAGAAAACGGTGAGAAACTGGTAATCATTTTAAAATCGGATTTTGGTATTACATACAGTTCAGGTTCTTTTATAACCTCATCAGGGGCATCTGCGGAAGAGTTGAATAACGTTTTACAGCAATACAATGCCAAAGTGGTTCCGATGCTTCGGAAAAAAAATGTTGATAATACCTCATCCACCCTTTCAAACACCTATTTCATTTACCCGGAAAAGAGTGAACTGGAACTATTGGCCGGGATGTTAAGAAAATTGGATGTAATTGATGCAGCCTATATCAAACCAGTATCGGAAGAACCAGATATGTAACAGGTGAGTTATTTCAAATCAGTAAATAGAAACTGAATTCATTAAAAATCTATATAAAAAATTCTGTTCTTATATGGCATCAATTTCAAATGGTGACAGGAGTGGCATTTTATCGGCGTGGCAATCAATTTTAAAGTTAAACAAAAAACGATTGCAAGTTCACAGGAAACACTAGTGAAGGGGGGCTTCTTCACCGGGCCTGCCCACCGAAGCTTTGGCGAAGGCGGGCTTGTCCAACACCGGCATGGAACTCGGCAAGCTTCGTTCCATTATGTAGTTAAACCTCAATGGTCCAATCTTCCAGTTTAATATCCTGATCCGATTGAAATGATTCGTGTTATCGTGACCATCACTAAGTCGAATGAAACAGCTGTAGCTCCAATCAGAAGGTCAAAATCGTCAATGATTTTCCCTGATTTTTGCAATCGTGCCTTTTCTTCAGCGTAGATATCTAGTGCCGGAAAAATGGGCAGTAGCTGAATTCCACTCAAAAAGTTATCAAGGGCTTTTTGATTCTTCTCTTTTGCCTTGCTTTTCGCGACTCCAAATTTCAATTCCGCCAATGTAATTTC
>PWWM01000245.1 GCA_003561495.1 Gammaproteobacteria bacterium
AAGGCATCTGCTCCTCGCTGAATCCCGCGAATTGGAACAATCCGCCATACTGCACTTCGCGGATGAAAGCGGTCTTTTCACCCTGCTTGGCCGTGACCGTAATGGTCAGCACGATCTCCCAACGACCTTCGCCGATCTGGTTGGTGCGCTGGGAGAGATTCATGTTGATGTCGGGCTGACCATCATTCTGGCTCAGTTCGGTCGGTGAAGGCGCCTCGAAGGAGGCATCCTTGAGATACACGTGCTGGACAGCCATCTGGGCGCCCTGCTGTTGTTGCTGATTACCGGCCTGGGCGCCGGCTTCCGGGGTCTGATTTTCGTCTGCCATTTTCTGGTTTCCTGTATTGAAAGTGAGGAGTTGTTGTCATTCCGTCCAATCGCGCCTGAGTGCGAACGGATCCTGTTTCAAGTCATCCGGATCCAAACCGTTTATTCGGTGTCGACCGGAGCCTTCTTTTTCTTTTTCGGCCGTTCCTTCTTCTTGCCGGCCGACTTGGACTTGTGGCGACTGACCGGCTGCTGATCGCTGATCCACTGGGCCAGACCACCACTGAGCACATGGACGTTGGTAAATCCGAGCTTGACCAGTCGATTGGCCATTTGCGGAGAAATCTGGCCGTTCTTGCAGTACACCAGCACCGGATCATCCTTGCGCTTGAGCAGTTTCTGGTCACCGGCCTCGATACGCGAAGGCGGCATGTGAACGGCGCCGATGATGTGTCCGGCGGCATGATCGGCGCTATTGGAGACATCCAGCACCAGGGCATCGTCCTGGTTGATCAGTCGGACTGCCTCGCGAGTGCCGATCTCGCGCCACTTGCGCGCCAGGCGCGCAAGTTCCCAGGCAATCCAGGCCGCCAGGACGACGGCAAAAAGCCCGGTCAGGATCGGATGGTTACCGATGAACTCCAGAATTCGTTCCATGAGTCAGCAGAGTCTGGCCAAAGCCCCCCATTATCCGTGATTCTGATCGTTCTTGCCAGCACTCCGGAACTTTCTGTGTGGGATAATTGGGATATTGACTTGAAGCCAGGACCCTCGATGAGTTCAACAACCCCTCTTACCCTGCTCATTCTGGATGGCTGGGGGCACCGTGAGCCCGCTCCTGACAATGCCATCAGCACCGGCCACACCCCCAACTGGGACCGACTGTGGAGTGAATGCCCAAAGGCACTGCTCGAGACATCGGGAGAAGCCGTAGGGCTGCCCGCCGGCCAGATGGGCAACTCGGAAGTCGGGCACATGAACATTGGCGCAGGACGGATCGTCTACCAGGAGTTGACACGCATCGGCAAGGCCATTTCCGATAGCGAGTTCTCCGCCAACCCGGCTCTCAACGAAGGTCTCCAGCAGACGCGGGAGTCCGGCGGCTGCGTGCATGTCATGGGACTGCTCTCGCCGGGCGGTGTACACAGTCACGAAGACCATTTGCTGGCGACCGTGGATCTGGCCGTCAAGGCGGGCGTAAAGTCGGTCGCTGTGCACACCTTTCTTGATGGTCGCGATACCCCGCCGCGCAGTGCAGGTGCATCGATCAAACGGCTTGAGGCCGCGGTCGACGAGCACGATCATGTGGCAATCGCCACGGTGATCGGACGCTATTACGCGATGGATCGGGATCAACGTTGGGAGCGTACGCAGATGGCCTGGAACGCCATCGTCGAGGCCGATTCCGAAATCCACGCCACGTCAGCCTCACAGGCTCTGGAAGCGGCTTATCAGCGCTCTGAAGACGATGAATTCGTCCAGCCCACCGTGATTGGCCAGGGTTGCAAGGTGGCCGATGGTGACCTGGTCATTTTCATCAACTTTCGCGCCGATCGCGCCCGACAGCTCAGCCAGGCGTTCGTGGCGCCGGATTTTGAGGGCTTTTCGGCCCGACGTCCCCGGCTGTCGGCGCTGGTGACCATGACCCAGTACCAGGAGGACCTGCCCTGCCTGGTCGCTTTTCCACCGGCTCGCCTCGAACAGTTGTTCGGTGAAGTCATCGCTGCGGCGGGACTTCGCCAGTTGCGCATTGCCGAGACCGAGAAGTACGCGCATGTCACCTATTTCTTCAATGGTGGGGAAGAGACCGTTTTCGAAGGTGAAGAGCGCGTGCTGATTCCTTCACCCAAGGTTGCTACCTACGACCTTCAGCCCGAGATGAGCGCTCCGGAGCTGGCCGATCGCCTGGAGGGGTTCATTCAGGATGGCCGGCATGAGGTCATCATCGCCAACGTCGCCAATCCTGATATGGTCGGGCACTCCGGCAAGCTCGAAGCGGCCGTTCAGGCCGTCGAAGCCGTCGATGAAGCGCTCGGACGGGTGATTGCCGCGACGCGCTCGGCCGGTGGCTGTTTGCTGGTGACCGCCGATCACGGCAACGTCGAGCAGATGACCGATCCGGACAATGGACAGTCGCATACCGCACATACCACCAACCCCGTGCCCCTGGTGTTCCTGGGGCCGGACATCACGGCCATGAAAGACACCGGCAGTCTGCGTGATCTGGCCCCGACCATGCTGCACCTGCTTGGCCTGGAAATTCCTTCAGAAATGTCTGGTAAGCCATTGATTGAGCTAAGTGATTAGGCATCTGAAACGAGCCTTTTTCGTACTTGCGCTGGTCTTGCCGGCCAGCGCGCCGGCGGTGGAGGCGGATCGCGAAAAGCTGGAAGCCCGACTGTCGGAGTTGCGGGAGAACATTTCCGACATCCGTGAACGCCTCGATCGGGACCTGGGTCGTCGTGACGAGGTCCTGGAGGGTCTGGCCGAGGCCGAGCGCCGGGTTTCAGAGGGCGAACGCGCAAGGCGCCAGACTCTGTCCGAGATCGAACAGGTGTCCGATCTGATCGATGATTTGCTGATCGAGCAGGAGCAACTTGCCGAGCAGGTCCGCTCAAGCGCCAAGGCGCTGGGCCGGCAACTGATGCTGGCCTACCGACAGGGTGGCCAATCACGACTGAAGGTGCTTCTCAATCAGGATGACCCCCGCCAGTTCCAGCGCCACCTGGCCTATCACGGCTACCTGACCCGGGCCCGGGTGCAGGCTCAGGACGAATTGGTCTCCGCCATGAATCGGCTGGAGGACAATCGCCGCAGCCAGGAATCTCGGCGCTCGATGCTTGAAGAGCTCGCCGAACGGCAAGCCATCGAGATCAATGCCCTGGAAGTGGCGCGAGCCGAGCGTGAACAGGCCTTGTCACAACTTGAGCAGCGCATTCAGTCTCGCCAGGAGGAACTCGAACAGGCCCAGCGTGACGAAGCGGAATTGAGTGCTCTGCTCGAGGAATTGGCGGTGGCCTTGGCTGACATCCCTCCGGAACTTGAGGTTCCCTCCTTCAACGAGTTGCGCGGCCAGCTGCCGCACCCGGTAAAAGGCCCGCTGCGCCAGCGATTCGGCGATTCTCGCGGTGGGGAGCTGAACTGGAACGGCTGGCTGATTGCTGCCGAGCCGGGCAGCGACGTACAGGCCGTGGGACACGGACGCGTGGCCTATGCCGACTGGCTTCGGGGTTACGGACTGATTCTGATCATCGACCATGGCGATGGCTTCATGAGCCTGTACGCTCACAACGAGGCCCTGCTGCGCGATGTCGGCGACTGGGTGCGCCCGGGTGATGTCATCGCCAGTGTCGGTAACTCCGGCGGTGTCAGCGAAGTCGGGCTGTATTTCGAACTGCGCCAGGGCGGCAAGCCGGTCGATCCGCGTCACTGGCTTGGGAGCCTGTGAACAACGCCGCGCGGGCCGCAGAGTTGTTCAGAGGCTCCCTGGAATGATGACGTCAGCTTGTGGAAATGATAGATTCAACAATCTCGACCGCCTGTTGTCTGAGCATTTGATGCAAAGATTGATCCGCTACATCCCCATCGTGCTGGCTGCGCTGCTTTTTCTGCCGGCAGTGGCCGATGAGCCACCTCGCTCGTCTACGGTCAGCATGGAGGATCTGCGTGCCTTCACCGATGCCTGGGGCTACATCAAGGATCACTACGTCGACGAGATCGATGACCGCCAGTTGCTCGAGGCGGCCATTCGGGGCATGTTGTCCGAACTGGACAACCATTCGACCT
>PWWM01000236.1 GCA_003561495.1 Gammaproteobacteria bacterium
AGGGCCAGGACAACCTGCTCGACCAGGATCCGACCCTCAAGCGCTCCATCCTGCTACGTAACCCCTACGTCGATCCCATGAGTTTCACCCAGGTCGACCTGCTGGCCAAGTGGCGCTCCGGTGATCGCCAGGACGAGCAACTGGAACAGGCTCTCATCGCCAGCGTCCACGGCATCGCCCAGGGCTTGCAGAACACCGGTTGAAGTAGTGAAGAGCAGGCCAAGGTGATCTTGTCGATGATTTTCAATGCTGAAGCCCAAAACGTATGTGTCTGATTGCGTTGGCTTTCAACCCTGGAAAATCTCGGCACCTGCTGCTGGTGGCCAACCGGGACGAGTTTCACGAACGTCCAACCCGCCCCATGGCCTGGTGGCAGTGGCCGGATGGCCTTCTGGCCGGTCGTGATGAACGCGCCGGCGGAACCTGGCTGGCGGTCTCCCGAAACGGTCGCTTTGCCGCGGTGACCAATATTCGTGATCCCAAGGCCGAGGCTGGGCGCCGATCCCGCGGACGCTTGCCCTTCGAGTACTTTCAAACGGATTCCGATCCGGAAAGTTACGTACGTCGGGTTTATGAACAGCGGGCCGAAACCGGCCCATTCAATCTGCTGGCGGGCGACCGCAGCCAACTATGGCATTGCTCCAGTCAGGTTTCACCGTGTCGGATCGAGCCGGGCGTGCATGCACTGTCCAATGGCCGACTGGATGATCCCTGGCCGAAGTCCAGGCGAGTCGCACGGGCGCTCAGTGGGCTGCTGGATTCTCCTGCAGAACCGGATGCGGAACGCCTGTTTGATTTGATGAACGATCGCCAGCCGGCGCCGGATGAGGAATTGCCCGATACCGGCATCGGGCTGGCGGTCGAGCGCGTGTTGTCGCCGCCGTTCATCGTCACGCCTCACTACGGCACGCGTTGCACCACCCTGGTCAGCCTGGGGGCTCATTCACGGGTCGTGGAGCGGCGTTTCGGCGCCGATGGCGAGCGGACCGGAGAGATCGAGTACCGCTTTCAGTTGTTGTAACCCCGAGCTACAGCGTTTCGGATGCGAAATCGGCCAGTCTTGAGCGTTCTCCGCGGCGCAGGGTGACGTGCCCGGCGTGGCGCCAATGCTTGAAACGGTCGACCGCGAAAGTCAGCCCGGAGGTGGTTTCGGTCAGGTAGGGTGTATCGATCTGTTCGATATTGCCCAGGCAGACGATCTTGGTGCCGGGACCGGCCCGGGTGATCAGCGTTTTCATCTGCTTGGGAGTCAGATTCTGGGCCTCGTCAATGATCAGGTAGCGACTCAGGAAAGTGCGTCCGCGCATGAAGTTCAGCGCGCGGATCTTGATGCGTGAGGCCAGCAGATCGTTGGTCGCCGCCCGGCCCCAATCGCCGCCATCATTATCGGACTCGGTCAGTACTTCCAGGTTGTCGGTCAGCGCACCCATCCACGGGGTCATTTTCTCTTCCTCCGTACCGGGCAGGAAACCGATGTCCTCGCCAACCGAGACCGTCGCCCGGGTCATGAGAATTTCGCGATAGATCTTCTCATCAAGCGTCTGGGCCAGACCGGCGGCCAGCGCCAGCAGGGTTTTTCCGGTGCCGGCCGTGCCCAGCAGTGTCAAGAAGTCGATATCGGGATCCATCAGCAGATTCAGGGCAAAGTTCTGCTCGGGGTTGCGCGCCTGGATCCCCCAGACTTCGCTTTGCGTGCGCCGATAATCCTGAGCGACCTCCAGAACGATGCTGTCGTTGTCGACTTTTCTGACCAGGGCTTCGAGTCCGTTGTCCCCGGCCAGGCGCAGACACTGGTTGGGATACCACTCATCGTCGGCCTGGCGCGCCATCCGGTAGTAGGTCCGTCCTTCTTCGGTCCATGAGTCCCGGGTGGCATGGGCATCCCAGAAGGAGTTATCGAGTTCGCGCAAGCCGGTATACAGCAGGCTCAGATCATCCAGCGCACGGTCGTTGTGGTAGTCCTCGGCCACGATGCCGTGAATGGTGGCCTTGATCCGCAGGTTGATGTCTTTCGAGACCAGGATGACCTGCTTGTCGGGAAACTTGCGCGACAGGCTCAACGCGGCCAGCAGGATTTCATTGTCGGCCAGGCCCCGGTCGCCAACCAGGTCGCCGCCGTTGTCGAGTTTTTCAGTCTGGAAATACAGTCGCCCCGTACCGGCCTTGAGGTTCAGGCCTTCGGGTTCGTTCAAGGGAACACCGTTTTCCAGCTTGTCGCCGGGCCGCATCATGGATCCCAGAAAACGGCTCGCCTGGCGAACATTGCGGGCGACTTCAGAGACGCCCTTTTTCGAGCGGTCGAGTTCTTCCAGCACAATCATGGGCAGAAAGATATCGTGTTCGGCGAAACGGAACATTGCCGTGGGATCGTGCATCAGCACGTTGGTATCAAGCAGGTACAGACGGGCTTTTTCAGCCATGGCCGCAATGACTCCAGATCAAGCGATGGTGGACGGGGTGACGATGAGTCAGTTCAGGCCCTGTACGGCTTCGAGAACTTCCTCAACGTGGCCGGGAACGCGAACCTTGCGCCACTCCCGAACCAGTTTGCCGTCAGCATCGAACAAGAAAGTGCTGCGCTCGATGCCCATGACCTTCTTGCCATACATGTTCTTTTCCTTGATGACATCGAATTCCCGGCACAGCTTCTCTTCGGTATCGGCCAGCAGAGGGAAGGGGAACTCATGCTTGGCGGCAAACTTTTCGTGACTGGTGACCTTGTCGCGTGAGATGCCGACTATCTCGCATCCGGCCGATTGGAATTGATCGTAGAGGTCACGGAACGTCTCGCCCTGGCGGGTGCAACCCGGCGTGTTGTCTCGCGGGTAGAAGTAAACCACCAGTGCTTGACCGCCAAGGTCGGCCAAAGAGAGTTCACGGTCACCGGTTGCCGGCAGTGTGGTTTTGGAAAGCATGGGCTTTTTTGTGGACATGAGATGAAATATTCGTTAATTCAGGAACTTGAGTTGTCGAGATCACTCAAACGAGCGTCTCATCGGTTAGACTGAAACCTAACGTAGCAGAATACGTGTGAGTCGATTGGCTCGCAAGCCCATTGAGACCGGAAATAGACTGGAGAATCGATGTTCCACGGTTCAATTGTAGCCCTGGTTACCCCAATGACTTCGACCGGTGAGGTGGACAAGTCCCGCTGGCTGGCGCTGCTGGATTGGCATTTGGTTCAGGGGAGCGACGGCGTTGTGGTGGCCGGAACAACCGGAGAATCGGTCACACTGACCGCTGACGAATTTGCCTGGCTGCTGTCGAGTGCAGTTGAGCGGGCGGATGGCAGAATGAAGGTATTGGCTGGAACCGGGGCCTCCTCGACTGCCGAGGCGATTGAGCGCACCCGGTTGGCCGCTCAATTTTCCCCCGATGCTGCACTGGTAGTGGTTCCGGCCTACAACCGGCCTTCGCAACGTGGCCTCGACGCTCATTTTCGCGCGGTTGCCGATGCTGCGGGAATCCCTGTGGTCTTGTACAACGTGCCGTCACGAACAGCGGTGGACCTGTTGCCGGAAACCAGTCTGCGGTTGAATGAGCATGACAACATCGTCGCGATCAAGGAGGCGGTGGGGACTGCCGATCGGCTGGCCGAATTGCGTGCCGGCGGCATGCCGGTGCTCAGCGGAGATGATCCAACCTGCTGCGAACGCATGCTGGAGGGAGCCGATGGCGTGATTTCCGTGGCTGCCAATGTCATCCCCGCCCAGTTTGCCCGACTATGTCGGCATGCGCTGGCCGGAGAGGCAGACCGTGCGCGTACCGAAAATTCGAGATTTTCAGAGCTTTACGATTTTCTGTCTGTCGAGTCAAACCCGGTGCCCGTGAAGTGGCTACTGGCGCAGATGGGTCGCATCGGACCCGGCATTCGCTTGCCGCTGGTAGACCTTGACGAGCGGTTCCACGGACGCGGCCGAGCCTTGATGAATGAATTGCCGCTGGACGTGGCCGCCGATGTTGCATAAACTGGCCGGCTTGCATGAAATCATGTTGACTATTCGAACTCACCCGTTCTTCAAGGGGTTTATGAATCATCAATTGGTAATGACCAGAGTCCTGCTGATCGTACTTGCAGTGTTGCTGACCACGGGTTGCTTCAATCGTGACCGCCAGCCGGTCTACGTGGATAGTGATGAAGTGGCCGAAATCCAGGCGCCGCCTGAACTGACCACGCCGCGGATTCGGACCACCTACCTGGTGCCCGGCTATTCCCTGCCGGAGCTTGCCGCCGTCGGCGACGAGGCTCGTCCTCCGCGAGTCCTGACCAGCGCCGATGCCGAGCGATCCCGGTCGCATATTCGATTTGGGCCCACTGGCCTGTATCTTCGCGTTGACGATGAGCCTGATAGTGTCTGGCAGCGCCTGAGCTTCACCCTCAATCGTTCGGGGATGAACGTGCGCTCTGTGGATGATTCGGCTCGTCGTTACCGGGTTCACTACGAGCATGACCCGATCGACATCGAGCGAACCGGATTGGCGCGTTTTGCCTTCTGGCGCAGAAATGATTCTCTCGATTACAGCGGGGAATATCTGCTCGAGGTGCATCCGGATGGCAGCCGGCACACCCGTGTCAGCCTGCTGGATGCCGACGGAAATGTCATCGACATGGAGCGTGCCGAGTTCGTGCTTTCCGTACTGCGCGAAGAATTGGGTTAACCCGATCAGCGCTCCAGGTACTGCAGCTTGTCGGGGACATCCTCCCACTCCTTGGCATCGTCCGGCGCCGGCTTCATTTCCGAGATGACCGGCCACTGTCTGGACAATTCGGCATTGAGTTCCAGGAATTTCTCCTGGCCGGCCGGCAAATCATCCTCGGGGTAGATTGCTTCGACCGGGCATTCGGGTTCGCACAAGGTGCAGTCGATACACTCTTCCGGGTCGATGGCCAGGAAGTTGGGGCCTTCGTGAAAGCAGTCGACCGGGCAGACTTCAACGCAGTCTGTGTATTTGCATTTGATACAGTTTTCGGTGACGACAAAAGTCATTGGGCTGGATTCCGTTGAAGTGTTAAGCGGGTGCGGTGGAAATGCTAAAATGGTGAATTGATTTTACCAAACTGGACTGCAGCCTGTGGACAATGCACAGGCCATTGCCATTGAACCGTTCTTCTCAAGCTTCGGATAATTCCCGTCAAGTGCGCGTGATCGAGTGCAAGGATCACGGCATCCAATCACGCCATGTCAGCGCCAATGCCTGCAAGGTCATCGAACGCCTGCAACAGGCTGGACATGCTGCCTACATCGTGGGTGGGAGTATCCGCGACCTGTTGCTGGGCCATCGTCCCAAGGATTTCGATGTCGCCACCAGTGCAACCCCCGAGCAGGTTCGCGAATTGATGCGCAATGCCCGCTTGATCGGGCGACGTTTTCGCCTGGCCCACGTGCGTTTTGGGCGAGAGATCATCGAAGTAGCGACTTTTCGCGGCGGTGGTGATCATGAAGAGGATAGCGAGCATCGGGAAGTCGAAAAGGGGCGCTTGATTCGCGATAATGTGTACGGGACCGAATCCGAGGATGCGCAACGGCGTGATTTCACCATCAACGCCCTGATGTATGACCCGGCCACCGAGACGATTCGGGATCACATCGGTGGCTATGACGATGTCTTGGGGCGTCGCTTGAAGCTCATCGGTGATCCGCAGACTCGTTACCGGGAAGATCCTGTTCGCCTGCTCAGGGCGGTACGTTTCATGGTCAAGCTGGATCTGACCATGGATCCGGAGACCGCTGGTCCGATGGTGTCCATGGCCCCGTTGTTGCGTGATATCCCACCAGCCAGGTTATTTGATGAAATCCTCAAGCTTTTCCTGTCCGGTTGCGCCTGGCCGACCTACCAGGCGCTCGTGCGCCAGGCATTGTGGGGCGAATTGTTTCCCGGCCTGTTCGAGGATCCCGCCCAGCCTCCGCCATTGGTCGAGCAGGCGCTGAGAAATACCGATCAGCGGGTTGCCGAGGGTTTGCCGGTCACACCGGGTTTTCTATTCGCCGCCTTTCTGTGGCCACGGGTCAAGTCGCGGGCCGATGAACTGGTCGAAAGCGGATTGGCCCCGGTCGAGGCCCTGGCCGAGGCGGGTGAAGAGGCCATGGCAGCCCAGGCGAAGCGCGTGGCCATTCACCGACGGTTTTCCACCATGTCCAAGGAAATCTGGTGCATGCAACCGCGATTCGAGAGACGCCGTGGCAAGCGTGCCCTGCGCCTGATCAATGAGCGCCGCTTTCGGGCGGCCTATGATTTTCTGTTGCTGCGCGTACTTGAGGAGCCCGAGCTTGAGGAGCTGGCGGAATGGTGGACCCGCATCCAGGCGGTCGACAACGACGAAAAGCTCAAGATGGTGCACCCGGGCGGCAAGGGGCGTCGGCGTCGTCGCCCACGCAAGCGAAAGGCCGCACAATGAACAAGGCCTGGATTGGTCTGGGCAGTAATCTCGGAGCATCGATAGCGATCCTCGGAGAGTCCATCCAGCACATCGCCCAGCTTGAGCGAACACGCCTCGACCAAGTCTCGCCGGCTTACCGAACCCGGGCCTGGGGTGTGATCGATCAGCCCGACTTCATCAATGCCGTGGTGGCCGTGGATACCGCCCAGGAGCCTGGCCAGTTGCTCGAGAACCTGCTGCAGATCGAGCGCGAACTGGGCCGCACCCGAAATGGTTTGCGCTGGGGGCCGCGCCTGATTGATCTGGATCTGCTGGTCTTTTCGGATCTGCAATTGAACGAACCGGATCTGGTTGTTCCTCATCCACGCCTTCAACAGCGAGCTTTCGTGCTGGTGCCATTGAATGATCTCTCTCCAGGTCTGCAGGTTCCCGGGCGGGGTACGGTCGGAGAGCTGCTGCTGGACCTTGAGGAGGCTGATCGAAACTCGGTCCAGATACTGGCCGAATGGAGCGGCTCCGACTGGAATATCATTGAAAGAGAGGTTTCATGAACACTGAAAAGGGCAAAAAAGTCACCGTCCCCGGCCTGGCCGACATGAAGCAATCCGGCCAGGCCATCGTCATGTTGACGGCCTATGACGCCAGCTTTGCCGGCCGGCTCGATGCCGCCGGCATAGATTGTGTGCTCGTGGGTGACTCACTCGGCAACGTGATTCAGGGCCGAGACAGCACGCTGCCGGTGACCGTCGATGACATGGTCTACCACGTCCAGGCCGTGCGCCGCGGTTTGCAGCGCGCCTTGCTGGTTGCCGACATGCCCTTCATGAGCTATCACGACAGAGCCGCCGCCATGAACACCGCAAGCCACTTGATGCGAGCCGGGGCCGAAATGGTCAAGCTCGAGGGCGGGTCGGCCATGGTTGAGTTGGTTTCAGAACTGGTCGCACAGGGCATTCCAGTCTGTGGTCACCTCGGCCTGACGCCACAACATGTTCATCAACTGGGCGGATACCGGGTCCAGGGACGGGACGAGGCACTGGCGCGTGTGTTGCGAGAGGATGCAGCCGCGCTGGAGAACGCTGGCGCCGGCATGCTGGTCCTCGAGTGCGTACCCAATCGTCTGGCCGCCATTGTGGCTTCTCAGCTGCGCATTCCGGTCATTGGCATCGGGGCCGGTCCCGAGGTCGATGGCCAGGTCCTGGTGTTGTATGACGCACTGGGAATCAGCAGCGGGCGTCGTCCGCGCTTTGTGCGCGACTTCATGCGCGGCCAGGACAGCATCGATGGTGCTCTGGCGGCTTATGCCGCGGCGGTGCGGGATGGCAGTTTCCCGGGTGACGAGCACAGCTACGGTTGAGCATGCGCACAGTTGAACAGCTTGACAGCCTGCGCGCTACTCTGGATGGCTGGCAGGGCAGGCGTGGGCGAGTTGGCCTGGTGCCGACCATGGGTAATCTGCACGCGGGCCACCTGCGGCTGATCCGGGTTCTTCGTGATCACTGCGATCGTACCGTTGTCAGCATTTTCGTCAATCCCACCCAGTTCGGGCCTGGCGAGGACTTCCAGTCTTACCCGCGCACCCTGGACGCGGATCTTGAAGCGCTTGAACGCGAAAGCTGTGACCTGGTCTGGCTTCCGGATGTCGAGACCATGTATCCACTTGCCGAATCCTTCCGGATTCAGCCTCCAGACCGTTTGACCCAAAAGTTGTGTGGCCTGGACCGACCCGGTCATTTCAACGGGGTGGCCAGCGTGGTGTTGCGTTTGTTCAACCAGGTCAGTCCCGATGTGGCCATATTCGGCGAGAAGGATTTTCAGCAGTTGTTGATCATTCGGCAAATGGTCAAGGACCTGGCCCTGCCGATCGAGATTCAGGCCTTGCCCACCGTTCGCGAATCCGATGGCCTGGCCATGAGCTCACGCAATCAGTATCTGACTGCCGCCGAACGCGCCATCGCGCCCTTGCTGCATCAAACACTGATTGAGCTGGCCGAAAAACTTTCGGCTGAACATTCCTGGGAGGATTCAAGGCAGTTGGCCTGGGATCAGCTCGAAGAGGCCGGTTTCCAGCCACAGTACCTGGAATGGTTGAGCGCCGAAAGCCTTGGTCCCCCGCAACCGGGACGGCCGCAACGACTACTGGTGGCCGCCCGACTGGGCAAGGCCCGCCTGATCGACAACGTTGGATTGGTTTAGTTGGTTTTGTTGGTTTTATTGGTTTGGTTGGTTTGTTCGTTATACGGCAACCAAATCATCAAACAAATTAAACCAATCAAACTAACTAAACCAACCAAACCGCTCAACCAAACACCGGACCTGTCAGTCGGCTGAAAGCCGTGGCCAGCAGGTCCGTCATCCCTTTCCCCGCGATCGGCGGCTCCTGATCCATTTCATGATGGTTTCCCATTCTTCCCAGTCTTGCCAGGCCAGGTAAGGAGGCAAGTCAGAGACGGACAGGCCGCGTTCGAAGGCGCGCACGTAGTTCATGGAATCGCGCAGCTGACCGACCACGGGGACGCGGAAGTCGTTGAGAAACCCGGTCAGTTCACGATAGATGATGGTATGCGGGCGGACCCGGTTGGCGATCAGACCGACCACGGTTTCGCGATCCTGGACCGGCTTGAGTTCCAGCATGTGGTTGAGAAACCGCCAGGCGGCGCGCATGTCCACGGGTGAAGGGAGAACGGGCACCAGAATGGTTTGGGCGCGCCTGAGCACATGTCCAAGGTCATTGCCGTGAATGCCGGCCGGCGTGTCCAGAACCATGATATCGGCCTCTGACGGCGCTCGTAACGGCCCGCCCTGGGCGTTCACGCTGAGAATCTCCGGATAGCCCTCACCGCGCAAGGCCAGCCAGTCGTTGGTCGATTGCTGAGGATCCATGTCGCCCAGGGCAACATGATGGCCCTCCCAGGCCAGGGCGGCCGCCAGGCTGGTGGCAATGGTGCTCTTGCCGCAGCCCCCTTTGGCATTGACAATAGCGATGGTGCGCATGACCGCTCCCTCCATCTAGTAATTGCTTGGATCCGGCAACCCCGAATGGAGCAGCCAGGCATTCATGTCTTCATCATAACGCCAATATTCAAGGTGATCGATCAGTCGTTCACGCTGGGTGTGGACATGATACATGCGAATTCGCACGGCACGCCGCACCCCCGTCCCATCAGGATCGACCAGGACCTGGCGAGTGCGAAATTCGGTCACCCTGAATTGCTCCAGCCGTCGAACATCCAGCTCGGTGACCGGATTTTCGGCCAGCCATTCCGGGTGGATGAAGTCGACCAGGGATTCAAAGTGATTCCAGCGCACCAGAACCTCCCAGCGATCCATCGCTTCCTGACGCTCACGCTCCATCTGCCCGCCGCCGCAGGCGGTCAAGACCAGAACTGACACCATTATGGTCACGAAAGCGAGTCTCATCGATACGGTACTCCCTGCGCTTCGGGCAACGAATGGAGGGCAGCATAACGGGCGGTGAGTGTGGCTGTCACCTCGCCATCGACCTCAACCCGGGGTGCGAGTGCCAGTCGCCCTCGGTCCTGATGCCGAAAGGTCTCGATGAATTGCTGACAATCCTCAAGCGCTGGCCAGTCACAGATCACCCGAAAGTCATTGCTGACAGGAGCAATGAAGCGGGTCTCACAACGCGAGACCACCAGATCACCGGCAAGTCCGGCTCGCCGCAGGAGAAGGCGCGGCAGCGACCAGCCGGCCAGCAGCATCGCGCCAGACAAGGCGCCGCCGAATGCCGTGCCCTTGTCGTTGATATTGGGCTTGAGCGGAAGATGAAACTCCAGCCCGGCCTCGTCCAGGCGTGCAATCTGCAACCCCATCGCGCCACCCAGCGGGATCTGCCGGGTCAACACATCCTCAAGCCACGCCTTTTCACTTGCCTCATCACTCATCCCCGGCATTCTACCCAATCCCACCCCCAAACCTTAAACCTTAATCCTTAAACCTTAAAATACCCCCATGCCGCCAGCTCCCGAGCCCAACCAGCGCCTGCCTTTCATCGCCCGCATCCTGATGCCGCGTGAGATTCGCGCCAATGCCACCATGGCAGTAGCGCTAGGGGCGTTGGAGGGCGGAGTGGTCGGAGTGATCGTCAAGACCCAATTCGATGGCCATGCCGACCCGACCTGGGTCAACCTGGCGGTTGCCATCGTGGCCGGGGCGCCGGCCTTTGCCAACATGGCCTCGCTGTGGATTTCCGGTCTGGCCGAGGGGCGCGACAAGACGGCCTGGGTATCCGCACTCATGTTGTTGACCTCGCTCTTTCTGATGGTCATGGCGCTCGCTCCCGGCAATGCGCTGGGGCTGGTTTTGATCACCGTTGCCATGGTGCTGGCGCGACTGTCCTGGGCCGGTGTGATCACCCTGCGGGCGGCGATCTGGCGTGCCAACTTCCCACGTCACGTGCGTGCCCGGGTCACGGGCCGAATTACCGTCATTTACTCCCTGACCATCGCGGTGACGGCCGCCCTGATCGGGCTGGCGATGTCGTGGTGGGCGGATGCCTGGAGGCTGCTGTTCCCCATCGCCGGCCTGCTGGGGGTGCTGGGGGCCTGGGGGTATCTGCGTACCCGGATTCGTGCGGGCAACCGCTTGCGCAAGAGCGAATTGGCCCAGCGTAGCAATCGCCAGGGTGGTCAGCTACGCGCCAGCCTGCACATTCTAGGCACAGACCGCTGGTATCGTCGCTACATGCTGACGATGTTTGCTTTTGGCTCCGGCAATCTCATGGTCATTGCCCTGCTGGTCATCATTCTCAATGAACAATTCGGGTTTGATCGCTTTGAGCAGGTTTTGATCACCACCACCCTGCCGTTGCTCAGCCTGGCCATATTCACACCCGTCTGGGCACGTCGACTCGATGCGACTCATATCCTGGACTACCGGGCTCGCCAGGCCTGGAACTTCGTGCTGGCCCTGGGATTGTTCACGGCCGCGGCCATCAGCGGACTGTCCTGGCTGTTCTGGATCGGTGCGCTGGCCATGGGCGCGGCCTTCGCCGGCGGCAAGCTCGGCTGGAACCTGGGCCACAATGATTTTGCCAGTGATGATCAGTCAACGCTCTACATGGGCATTCATGTGACTCTGACCGGCATAAGGGGCCTGGTTGCGCCGCTGGCCGGCGTAGCGGTCTACCAGGTCCTGGAGGGCATGGATGCGGGTCTGGGTCGCTGGGTACTGCTTTTCCCATTCGCCCTGACCCTGGGTGGGGCGATCACGTTTGTCATTCTCGCTCGACTGAGACATAAGGAAATCAAAGAGTTGCACCATGCTTGAACTACTGATCCTGTACGCCCTGATGCCGGATGGCGAGGAAATTGATCGTATCGAAGTCCGCGGGCGTGATATCGCCACGGATACCTCACAGGCCACGATGGAGCTGAGCAGTGAGGAGCTGGCCGCCATCCGTCCCACCCATCCGGCCGAGATCTTTACACGCCTGCCGGGTACCTGGGTTACGCGTGGGTCGGGTCAGGAGCACCTGTCCTCGGTTCGCTCTCCGTTGCTGGCCGGAGCCGGCGGCTGTGGAGCCTTGCTGATCCTGGAGGACGGCATCCCGATCCGTCCCCCGGGATTCTGCAACGTCAACAATTTCTTCGAGGTCAATCTCAACCAGGCCGCCAGCGTCGGTGTGCTGCGTGGCCCCGGCGGACTTGGACATGCCTCCGGCGGACTGCATGGGGTGATTGATGTCCGTACCCGTCCCGCCTGGATCGATGCCGAAAACCGGGTTAGCGCGGAGATGGGCAGCGACCGCTATCGCCGCCTGGCGCTGGAGACCACGAGCGAGATCGGGTCCGGGCAGTTGGCCCTGGATGCCACCCTGGTCGATGCCGGCAGTTTCCGTCGTGACGAAAGTTACGATCAGCAACTCATCACAGTCAATCACGCCCAGCCCATGGAATGGGGTCAATGGCGCACAACGCTGGCCGTGGCCCGTCTCGACCAGGACACGGCCGGCTTCATACTGGGTGAGCGTGCCTATCGAGATTCACTGACGCGCCGCGACAATCTCAACCCGGAGGCTTTTCGCACCGGCACGGCCGTGCGTGTGCACAGCCGCGCCGATTGGCAGTCCGACGCTGGGGTCGACAATCGCCTGAGTATTTTCGCTCGCCGTTCGCGCATGACTTTTCTCCAGCATTTTCTGCCGGGACAGCCGCTGGAACGCAATGGTCAAATTTCCACAGGGCTGCAGTTCGACCAGCAACGACACGGCGACCGGTTCGATATCGATTGGGGGCTGGATGCCGAGCTGTTCAACGGATTCCTGTTTCAAGGCCAGGACAACCCGACCGAGGCAGCGCCGCCGGTGGCCGCCATCCGGCCGGTCGGGCGCCATTATGACTATGAAGTTGACGGGCAACGCCTTGGCGGTTATCTCGCCACTCGTGTTCAAATTGCGCCCCACTGGAATCTCCGGACCGGGGTGCACGCCGACTGGATTCGCTATGACTACAGCACCGACCTGGAACCGGGCAATCGCGCCGAGGATGGCAGCGAGTGCGATATGGGCGGTTGTCTATACAATCGCCCGGGCGACCGTGTCGATCATTTTTTTAATATCGCCCCCGAGATTACGCTGAGCCGCCAGTGGGACCATGGCCAGGCGTGGTTGCGTTTGGCGCGCGGTTTCCGGGCGCCGCAAGCCACCGAATTGTACCGTCTGCAGCGCGGTCAGGATGTCGCCGATCTCGACTCGGAAACCCTGGATGCCATTGAGATGGGCATTCGCGGGCGGGGTCCGGTGGGTTATGAATTGGTGGCCTTTGTCCAGCGTAAGGACAATTTCATCTTCCGCGATGCCGATGGATTCAATGTCAGTGACGGCCGCACTCGTCATCGCGGCATCGAGTTTGCCCTGGATTACGCCATCAACCCAGCCCTCACGGCTGCGGCACGAGGCACGTACGCCATCCACGAGTACCGATTCGACCGGGACCTGGGAGGAGAAACCATTGTTCGTGGAAACGACATCTCCTCAGCCCCGCGCCGGGTATGGAGCGCCGATTTGACCTGGCGACCGCAGGATCGCTGGCTGGCCCAGTTGGCGTTCGAATCCACTGGCAGCTATTGGCTGGATGCCGAGAACACCCGGCGCTATGCGGGCCATCGGCTGTGGCACGGTCACATCGAATACCATGCCGCCAGTGGATGGCAGACCAGTTTGCGACTGCGCAATCTGCTTGATCGGCGCTATGCAGAACGCGCCGATTTCGCCTTCGGCAATTTCCGCTACTTTCCCGGGCCTGGCCGCAGCCTGTTCGTCAATGTGGCCAGGGCCTGGTAGGGCGGTTGGTTGGTTTCTTGGTTTCTTGGTTTGTCGGTTTGTTGGTTTGTTGGTTTGGTTTCCGGTTTCCGGAAAGCTTCCCTGACCCCTGAGTTCCGTCACTACTCGGTCATTAACTCGGTAATGGCCGCCGCCGGGGCCGAGGCGGAGCTTGAGCCGGGGGGTGTGTAGGGTTCGCGTTCGACCATGAGCGGCTGTTCGAGGACGGCTCTCCAGAAGCCGGTGGTGATTTCATTGAGGGCCGACGACTCGGCATTGAGCAACACCCCCAGGCCAATCCCGCGCTGGGGCGAATAGGCCACTTCGGCCACAAAGCCCCGCACCCAGCCGCTGTGCAGGACGATTTCTTCGCTGCCGGCGGTGTAGATGCGCCACCCCAGGCCATAGTGGGCCTCGGTCAGCAGATCACGCCAGCCGCGCCGACGTAATTCGCGGGCGGAATGGATTCGTTTCTCGGTCAACTCCCTCAAAAGTGCCGGCGGGATGACATCCGGGCGGTGTCCCGTCTGGGCAATCAGCCACTGTCCAAGGTCCAGGGCACTGGCGTTGACGCCGGCGGCCGGTGAGACCCGGTAATAGTTTTCATTGACATCGGTGGCAAACCACAGCTGGCCGCGACGGACATGCGGCCAGGCCCGGTTGTCACTGCGCAGGAATGCCTGCATGCCGGCCGATGCCTGGTCCATGCCCAGTGGCTGGAACAGGCGTTCGGCCAGGAGTTCATCATAGTTGCGACCGGTGGTCTGTTCGATGGCCGGGCCAACCAGGGCAAACAGCACATTCTGGTAGGTGTAGCACTGGCCCGGGGCGCACATCGGTTCCAGCTCACGAAAACGCGGCACGATCTGATCCAGTGACTGGCTGGCATTGAGCAGATTGTCATAGGCATTGGGCACGATGCCGGTGGTCTGGCCCAGCAGATGATGCAGGCGAAGCTGGTGAGCATGATCGGGACGGGCGAGACTGAATTCGGGCACGAATCCGATCACCGGATCATCCCAGTTCAGCCGACCCTCTTCCACCATCAGGGCGGCCAGCTGGGCGGCGAAGGTCTTGGACACCGAGGCGATTCGAAACACGGTTTCGATCGTGACCGGGTCTGGCTTGCCATTGGCGCGAACCCCATGGCCGCTGGCCCCG
>PWWM01000189.1 GCA_003561495.1 Gammaproteobacteria bacterium
CCACTGACCACTGACCACTGACCACTGACCACTGACCACTGACCACTGACTTCCGACTTCCGACTTCCGACCTCCGTCCCCATCCTCACAACCCCAGCTCGCCATCCACCAATCTCCGATGGAGGCCGGGGATCAAGGAGGTGTAGCCGTCCTGGCCCGGGAGGCGGATCCATAGGGGGTCGGTGATTCGATCCGGGTCGAAGCCGGCTCGTTTGAGGTCGGCCTTGATGAACTTGAAAGTGCCGGTGGCATCGACGGATTCGACCTGGCGCAGGAAGATCGGGATGGCGTAGTCGGCCAGGTTGTCCCGGAATTGGCCGGCCATACGGTCGACGGCTTGATCCGGATCGACGCCCGGGGCGGCCTGGAAGGCGAGCATGCCGGCGCGTCCTTCGGTGTTCGGGACTTGCACGCCGTAGGCCACGGCCTGTTCGATTTCGGGCAAGGCCATGGCGGCGGATTCGACCTCAGTGGTGGCGACATTTTCGCCGCGCCAACGATAGGTGTCACCCAGACGATCGGCGAAGCGGGCATGTTTGAACCCTAGGTCCATGAGCAGGTCACCGGTATTGAACCAGGCATCACCCTCCTCGAAGGCATCACGGATCAGCTTGTCCTCGCTGGCCTGGGTATCGGTGTAGCCATCATAGGGATAGGACCGGGTCACCTTGCCGAGCAAAAGGCCGGTCTGGCCGCGGCCGATGCGGGTCAGCCGACCTGATTGATTGCGCCTGACTTCACCGGTTTCGGGGTCGCAGGCCACCAGGGCGAACTCGGCCGGGCAGTAACCGACCGTGCGGTCCTGGTTGAAAATGTTGAAAAAGGCGATATTGGCCTCGCTGGCGCCATACAGCTCGAAAACCTTTTCAATGCCGAAGCGCTGTTTGAACTCATCCCAGATCCCGGCTCGCAAACCGTTGCCCACCATGACCCGTGCGCCATGGTTCCGATCTTGCGCATCGGATGGCTGGTTAAGCAGGAAACGGCACAGCTCACCGATATAGACAAAGCCATCGGCATTGTTCTCGCGCAACTCGTCAATGAAGGCGGATGCGGAAAAACGCCGTCCGATGGCCAGGCAAGCTCCGGTGGCCGCACAGGCTGACCAACCCACGGCCAGTGCAGTGTTGTGGTAAAGCGGCAGGACGTTGTAGAGCACCTGGCCGGGTTTGAAGCCCAACGCCATGAAACCGAAAGCACCCATGGCCTTGATCCAGCGAATGTGGCGGATGATCGCCGCCTTTGGAAGCCCGGTGGTTCCGGAGGTGAACACATAGAAGCACACATCACCCAATCGGACCCGGTCGGTGGTATCGGGATTTTCATCCGGAAAGTGATTCATTTCGTTCAGCAGATTGCGCCAGCCTTCAGGACAGGTTGCATCATTGTCCTGATCGGCTGCCCACAAAGGTTCGACTTCGAATCGGGTTTCGGCGCGCTGGCTTGCCGCCTGCCAGGTTTGTACCGCCTCGCAACCCACAATGACCTGCTGCGCCGGCACCAGGTCCAGGCAATGGGCCAGTGATGGCGGCGGCAGACGATAATTGTGCACCACCGCGATGGCGCCAAGCTTGACGATACCGGCCACGGCAATGATCAATTCCGGGCGGTTTTCCATCAGCACACCGACCGGGTCACCGTGTCCAATGCCGGCCTCGGCCAGCAAATGGGCCAAGCGATTGGCACGCGCGTTGAGTTCGGAATGGCTGATGTCCTCGCCTTCGAATCGCAGTGCCGGGTAATCGGGATAAAGATGCGCATTGGCCTCCAGCACGGCACCGATCGAATGGCGTCGCTCGACATCGCCACAATTGGCCAGCCTGTATCCATGGACAACCTGTCGGGCACGGGCCAGCAGTGGCAATGCGCCGCGCAAAAGCGAGGTCAAGCGGATGCGATCGTCAGTTTCCATCGTCGCTGGATGCAGGCTCGATGACGGCCACCACCTGCCCCTTGCGCAGACTCTCGCCGGATTCCAGTGAAAGCGAACGCACACAACCGTCGGTATCGGCCTTCAGGGTAGTTTCCATCTTCATCGCTTCCATCACCACCAGCGCCTGACCACGGGTCACAAGCTCGCCCTCGTTCACCAGGATTTCGACGACGGTTCCGTCCATGGGCGCGGTGATCCGCCCCTCACCGGCTGTCTCACTGGCCGCCGGCGGATTCAGGGTCAGATCATTGATGAACAGGTCGACCTCCGCGCCGACCAGCCAACCACCCTGCCCGGTTTCAACAAAAACAACACGACGAAAACAGCCGGCTCGCGAATATTCGACCTGCCTTCCGATTTGTCGGACCGATTCGAACTCCAGACGCTCGCCATCCAGTTCGACGACGAATTGATTTCCTTCGCCCAGGACGCTGACCAGGCGCTCGACCGGTCCGCTGCCGGCATCCAATTCCAGGCGTAGTCGGCGCGCATACCTGATTGGCCAGGCATTGTCGCCACCGAGTCCAACCAGCAACATGGCTGCCACGGCTTCCAGCTCAGTGGATTCGCCCCCCGAAAAGACCTGTTCGCCATGTCGCTGGACGAAAGACGTGGTGACGGCCCCGGACATGAACTCGGGGTGATCCATGGCCCGCACCAGGCCGGCGCGATTGGTTCGCAGGCCCACCGCGACCGTATCTTCAAGCGCACGTAGCAGCCGCCGGCGGGCGGTTTCGCGATCCGGGCCATGGGCAATGATCTTGGCCAGCAATGGATCGTAATGAGCGCCGATTTGCTGACCTGCGGCCACCCCGGTATCGACTCGAATGCCCTCGCCGTTTGGCGGGGCCCAGGCGAGCAGGCGCCCGGTCTGCGGCAGAAAGCCCTGCTCCGGCGCCTCGGCATAAAGTCGGACCTCGATGGCATGACCCTTAAAGACGACCTCATCCTGGCCAAGAGGCAAGGCCTGGCCGGCGGCGACCTGCAATTGCCAGGCGACCAGGTCGTGACCAGTGACGAGCTCGGTGACCGGGTGCTCGACCTGCAGGCGCGTGTTCATTTCCAGAAAATGAAACTGGCCGTCCTCGTCGAGCAGAAATTCCACCGTGCCGGCGCCCACGTAACCGATGGCGCACGCTGCGGCCACGGCGGCCTCGCCCATCGCCTGGCGAAGACCGGCGTCCACTGCCGGTGACGGGCACTCCTCGATAATCTTCTGGTGGCGACGCTGCATGGAGCAATCGCGCTCGCCCAGGTGAATGGTATGGCCCTCCAGATCGGCAAAGACCTGCACCTCGACGTGCCGGGCATTGATGAGGGCTTTCTCGATGATCAACTCGTCATTGCCAAAACTGCTGCGCGCCTCGCTGGCGGCCGCACGCAGGGCCTCGGCCAGCTCGGTTTCCTCGGTGACCAGGCGCATGCCCTTGCCGCCGCCACCGGCCGCGGCTTTGATCATCACCGGCAGGCCTATCTCGTCGACGGCGGTTTTCAATGACTGATCGTCGTCTCCAGCCACACGCGCTCCGGGAATGACCGGCACACCGGCCTGTTCCATCAAGGCCTTGGCCCGGCGCTTGTTGCCCATCGCCGCGATGGCCTCCGGCGGCGGGCCGATCCAGACCAGACCGGCCTCGATCACGGCCTGGGCAAAGGTCTCATTCTCGGCCAGAAAACCATAGCCCGGGTGTACGGCATCGGCGCCGGCCTGACGGGCAGCCGACAGCAGCTGCTCGATATCAAGATAGGACTGGCCCGGTACATTGCCGGTCAGGGCCACTGCCACATCGGCCTGACGAACATGCGGTGCATCCGCATCGGCCGGGCTGAACACGGCCACGGTGCGATAGCCCAGCGCGCGGGCGCTGCGCATGATGCGGCAGGCGATTTCTCCGCGATTGGCGATGAGGAGGGTTTGGAAGGGCATGGGGTGGTAGGTGAAAGGTTAAAGGTGAAAGGTTAAAGGGTTCAGGGGTCGGTTTCCGGCTTCCGGTTTCCGGTTAGAGGGGGAGACGGAAGACGGAAGACGGGCGACGGAAAAATTCCGGGGGCTGCGTTCTGCTGATTTGCATGAGTTCATTCCTCTCCCGTCTCCCTTCTATTCATCTTCCCGGCCGCCCAGAAGGGCGGTCTTTTTTCCATGAAAGCTCGGGTGCCTTCCATGGCTTCTTCGTTGATGGCGGCTTTGGCGAATTCCTGGGCACCCGTGTCTAGTAGCTTGGTGGTGGCGGTGCTGCGGGTGGCCAGGAGCAGGGTTTTGGTGGTGGTCGAGGCGTTGGGGGCGCAGCGCAGGATGGTGGTGAGGGTTTCTCCCGCGGCTTTTTCCAGGGCCTCGGTGTTGGAACAGACCTGGTGGCACAGGCCGATACGGTAGGCTTCCCGGCCATCGAATCTTGCCCCGGTCAGGGCCAGTCGGCGCGCCTGGGACAAGCCGACCCGGGCGACGACGAACGGAATGATCTGGGCCGGCGGCAGTCCCAGCGTGGCCTCGGGCAGGCCGACCTTGGCCTGTTCGCTCATCAGGCAGATATCGGCGACACAGGCCAGCCCCACCCCACCGCCAAGCACGGCACCTTCAGCCACACAAACCACGGTTTTCGGGCAGGCATCGACCGCCTCGATCAAGGTCCCGAAAGAACGATTGATGGCGGCCATGGCCTCCACATCACCGTCGGCTTCCATGCGCGCTGCGGCCATGTCCGCCAAATCGGCCCCGGCACAAAAATGCCCCCCGGCCCCGCGCAACATCAGCACCCGAACCGAATCGTCTTCACCGGCCTGCTCAACCACCTGCTGCAACTCAGCGACCATCTGGCGTGACAGTGCGTTGCGGGCATCGGGGCGGTTGAGGGGGATGCGGAGGCAGGTGTTTACTAGTTGAGTTGAAATTGTTTGCATTGATTTAGGGTTCAGGGTTCAGGGTTCAGGAATTCGGTTTACGGGAAAAGGATCAAGGTTCAAGGCGCAAGGAAAACCGACAGCTTCCGACCACTGACCACTGACCACCGACCACCGACCACCGTCTTCCGTCTTCCATCTCCCGTCTCCCGCCTACTTAGGCAATATCCCCATGTGTTTACAGATAATCGCCAACATCACCTCGTCCGCGCCGCCGCCGATGGACATCAAACGCTGGTCGCGGAAGGCGCGGGCGATGCGGGATTCCCACATGTAGCCCTGACCGCCCCAGTACTGCAGGCAACTGTCGGCGACTTCTCGGGACAGGCGTCCGGCCTTGAGCTTGCACATCGAGGCCAGTCGGGTGGCATCGCCGCCGCCGATATGGACTTCGCAGGCCGAATAGACCATTGCACGCAGGGCCTCGATTTCGGTCTGCAACTCGGCCAGGCGGAAGTGCACCACCTGGTTGTCGAGAATCGGCTTGCCGAAGGTGGTGCGCTCTCGGGTGTAGTCGATGGTTTCGGAAATGATGTTTTCCAGGCCCTTCAGGGCGCTGGCCGCACCCCACAGGCGCTCTTCCTGGAACTGCAGCATCTGGTACATGAAGCCCAGGCCTTCCTCGCCGATGCGGTAGCGCTGCGGGACACGCACGTTGTCGAAAAACACCTGGGCGGTGTCGGATGCGCGCATGCCGAGCTTGTTCAGGGGTTCGGAGCGGCTGATTCCCGGCAAGTCCGCCGGCACCACGATCAGTGACTTGTCATTGTGGCGATTGGTCTGGCCATCGTCACCACCGGTCTTGGCCAACAGACAGATCCAGTCGGCCTGCAAACCGTTGGTCATCCACATCTTGGTGCCGTTAATCAGATAGTCATCGCCATCCTTGACGGCGGTGGTCTTGATGTTGGCCACGTCAGAGCCTGCATGCGGCTCGCTCACCCCTAGGGCGACCACTTTTTCACCGGCCACCGTCGGGGCGAGAAATTCCTTCTTGAGTTCATCGGAGCCGAAACGGGCCAGCGCCGGCGTGGCCATGTCGGTTTGTACGCCAATGGCCATCGGCACCGCCCCGCAATGCGCCGCCCCCAGCTCCTCGGCCATCACCAGGCTGTAACTGAAATCCAGCCCCATGCCGCCGTATTCCTCCGGCTTGGTAATGCCCAGAAGCCCCAACTCGCCCAGCTTGCCAAACAACTCGTGGGCCGGAAAACGACCAGCATCTTCCCACTCATCGACATTCGGGTTGATCTCGGTTTCGACAAAGCGGGCCACCGTACGGCGCAATTCTCGATGTTCGTCAGTCCATTTCATTTTGGTTTAGTTGGTTTGATTGGTTTACTTGGTTTAATTGGTTTACTTGGTTTACTTGGTTTGGGTGGTTTGGTTCGTTGACATCCGACCTCTCTCTCCCGTCTCCCGTCTTCCGTCTTCCGTCTTCCGTCTTCCCTATCGCGTCAATGCACACATGGACCGTCGGCCACGTAGGGCCGACTTACAGCCCCCTGAATCCTTGATCCTTGCACCTTGTTTCTTCAAAACCTCGCCACCCCATACGTATTCCCATTCAACCGCCGCTGCCCGGCCTCCGCGCACATCGTCAGACACAAACCCAGCACCCGGCGGGTATCGCGCGGGTCGATCAGGCCGTCGTCCCACAGACGGGCGGTGGCGAACAGCGCGGTGGATTCGGATTCGATCTTCTCGCGCACCTGGCCGGTGATCATTTCCAGCATGGCCGGGTCGACTTTTTCGCCGGCACGCTCGTGTTTCTGCTCGGTGATGATGGCCATGACCTTGGCTGCTTGTTCGCCGCCCATCACTCCGATGCGGGCATTGGGCCAGGCGAAGATGAAGCGCGGGTCCAGGCCGCGGCCGCACATGCCATAGTTGCCGGCGCCGAATGAACCACCAACCAGGATGGTCATCTGCGGCACGTTGGCGTTGGCGACCGCCTGGATCATCTTGGACCCATGCTTGACGATGCCATGCTGTTCGGCGTCGGTGCCAACCATGTAGCCGGTGGTGTTTTGCAGGTATACGATAGGTCGACCGGCCTGGCAGCACAGCTGGATAAACTGGGCAGCCTTGGTTGCGCCGTCGGCGGTGATTGGCCCGTTGTTGCCGATCAGTCCAATGGCATGACCTTCGATGGTGGCGAAACCACAAACGGTCTGCTCATCGTAGGCGCGCTTGAAATCGAGAAACTCCGAGTCATCGACGATGCGGGCGATGATCTCGCGTACATCGTAGGGCCGACGCGGGTCGGCCGGGACGATACCGAGCAATTCCTCGGCATCGAATCGCGGGGCTCTGACCTCTTTCGCATCGGACTCGACGGCGAACCCCGGAGCCAGCATTTCCGCCACCTGGCGGGCCAGTCGAATGCCGTCGGTGTCATCTGCAGCCGTCCATTCGGCCGTACCGGTGGTCGTGGCGTGCATCTCGGCCCCGCCCAGGGATTCATCATCGGCATCTTCGCCGGTGGCGGCCTTGACCAGCGGAGGGCCGGCCAGATAAACCCGGGCACGCTCCCTGACCATGATCACGTAGTCCGACAGGCCCGGCACGTAGGCGCCACCGGCGGTCGCATTGCCATGAACCACGGTGATCTGCGGAATGCCGGCAGCCGAGAGGCGGGCCTGGTTGGCGAACGAGCGGGCGCCTTCGACAAACAGCTCGGACTGGTAGTTGAGATTGGCCCCGCCGGATTCGAGCAGACTGATCATGGGCAGACGGTTTTCCAACGCGATCTGCTGCAACCGCAGTCCTTTCTTCAGCCCGATCGGGGAAATCGTGCCACCCTTGATGGCACTGTTGGAGGCGCTGACCACCACGCGCATGCCGGCGACCTGGCCGATGCCGGCAATCGAGCCGCCACCGGCTGTCGAGCCGTCACGATCATCGTACATGCGATAACCGGCCAGATCACACAGTTGAAGAAACGGTTTTCCGGGATCGAGCAACAGACTCAGACGTTCGCGCGGCATGAGCTGGCCGCGCCGGTCGAATTTTTCACGCGCGCCTTCTTCGCGCTCGCGGATCCTCGTGCGGATGGCCTCGACCTCGGCGATCTGTTCGAGCATGCGTTTGCGATTGGCCAAGAATTCTTCGCTACACGGATCAATGGCGGATTGCACATGTGTCACTTCTTGAGCACCTCCGGCAGTTCACCGCGATGGAATGCGTCAAAAGGCTCGGAGCGGTCATGGTCAGCCAGCGGCCAGATGCGCCCGCCCAGCGAGCCGGCGCCATCGACCCGCATCAGTTCACCGGAAATGAACGACGCGGCATCCGACAATAGAAACACCACCGCCGCGCTGACCTCGGACTCGCGTCCCAGGCGTTTCAGCGGCACGGATTTTTCCAGCATCGGGATCAACGCGCGCGCAGCACCCTCGTAGGTATCCAGGCCGCTGGAGGCAATCCAGCCCGGGGCGATGGCATTGACCCGCACGCCACTCTTGGCCCATTCGACCGCAGCGGTTCGGGTCAGGTTGGCCATTCCGGCCCGGGCCGCACCGGAATGCGCCATGCCCGGCATGCCGCCCCACATGTCGGCGAGCATGTTGACGATGGCGCCACCATGCTTTTGCATCGAGCGACGATAGACCGCGCGCATCATGTGAAATCCGCCCGTGAGATTGGTGCGCACCACGGTTTCGAACCCTTTCGAACTGATCTCTTCCAGCGGAGATGGGAACTGGCCGCCGGCATTGTTGAACAGGCCGTGGATCACGCCATGTCGATCCACCAGATCCTCGACCCGTTGTTCAACGGCATCGGCGTCGCGGATATCGCAGGTCGCCCAATCAGCGTTGCCGCCGTCGGCTTCTATTTCTTCGACGGTCTTTTTCAGGGGCTCGGTCTTGCGACCGATCAGAATGACATTGGCGCCGAGACTGGCCAGTTCATGCGCGCTGCAGCGACCGATGCCGCTGCCGCCGCCGGTCACCACGATGGTTCTATCGGCAAACAGGTTTTCCTTGAATATCGACTGATAAGGCATGGCGTCAGGTCTTTTTCAGGGCCAGGTCCTGGACTTCCCGGGCAATACTCACCGGCACATCAACGGGAAAATCCAGCAGCATCTGGGCGAAGGCCTTGCCCTGCGGATCCATGCGCAAACTGGCCACGCCACCGCCGCCCAGGCTGTCCTCGAGCAGAAAGTTCAGCGCGTGAATGCCGGGCAGATACCAGCGCCGGACGGGGCCTTCCAGCACATGCGCAAAGTGCTCGGCGACCGCCGACTCGCTCAGCGCCGCGGCAATCCAGGGCAGGTACTCGCCCTTGCGGGCGATCACGCCGATATTGGCATGATTGCCCTTGTCGCCACTGCGGGCGTGCGCCAGCGCGATCAGTGGGACACTGCGCTCGGCTTGTCCGGACGGTTCGGGCAGGTCATGGTCCGGACCCGGTTTGCTGTCACCGGCCAGGGGCAAATGATCGACCTCGATCCGCTTCTCTCCGATCAGCACTTCGACACTGACCCGATCCGCCGGCACTAGGAAACTGAACAGCCTGACCAGCGGATGAACCACCGGACGCCCGCCCACATAACCGGTAATGCCCGGCGCCATGGCCGTGGCGGCCTGGGCAATTTCGCGCGAAAACAGCACCAGGGCGCGCTTTTCGACATGGCGAACGCCGATTTTCACCACCACCTCGCGCGTGTCATCGCGCCGGGCATGTTCGCCATAGGTCGCCTCGGAGCCGAGCACCTCGATGCTGGTTTCGGTGAAATCGGCCAGTTTCTGCTCATCCAGCAAGCGCCGGCAACGCGCCAATATGGCTTGCGCCACGCGCTCGGCCTTGTGCGGGGCCTGCAACCCACCCAGCATGAACAAGGCCACGCAGCGAAAACCATCCGGCCAGGTGGCGACGACCTTGAGCGTCTCGGTCGGCGGGCGCCCCCTCGCACCACTGACTCGTACGCGGTCCTTGCCAACCTGTTCGATTTGCACTCGGCTGAAGTCACAGCGCACATCCGGCAGGGTGTAATCGCGCGGGTCGGCGATCTCATAGACGAGCTGCTCGGCGACCGTGGCCGCTGTCACCAGGCCACCGGTGCCCTCGGGCTTGGTCAAATCGAACACGCCATCCTGGTCGACCTCGACAATGGGGAAACCCATATTCTCGAATCCCTCGACCGTCTCCCAGTCGGTGAAGTTTCCGCCAGTGGCCTGGGTACCGCACTCGATCAGATGCCCGGCCAGCGAGCCGGCCGCCAGACGATCGAAATCATCCCGGGCCCAGCCGAATTCATGCATCAGGGGCCCCAGCACCAAGGCTGAATCGGTGACCCGACCGGTAATGACCACCTCAGCCCCTTCGGCCAGGGCTGTGGCAATGGGCGTGGCGCCAAGGTAGGCATTGGCGCTGACCAGGAAAGGCGGCATGGGCACACCTGTGGACAGATCCACCGGTTCGAGTTCGCGCAGCTCGTCCTGGCGTGTACTCAGATCATCGCCCAGCACCACGCCGATCTTCAGATCCACTCCGGCCTGGTCACAGGCGGACTGCAGGGCATCGCGACAAGCCAGAGGATTGACCCCACCGGCATTGGCAATAATTTTCAGGTTCTGCGCCTTGATCGTTTCAAGCAACGGCGCCATGGCGGTGTCGACAAAATCTCGGGCATAACCGGCCGACTCGTCCTTCATCTTCTGCCCGGCCAGAATCGACATCGTCACCTCGGCCAGGTAATCGAAAACCAGGTAATCAAGCTGGCCATGACGAACCAGCTGGTCCGCCGCCATCTGCGAATCCCCCCAGAATGCCGAGGCACAGCCAATTCGAATTCGTCGCGTACCCGTCATGCAGACAATCCGGAAAAAATCCTGCCAGCCCACAGTCTACCAAGCGCTTGCTTGGTAAGCAACACCCAAGTACAATCCCCCTGACCGCTGACCGCTGAAAACTGACCCCTTGACCAGAACGCCCCGCCAGGATGACCGTCGTGACCGCCTGATCGAAGCCGCCGCCCGGCTGTTTCGAAAACAGGGCTACGAGCGGACCTCGGTGCGCCAACTGGCCGAAGCGGTGGGCATTCTCTCCGGCAGCGTCTTTCATCACTTCGACAGCAAGGAAGACATTCTGCTGGCGGTGATGAGCACCACCATCACCACGATGATCGAGCGCCTGCGTGAAGCGGCCGGGTCGGCATCCACTACCCGGGGACGGCTACTTGCGCTGATTCAAACCGAGCTCGATCTGCTCCACGGCAACACCCGCGACGGGGTCTCGATCATCTTTTTCCAGTGGAACAGCTTAAGCAACGCAAACCAGAAAGAACTCCTCGCCATGCGCGAGGAGTACGAGCGTATCTGGCTCGATGCACTTCAGGCTGCTCGTGACGGTGGCGCCCTCAACGCCGAACCCTTCATCGCACGCAGACTGCTGACCGGCGCCAACGGCTGGACCATCTACTGGTATCACCGTGACGGCGCCCTGAGCCTGGATGAGCTGGCCGGGACGATTCTCGGCATGCTGACCGGGTCACTTTCAAGGGGTCAGGCGGAGGTGATCAGAGGGTCTGAGGTCTGAGGTCGGACGTCGGAAGTCAGGGGCGGTTGGCGCCTTCAGGATTGTGGTGCCAGCAATAGCGTCGGGCAACGATCCCCAAGTTCGTATTGGGGGATCGGGCAGGCCAGCTCGTCAAAGTACACGCCCAGCGTGGCCCGGACTTCGTCCAGACGGGGAAACGTGTAACGGGCGCTCGCGCCGCGATAGGCCTCGATGGTTTCGATCTGGGCTGGCGGCCAGCCCAGGCTTTCGGATAGTTCTGCAGCAACGATTCGGGTGTCTTGCCAAGCTTGCCAGATATCGGCGACTGCCACCGCGCCGGTCTGTGCATCCACCAGGGCCATGGCCAGGCGCCACTTGAACACATGGAAATTGCCGATCCGGCCTGCCTGCAGATCGGCAATGACACGCTCGGGGGTTTCGGCGACCGTCGGCCGCACGAACAGGCGCAGGACCAGACGCCCGTTGACTGTCATGACCCGCGCCAGTTCCGCAAAGAAATGACAATGATCTGCAGTGGACTCAAGTACTGTCAGGCAACCATCCCCGGCAATCAGGTCGAAACTGCCGGAGGCAAAGGGCAGCTGCAGCCAGTTCCCACAAATCCCACCCGGTCCCTGCCGACCTTCTGACGGCAACAAGGCGCCGATCATGCCGGGACAGCGATCGATGGCCGTCAGTCGGGTTCCAGACGGCCACTCCATGCCGACCAACTCGGGCGTCACACCCAGTACCAGGGCGCGCGGCGACCCCGAGCTCGAATCCCTGCCGGATTTCGCCACCAGTTCGCGCGCGACTGCGATATCCTCGGATCCGGGTCTCAGGGGTGGACCAACATGGGACCATTGTGCCGCGTGACGGGACCAATGGTCATCGCGATTTGCAATGGTCATCAGGATACTTTGGCCTTGACCAGCTGATAAAGCGTCTCGAGTTCGTCCAGACCCAACGCCTCCAGGTCCAGCCCCCGTTCAACCGCCAAACGCTCCATGGCGCGGAAACGCTGCTCGAATTTCAGATTGCTGCGCCTGAGTGCTCCACCGGGGTCAACTTCAATCTGGCGCGCCAGATTGGTGACGGCAAACAACAGGTCGCCGAGTTCGTCCTCGATGGCGTCGACATCACCCTCGGCCATTGCCGACTTGAGTTCATTGACCTCCTCGTCGATCTTTTCGAAAATCGGCTCGGGTGAGGGCCAGTCGAAGCCGACCCGCGCGGCGCGCTTTTGCAATTTGACCGAGCGTCTGAGCGCCGGCAAACCGCGTGAGATGCCGGCCAGCACGCTGTCATCGCCTGAGCCCTGCTCGGCACGTTCTGCGGCCTTGATCTGTTCCCAGTTGGCCGTCTGGGTCTCGGCATCGGCGATCTCGGCATCACCGAACACATGCGGATGACGGCGCTCGAGCTTGTCAGCCACCGCTTCGGCCACTTCATCGAAGTCAAAGCTGCCCTGCTCTTCGGCCATGCGTGCATGAAAAACCACCTGGAACAACAGATCACCCAGTTCATCCTTGAGATCGTCCATGTCGCCGCGCTCGATGGCATCGGCCACCTCGTGGGCTTCCTCAATGGTGTAGGGGGCGATGGAGCGAAAATCCTGCTCGATGTCCCAGGGGCAACCCGATTCGGGGTCGCGCAAGCGAGCCATAACCTCGATCAGTCGCTTGATGGGTTCAGTTTTCATCTTGGTGGAAATTGAATGCGGATGGCGGCTCCGCCCAGTTCGGAGGAGACCTGTTCCAGTCGGCCATCATAGGCCTCGACCAATTGGGCGGCAATGGCCAATCCAAGTCCCTGCCCTTCTCGACGCTCATCGGCGCGCACTCCACGTTGCAGCAAATCGGCAAACTGTTGCTCGGAAATGCCCGGACCGTTGTCGTCAACAATGATGGTCAGGCCTGCATGGCGAGCGCCCGGCAATCCGGGGCCGACTGTTACTCGCACCCGACCATGACCATACTTGGCGGCATTGTCCATCAGATTCCCGCACAGCTCCATCAGGTCACGCTCATCGACGTGGGCAGTCAGCTTATCGCTACCCTCAATCTCGAACCGGACGGCGTCTTCGGCATACAAGCGGCTCAGGGAATCGGCCAATCGACGAACCAGCGATACGACTTCGATCGGCTGATGCAGTGTGCGCCGAGTCGAGCGTGCGGCCCGTTCCAGTTGCCGGCGCAGCAGCTGATCCATATCACTCAAGGCACGATCCAGCTCCTCCCGATCAGGGGGGTGATCGGAGTCGAGGCGGGCTCGAATCACCGCCAGGGGGGTCTTGAGCGCGTGAGCCAAGTCGGCCAGGGCCTGGCGGTAGTGGGTCGCGTTACTGCGCTCGGTCTTGAGCAGGGCATTGAGATTGGTGGTCAATGGCTGGAGTTCACGTGGATAGCGACCGGCCAGCTCTTCCTCGCGGCCGGCCTCGATATCGGCCACATGCTGGGCCACCTCACGCAAGGGCCTGAGCAGCGTGAACAGGATGATGACCTGGGCAACGATGACCAGGCCTGCAGCCAACCCCATCCAGCGCCACAGGTTGCCGCGAAAACCGGCCACAGTAGACTGGAAACGGTCCGGATCCTCGGCAGCCCAGAGAGTCAGATCAATGATTTCGCCATCGGCCTGTTCCCAGCCCAGACCAATCGCGAACACATACCAGGCACCGTCGATCTCCGGCCCCCGAAACAACTCGCGACCGCGCTCGACCATCCGATAAGCCGGCGGCCGGGTCACTCCCATCAAGGAAGGGGACTCCCACACGCCATGCGGCGTCAGAGCGCCAGCATGCAGACTGGATCCGGGCTGATCCAAGCGCGGCTCGGCCAGTGAATCGTCAATCACCGGACGACCCTGCTCGTCCAAGTCGATGGTCGACAACAGCAGAAAAACCACCGACTCCAGCCGTTCCTTCAGGGCACTTTCGGCGGCACTGCGAAAGCCGCGATCGACCGCCAGCGCGATCAGGCTCAAGGCCAGCATCAACGCCACCATGGCGCCGAACAACAGGCGAACCAGAAGAGAGGGGGCCGAGTCAGGTTTTCGGCCGGGCATGATGACAATCAGTCGGACTTGGCCCGAAACCGATAGCCACGCCCACGCAGGGTCTCGATCGGTTGCCACTCCCCTTCGGGATCAAGTTTGCGACGCAACCGACCGATAATGACCTCGATGACATTGCTGTCGGGATCGGCATCCTCGTCATAAAGATGCTCATTGAGCTCCATCTTCGACACCACCTGCTCTGGATGCAACGCGAAATACTCAAGCACCTTGTATTCAAAACTGGTCAGATCCAGTATCTGGTCGCGAAGACGAACATCCTGGCTTGACAGGTTGATCGATAACGATCCAAATTCGACTTCCGGCGCGGCATGACCGGCCGAGCGACGCAAAAGCGCATGAACCCGGGCAATCAACTCCTCCATGCGAAACGGCTTGGTGACATAGTCGTCGG
>PWWM01000117.1 GCA_003561495.1 Gammaproteobacteria bacterium
AAGCTGGAATTGTCTGTTCTTCCTTGCGCCTTGATCCTTGCACCTTGGACCTTGATCCTTTCCCGTAAACCGTAAACCGTAAACCGTAAACCGAACCCCCTTAACCCCTTAACCCCTTAACCCTCCCCCCCAAGTACCGATCCTTCAACCGCACATAATGCGCCGCGGAGTACCTGAGCATCTCCAGCTCCTTGTCCGTCAGCTCGCGGACCGGCTCGGCGGGGCGGCCTCGGTATAGCCAGCCGGGTTTCAGGTGCTTTCCGGGGCTGACCAGGCTGCCGGCGGCCAGCATGACATCGGCCTCGACCACCGCACCGTCCATGACCAGCGCCCCCATGCCGATCAGGCAGCGGTCGCCGATGGTGCAGGCATGCAGGATGGCGCCGTGACCGACCGTGATGTCCTCACCCAGAACGAGTGGAAAACCGCCTGGGCTGTAGGGTCCATCGTGGGTGACATGGCAAATGGCGCCATCCTGGATGTTGGTTCTGGCGCCCACCGTGATGGCGTTGACATCGCCGCGCATTACCGTGCGTGGCCAGATGGAGACATCATCGGCCAGGCTGACTTCGCCGATGACGGTGGCATCCGGATCAATCCATACCCTCTGGCCCAGGCGGGGCGCCGGCCCGAGATCATTTCGTGTATGTGTCATGTTCGATGTTTCCCGTTGGATTTATGCACATCATCCAGCTCGCTTCAATGAAACAAGCCTTTAGGCCGAACAGCCTGCCTTGTGTTTTACAAAAACCTTGTAACATCATGAAATTGTTGCAGTAACCAAATTGTCAAAAAATCGACCAATTTGTAGAACAGGTCAAGTCCATTACCCTTGCTAAGGGTTGTTCACGAACTTTCCCACATACTTATCCACATGCTCTGTGGATAAGCGAAAAACCAAATCCGGAACGCCGGCCCGGTACAATAGCGCTTGATTCATTTCATTTCCAGAACATGCGCGCGCACATTGAGGAATTGATCACTCAGGCGCTGGGCTATCTCAAGCGGGATGGCGAGCTCGACAGTGAATTGGAAGTCAAGGTTCGTGCCGAGCGCACCCGCGACCGCGAACATGGGGATTATGCCTGCAACGTCGCCATGGTCCTGGCTCGCCCAACCGGCCGCAAGCCGCGTGAGCTGGCCGAGCGTATTCGTGACCGATTGCCGTCCTCGAAACGGGTCGAGAAAGTCGAGATCGCCGGTCCGGGCTTTCTCAATTTTCACGCCAGCCCACATTATCTGCGCGTGGTCGTGCGCGAAGTCCTGGCCGATGGGGACCAGTACGGCCGAGTGCCCAAGGGCAGCCGCGGCGAGGTCATGACCGAATTCGTCAGCGCCAACCCGACCGGCCCCCTGCATGTGGGTCATGGTCGGGGTGCGGCCTACGGCGCCAGTCTGTCCGCCATTCTGGAGGCCGCCGGCCATCAGGTTCATCGCGAATACTATGTCAACGACCACGGGCGGCAGATGGATATCCTGGCCGTCTCGGTGTGGTTGCGCTACCTGGAATTGGCCGGAGAGTCCATCACATTTCCAACCAATGGTTACCGCGGGGAATACATCTTCGAAATCGCCCGAGAGGTCCGCGCCAGACACGGTGACCAATTGCGCCACCCGGCCACCACGGTCATGGATGACTTGCCCGCAGACGGTGAGCAGGGCGACCCCGAACTGCATATCGATGCCCTGATCGGCCGAGCCCGCGAATTACTCGGTGATGACGGTTATGAGGCCTGTTTCAGCATGGCCCTGGAAACCATGGTGACGGACATTCGCGATGACCTCAAGGCGTTCGGGGTCGAGTTCGAGCGCTGGTTCTCCGAGCGCGAACTGCAGACTTCAGGCGCATTGAAACGCGCCATCGAGCGGCTCGATGCCAGTGGCTGGCTCTACCGTAAGGAGGGGGCGGTGTGGTTCAAGGCCTCCGAACTCGGCGACAGCAAGGACCGGGTGGTGGTTCGGGAAAACGGTCGAACCACCTATTTCGCGTCTGACGTCGCCTACCTGCTCGACAAGCTCGAGCGTTGCCCGGGCACCTCCCTGTATATTTTCGGCGCCGATCATCATGGCTATGTGCCGCGTCTCAAGGCCGCAGCGCAGGGGCTGGGCGAGGATCCCGAACGACTGGATTTTCAACTGGTCCAGTTCGCGGTCCTGTTTCGCGCCGGCAAGAAGGTCCAGATGTCGACCCGCTCGGGCAGTTTTGTCACCTTGCGCGAGTTACGCGAGGAGGTCGGCAAGGATGCAGCCCGCTATTTTTATGTCATGCGCTCGCACGAGCAGCATCTGGATTTCGATCTCGACCTGGCCAAGTCCAGCGCCAACGAAAATCCGGTCTATTACATCCAGTACGCGCATGCGCGTATCGCCAGCGTTTTTCGCGAACTCGACCGACGCGCCCAGCGTCACAACCAGGCCATTGGCGAGGCGGCCATCGACCGGCTGGATTCCGAGCATGAGCAGGAATTGCTGCGCGCGCTGGGTCGCTACCCGGAGGTGATTGAAAATGCCGCCGAACGGCGCAGTCCGCATGTGCTGGCCCACTATCTGCACGAGCTGGCCAGTGGATTTCACTCCTGGTACAACAACAGCCAGTTCCTGGTCGATGACGACGACGTGCGCAACGCCCGTCTGAACCTGGTTCAGGCCACCGGTCAGGTGCTGCGCAACGGGCTGTCCCTGATCGGTGTCAGCGCCCCGGAGAAGATGTGATGGCCAGACGTCAGGCACGACGCGGTGGAAATCGACCCGGTCATGGATTGCTGACCTTCGGGTCCGGCGTGGTCTGTGGTCTGGTCGTGGCCACGCTTGCCTGGATGGGGGGGTACTTGCCGGGCCGTGATGAGGGTGTCCCGCAGCCGCCGAGCGGCCATGACGAGCCGCCGATTGCCGAGAGCCAGGAGCCCGGACGTTCGCGACAATACGATTTCTTTACCGTCTTGCCGGAGATCGAAGTGGTCGTGCCGCAGCGCGAAATCGAGGAACGGGCCCGTGATCAGGCCGAAGAAGTGACCCGCGGACCTTATCTGATCCAGGTCGGTTCGTTTCGATCGGAAAGCGATGCCGACGGTTTGCGAGCCCAGTTGACCCTGCTGGGTCTGGAGGCTGAAGTTCAGACCGTGACTGTCAATGAAACCACCTGGCACCGGGTCCGGGTCGGTCCCTATGACAGTGCCCGCGATGCCGATGCCGCACGCCGCAGACTGCAGGACAACGGTCACGAAGCCATGGTCCTCAGTGGCGGCTGAAGCCGCACTGGTTCTTCCCGGGGGCGGGGCGCGGGGCGCCTATCAGGTGGGCGTACTCAAGGCGATCAGCGAGATCATTCCCGGACGCAGCATTCCCTTTCCGATCGTGACCGGCATTTCGGCCGGGGCCATCAACGCCGGCGTCGTCGCCAGCCATGCCGGCGACTTCGGCCGGGGTGTTGATCGTCTGGAAACGCTTTGGAGTGGCTTGCGGTGTGAGCAGGTTTATCGAACCGGCTGGTGGCACAACCTGACCACCGGTCTGCACTGGCTGGCGGCCATGACCCTGGGCGGACTGGGTGTGGCCAACCCCAGATCGCTGTTCGACAATCAACCACTGGGTGACTTGCTGGCGCGCGAGTATCGACCCGATCGGGTGGCCGAGGGAATCGTCCAGGGTCATCTGCGCGCTCTCATGGTGACTGCCTCGGGCTATTCGACCAATCGCGCCGTGACCTTTTTCCAGGCCGGCGAGAGGGCGAGCGAATGGCAGGCGCTACGTCGGATCGGCCGCCGTGCCCGCATCGACCATCGCCACCTGTTGGCCAGCGCGGCCCTGCCGCTGATTTTTCCGGCCCAGCGACTGGACCATGAATTCTACGGCGATGGCGGCATGCGTCAGACCGCGCCGCTCAAGCCATCGATTCATCTGGGCGCAGACCGTTTGCTGGTCATCGGTACCCGTGATGAAATGCCCGATCCGGAGCCGAGCCGGACGGCGGCCTACCCCAGCCTTGGCGACATCGGCGGTCACCTGCTCGATGTGATCTTCATGGATCACA
>PWWM01000166.1 GCA_003561495.1 Gammaproteobacteria bacterium
GGCCTGGCATGACCTCACTCTGCCACGGGAGACTCGTGCCTACATTCCCAAGCTCAATGGTCTGGGCTGCCTGTTTCGTGAACCAGAACGCTACGGATTCGAGCGCCCCGAGTGGCCCGATCAGCCCACAATCGAGCGAGTCGCGCTTGAGGGACCGACCGACATCGTCCGCCTTTCGGTTTACGCCGGGCTGGATCTGGCCGAGTTGATCGCGCTCAACGCCGGACTGAACCGGCACCTGACCTCGCCGACCGGTCCGCATCACCTGATTGTGCCCGTTGACTACGCCGAGCAGGTTCTCGATGCACTGCCGGAGGTCAATGGTGATGACGCCATTGTCTGGCGAGAGATTCAAGTACGGCGTGGCGACACGCTCTCCGGACTGGCCCAGCGTCACGACACCAGCGTGCGAGCCCTGCGCGAGGCCAACAACCTCAACGGTGATTTGCTGCGCATCGGCCAAACCCTGCGTTTGCCGAGTAATGGCGTCATTCCAGAGCAATCACCCTACGCCGATCGATACCAGGAATTGGCCAATCTTCAGGAGCGTCTGCTGCCCACCCGGCGTTTCCAGCACCAGGTCCGGCCCGGAGAGAGTCTATGGGTGATCGCCCGTCGCTACCGGGTCAGCGTAGCCGATATTCAGCGCTGGAACGGCATGGGCCAGAGCAACCTCATCCGGCCAGGTCAGCGCCTGTTGATCCACATGGATCAGCCGGCCGGTCGCACCCAACAGGTGGCCACCACCAGCTACACGGTCAGAAGCGGCGATTCCCTGTGGACGATTGCGCGCCGACACCGGGTGCGCCTGGCCGATCTGATGCGCTGGAACGGCTTGAACGAGAACAGCGTCCTGCGTCCGGGACAGGAATTGACGATTCGACGAGGCGATGATGCATAGGTGGCTGATTGCGGCGCTCCTGTCGTGCCTGTGGCTGATTCCGGCCCAGGCGGAAGTGGAACTCGAAGGTGAGATCGTCCAGGGCGGCCTGGTATTCGGCTCAGCGCCTCCCGGAAGCCGGGTGATGCTCGATGAGAAAGAACTGATGGTCTCCAGCGAAGGGAAATTCGTGCTGGGATTCGGTCGGGATGACAATGCCACGCGAATGCTCCGAGTCGCCCTTCCCGATGGCGAAAGCTGGGAAACGCCCCTGACTCCCGAATCTCGAGAATTCGACATTCAGCAAATCGACGGCTTGCCGCCCGAGCAGGTCACCCCACCACCGGAAGTGCTCAAGAGGATTCGCGATGAGGCACGCCTGGCCCGGAACGCACGCGAACGACGCGATGCACGCACCGAGTGGCTCGATGGCTGGATCTGGCCGGTATCGGGACCCATTACCGGCGTTTACGGTTCCCAGCGGATCTTGAACGGCGAGCCGCGCAATCCGCATTGGGGGCTGGATATTGCCGCCCCCACCGGCACACCGGTCAAGGCGCCGGCCGGCGGCATTGTCTCGCTGACTCACCCGGACATGTATTTTTCCGGCGGCACGATTTTCATCGACCATGGCCATGGCCTGGTCTCGGCCTTTCTACACTTGAGCAAAATTCTGGTTGAGGACGGGCAACGTGTTGAACAGGGCGAGATCATCGGCGAGGTCGGTGCCACTGGACGCGCGACCGGTCCGCACCTGGACTGGCGCATCAATATCGGTGACGTCCGGGTCGATCCCTACCTGCTTTTGCCGCCGGCTGAAGACGCATGATCAGGCTGTCGACCTTGGGGCTGGCGGCTTTGCTGTCGGCCTGTGCCAGCATTCCCGAGGAGCGCGACTCCGGCACGCCTTTGCTCAATCCAACCCTGGTGGAAATGACCGCACGCCTGCCGGGAGATTACACCACGGTACTGACTCGTTCCGAGCGTCTCGATGGCCAGGAACCTTTGCTGATGAATATCGAACCGCAGCCCGGCGCCGGTCCCGACAGGCTGGAATTTCTCATGACCCAGCTGGATCGTGGCCGCTCTCCGAGATTGTTCGCCCTGGTCATCGAAGCCACGGCTGACATTCAGCGCCCAGCAGGCTACTTCGCACCTCTGGATACGGCCGGTCGGATTCGCCGACAGTGTGCCCTGCAATTCAACCTGCAACGCGATGGCTTCAGCGCCAGCACAGACCCCGAGACCTGTCGTTTTGGCGAAGGAGAACAGGCGACTGGCCTGCTCAAAGAGATCGCTTTTGACGGCAAACACCTGGTCATTGGTGATCGCCTGGTCAACCTGTCAACCGGCGACACCCTGGCTGAAGACGAGATTCACGCATTTTCGAGGATACGTGCTTTCAGCGGCTGGGGCGGACGGCGCGAAGGCGATGGCTGGCACCGCGCAGCGCCGTTTGAACTGCATAGCGGCGACGACCAGGTCGAACTGATCGATGCCGCGGGCATGTCGTTGGGCGTAACCGTCAACCTGCACCTGCATGATCCAGGCCAGGATCAGGATGCGATCCTGCGACTGACGGTCTCTGAGGTCGACAGTGGCGATGTCATCGCCCAGAGCTGGGCGGATCCGGATGCCGAATCGCTGGGACTTGCCATGCCGAGTTTGCAAATCGGACTGCGGCGAGTCGAATAAGGCCCGCGACGCGAGATCAGAGCCTCGCGCCGGGATTATTCGACCCAACCTGAAGGGTGTCCATCAATCGGTTGATAACCGCCTTCCACCCCCTTGGTGATGATCGATACCGCATTGTGCGGGTGCAGGCTCTCGAAATGGCTGCATCGGGCCCAGAAATCGACAACCTGATCCTTTTCCTGCAAGGCCGTCTGCAATCGCCTTGCAGCATCCTCGCAAAACATCAGGTTCTGGCCATTGAGCAGCGCAAAAGCCTGTTCGTCCTCACGCTTGACCGCCGCCTGAACGGGCGTTTTGAGCGTGTCCTCGACAAGATCGATCATCTCAACAAACGGCAGGGCCTCGAAGCCTCTTGGCGCCAGTTGCAGTCGAATGTCCGCGGCGCTTCGCTGACTATGGGGAGTGGCCAGAATCCCCTCCTCGGTGCCGAGCCAGTCGATGACAGCCCGCGTCTCAACTGCATCCCGCCCCGCAAAATCCTTTCTGAACTGATCCTGTATGAGCTGCCGAGCCAGCGCTGCTGAACAGGGGCAAGTGCTGGAGTAAACGACCTGGAAGCCCATTTCCAGTGAAAACTCCCGCCCTTGCAACGTTGCAATCAGGCTGAATGGATAGCGCTTCCAGCCGCTGTTATCGCTTTTCAGGGACTTGCGCCGCACCATGTAGTCGAAATCCAGACGGATCATGGCCCGTGTACTCAAATCCTGATGTGAATCCAGAAAGTCCCGCAGCAATTGACGCAGCACCATGGGTGTGACGCTGTGTTCAGCCAGCGTGCGATCCAGATGCAGGTACAAGCGCGACATGTGGATTCCGCGCTTTTCCGGCTCTGCCAGGTCGACAAATGCGCTGATATGAGCCGTGGTTTGAACCTGGCGACCGTCGGAACCATCAAGTAATACCGGCATTTCGATGTGGTTCATTCCGACCCAGTCCAGCTTGCCGATCACCTGGGTTTCGGCATGACTGGCCACATCGGGCATATTGATAATCTTTCCGGGTTTGTTCATCGCTTGCATATCCTCCATCGTGACAGAAGCGTCGGGAATGCTTTCCTTATCGGCAAATCGTTATTAAACGCAATCGAAGATAAAGGAACTGTGAGCAGGCTGCCGCTGCCACGACCAACCCAGTTCGGCTGGCAATTGAAAAAATTGGTCGGAGCGAGAGGATTCGAACCTCCGACCCCCACAACCCCATTCCGTAAAATGGGGTATCTTCGAATGCCTTTAATCACTGGCTTTGTCTTCATAAGTCACTGATTTACAGGCCCTAAACTGCGAAAAATCCCGAAGCCTTCACGAACTAACGCGAAACTGTTACCATGTCTTTACGGTGACACATTGGTGACATAGTGACATGGCAGAGGCTCACGGGCTTACCGAACGCGCCATCAAAGGGGCCAAGGCACCAGCAAAGGGCTACGCCCTGATCTGGGATTCTGGCCCGAAAC
>PWWM01000055.1 GCA_003561495.1 Gammaproteobacteria bacterium
ACACAGTGGTGATCTGTCACCGGACGACATCGTCCAACCCGGCCATTTGAATCCGGAGCTGATGCGTTACCAATTGCATCGGGTCTGGATAATCGATGCGCACCTGCGTGATGGCACCCGTCATATCAATTCACGGCGCACCTTCTACCTGGACGAAGATACCTACCAGATTGCCCTGATCGATCACTATGATCAGCGTGGCGAATTGTGGCGTGCTTCGGAAGCACACACCATCAACTACTACGAGGTCCCGACCTACTGGTCCACGATCGAAACGCACATGGACCTGCAATCGGGCCGGTACGTGGCCACCGGACTGGACAACCAGGACCCGGTCAACACGTTCAATGTCCCACTGAGTGCAAGTAGCTATACCCCACAAGCCTTGCGCACCAGAGGGCGTCGATAGCCATCGGCGCGCATGGACTGAGCCGGTCGGATCACCGACCGGCTTTTCCATGTCCAAGTCGGGGCTTTGATTGTTTCGCACTCACGTTACTATTGATCGGTCACTTCCATGCTCAACCCCATTCAGAAAATTCGTCCTGCCATAATGCTGCGTTTACTGGTATTTCTGACGCTTGCTCTGGCCGTGGGTATTGCCCTGGCCGAGGAAGACAGCGCGCCCCCACCCGAAGAAGCTGATTTCATTCTTCCCCGCAGCGATGAAAATATCGCACGGCTCGGTGATGATTTGACGCCAATGGGTTCGATTCGTGCCGGCAATGAAGCCGGTACCATCCCCGCCTGGGAAGGTGGGCTGAGCCAGGATGACTGGCCGGAAGGTTTCGAGCCGGGTGATCGCCATCCCGACCCATTTGCTGATGATGAGCCGATCCTGGTGATCACCGGTGAAAACTACCGCGAACACGCTGATCAGCTCTCGGCCGGCCAGATCGCCACGTTCGAGCGTTATCCCGAAACCTACCGGATGAAGGTCTATCCCAGCCGACGTAGCGCCTCCTTCCCGGAGCGCACCTACGAGATGACTCGAGCCAATGCCGAAACCGGGCGCCTGATCGCCAATGGCGAGGGTGTGGCCGATGTCGCCGAGGGATTCCCTTTCCCGTTGCCTCAGAACGCCTATGAGCTGATCTGGAATCACAAGCTCAAGTACAAGGGAACCGGTCTGACTCGCTACAACAATCAGGTTGTGCCCACGGCGCGTGGCAGCTATCAGCTGATTCGCCTGCGCGAGGAAATGCTGGGCCTTTACTACCACAAGGGCAATACCATCGAGGACACCAACAACATTCTGTTGTATTTCTTCCAGGAAGTGGAGTCGCCATCACGCCTGGCCGGAAACATTCTGTTGGTTCACGAAACATTGAACCAACTCGCTCAGCCGCGCCAGGCCTGGATTTACAACCCGGGCCAGCGCCGCGTCCGCCGAGCACCCAACGTTGCCTATGACAATCCGGGGACTGCATCGGACGGTCTGCGCACCAACGACATGACCGACATGTTCAATGGGGCCATGGACCGTTTCAACTGGGAGATTGTGGACCAGAAAGAGATGTACATTCCCTACAACTCGTATCAGGCCCACAGTCGGGAGCTGGATGCCGATGACCTGGTGCATGCCGGCCATCTCAACCCTGAACACATGCGCTACGAGTTGCACCGGGTCTGGGTCGTGGAAGCCACTTTACGGGAGGGGACGCGGCACATCAATCCACGCCGGACGTTCTATCTGGATGCGGATAGCTATCAGATCGCCTTGATGGATCATTACGATCAGCGGGGCAATCTCTGGAGAGCCTCGGAGGCGCACACCATTAACTTTTACGAGGTGCCGACTTACTGGTCAACCATTGAGGTCCACATGGACCTCCAGTCGGGTCGTTACATCGCCAACGGGATCGACAACATGGATCCGGTCCCGACCTTTGACGAGCGCAAGCGGCCGAGCGACTATACCCCACAGGCATTGCGGACCCGGGGCAGACGTTGATGGCGGCTTCCAGGAGCCGGCTCGCCCGGAGCAGAACGGAGAAATCCTGTATGACGTTCAGCCTGAGGATTTGCATCCTTTCATTGATTTTCGCTCCATTGACGATGGCTTGGGCAGACGATGTTCAGCCCAGGCCCGCCTGGCACGCACCGCTTGCCGCTGAAGCTCTGACTCTGGATCTGGTCCGTGCAGGTCAACGTTATGTGGCCGTTGGCGAACGTGGACATGTTTTGTTGTCTTCGGATGGCCGGGATTGGGAACAGGCCGAGTTTGTACCGGTGCAGGCCACCCTGACACGTGTCACCTTTGCTGGCGGCAGACTTTGGGCAGTCGGGCATGATTCGACCATTATTCACAGTCGTGACATGGGCCGAACCTGGTCATTGCAACACTTCGAGCCTGAATGGGAAAAGCCCCTGCTGGATGTCCACTTCTTCAACGCCAACGAAGGCGTCGCCATTGGTGCCTATGGCCTGTTCATGCGCACCAGCAATGCCGGACATGACTGGGAGGTGTTGAATATGGCCGACCTTGTGACATCGGAGGCGATTGACTGGGAGGAGGCAGCACAAGCTGCCGACGAACTCGAAGGCGAACATGCCGATGATCCGTTCAATGGGTTCGATGATTTTGACGATGAATTCTACGATGCCGACCTCGATTTTGATCGAGGCTGTTACGAGTTCATGGAATGCCATCTCAACGCGTTCCTGGAGCTGAATAATGGCCATCAGATGATTGCTGCAGAACGTGGATATGGTTTTCGGTCCACGGACAGGGGAGAGACCTGGGAAGCATTCCGGTTTCCTTACCCCGGATCAATGTTTGGTCTGCTTCATCTCGGTGATGGGGGGATCATGGCCTTCGGGTTAAGGGGCAATGTTCAGTTTTCGAGTGATTTTGGTGATACCTGGGAAATCCTTGAGACCAACCTTGCCTCGAGTCTCAAAGGCGGAGCATCACTGGGGCGTGGCCAGTTCCTGATGGTGGGAAATGGTGCGGCAAGGCTTCGTTATAACCACACAACCGGTGCGTTTTCTTTAAGCGAGGATCGTCTCGGTAGTTCCTTTGTCTCTGTCCTGGTCGCCGAGGATGGGACCATCATTCTGGCCGGCGAGGATGGATTGAGTTATGAGTGAAGCCACTTCCCTGACCCGCCGTGTGGCGGATGCCGTATTCAGCATCCGGCCGCTGATTCTCCTGGTGTTCCTGATCGGCACGGCAGTGATGCTGTTCTTCATGGCCCAGTTGCGCGTGGACGCCGGGTTCATGAAGCAGTTGCCGCTTGACCATGAGTACATGCAGACATTCATGCAATACGAGCGGGAATTCGGCGGCGCCAATCGGGTGATTGTGGCCCTGGTTGCCGAAGATGGCGAGATGTTTACGCCGGAGTTTTTCGACAAGTTCGAAACCATTTCCAATCGGGTGTTTTTCATTCCGGGTGTGGACCGGGCCAGTGTGCGTTCGATCTTCACGCCCAACGTTCGATTTGTCGAAATCGTCGAGGACGGGTTTGCCGGGGGCAATGTCATACCCGCAGACTTTTCGCCCAGTCCCGAAATGTTCGAACGAGTGCGTTCGAATATCGTCAAGTCTGGCGAAGTTGGTCGCCTGGTTGCCGAAGACTTCTCCGGCGCCATGGTCTGGGCCAATTTGCTCGAGACCGATCCCACGACCGGTGAGACTCTGGATTACCAGTTCGTCGCCGACCGCCTGGAATCCATCCGAGCCGAATTCGAGGATGATCAGCACACGGTCCATATCGTCGGTTTTGCCAAGATCGTTGGAGACATTGCCGACGGCGCCAGGGGAGTGGTGGCCTATTTTGGAGTCGCCTTTCTGATCACTGCATTGCTGTTGTTGATCTATTCGCGTTCCATCTGGCTGACGGTGCTTCCGTTGGTGTGCTCAGTCACGGCGGTGATCTGGCAGCTTGGCCTGTTGCACCTGATGGGCTTTGGCATTGACCCGATGAATATCCTTACACCTTTCCTGGTCTTTGCCATCGGTGTCAGTCACGGGGTCCAGATGATCAGTGGCTGGAATTCGGAGAAACTTTTCGGTGGTTCTTCTCCGATGGGATTGCTTCAGGATGGCAAACGGCTCGAGGATGTTCCCATCGAGTCCAGTATCGAGGCGTCCAAGCGCACCTTTGCGCGACTGCTGGCGCCGGGCTCAATTGCCCTGCTCAGTGACACCATCGGTTTCTTGACCATCCTGCTGATCAACATCCGGATTATCCAGGAGCTGGCGCTGACCGCGAGTATCGGTGTGGCGGTCATCATCATCACCAACCTGGTTCTTCTGCCCATCCTGTTGTCCTATGTGCGCCTGCACAAGGCGGAAAAATTCCGTCAGCGTCAGTACGATGCCGGCCAGAAGACCAGCATCATCTGGTCATTCATCGGTTCGTTCACCCGTCCGCGCGTGGCGATCCTTGCGGTCACGGCGGGAATCGTGCTGTTCACCTTTGCCTGGATCAAGTCCCAGGACATGCAGATCGGAGATTCCCAGCCGGGTGTGCCTGAACTGCGCGCCGATGCCCGGTACAATCAGGATGCCCGCCTGATTGCAGATCGTTTCTCACTCGGAACCGACCTGATTTCCATCATCGCCGAAACCGTGCCTGAAGCTTGCACCGAGTCGTATGCCGTCATGGAAGCGATCGATCGATTTGCCTGGAAGATGGCGAATGTCGAGGGCGTTCAGCAAGTGGTGTCGCTTCCACAGGTCGCCAAGGTAGTCAATGCAGGCTGGAATGAGGGCTACCTGCGCTGGAAGGTGCTGCCGCGCAATCATTTCATCATGCGCCAGAATCTGCAGGACATCGAAACCGGCACCGGGCTGCTCAACGAAGACTGTTCGGCCATGCCGATCATGGTGTTTACCGAAGACCATCGCGCCGAGACCATCATCCGCGTGGTCAAGAGGGTGCGCGAATTGCGTGCCGAGATATTTGTGGAAGGGCTGGACTTCGCCGCTCCGGGTGAAGTCCTGGACGAACTGATCACCCAGGAAGAAGAACCGTGCGAGGAGTGCCTGAAATTCAGGCTGGCCACCGGCAATGTCGGCGTCATGGCTGCGACCAACGAGGTGGTCGAGGCGGCCCAGACGCCCATGCTGTTGTATGTCTATTCGGCCATCATCCTTTTGTGCCTGCTGACCTTCCGCACCATACTTGGCACGCTGTGTATCGTCTTGCCACTGGTCCTGGTCAGCTACCTGGCCTACAGCCTGATGGCCTTCATGGGGATCGGCCTGAAGGTCAATACCTTGCCGGTGGTTGCCCTGGGGGTTGGTATAGGCGTGGACTATGGCATCTATATCTTCAGTCGAATGCGAAGTTTCATGCAAGAAGGTTACAGCCTGGACGAGGCTTACCTCAGAACCTTGCGCCTGACCGGCAAGGCCGTGTTCTTTACCGCCATCACCCTGGCTGTGGGTGTAGGCACCTGGCTATTCTCGGCCCTGCAGTTCCAGGCCGATATGGGCATGCTGCTGGCGTTCATGTTCATCTTCAATATGATCGGCGCCATGCTACTGTTGCCGGCCCTGGCTCGTATCCTGCTGTCCTGGAATGATGCCAAGCGCATCGCGGCTTCGGTGCGGGAGTCGAAGTGATCTCGGATGATGGTTTCGGCAAGCAGCAGCTTGCCGAAACCAATCTTGTCGTGGGCTGATGTCCGCGCAACCAATCATCGTGTTGTCTTCCGGCGGCAAGGACAGCCTGTTCATGCTCGAACGCCTGCGCGCCGACCCGGCCTGGGAGGTGCAAGGGCTACTGACCACCATCAACGAAACCAATGGCCGGGTGGCCATGCATGGCACTTCCGAAACGCTCGTTCGTGCCCAGGCCAGTTCGCTTGGATTGCCCATCGATCTGGTCGGTCTGCCGGAAAACTGTGATAACCAGGTTTACGAACAACGCCTGGCGCATGCCCTGAACAGGCATCGCCAGCAAGGCGTTGGTCACGTCGCTTGCGGAGACCTCTTCCTTGAGGACATCCGGCAGTGGCGTGAAGCCCTGTTCGAGCACCTGGGCTGGCAGCCGGTCTTTCCAATCTGGAACGAGCCCACCGATCGCCTGGCCCGCCGGATGATCGAGGATGGCTGGCAGATCACCGTGGTCTGCGTCGACACCGAAAAGCTTCCGGAGAGCTTGCTCGGTCGACGTTTTGATTCATCCTTGCTCGATGGCTTGCCGGAAGGAGTCGATGCATGCGGAGAAAACGGCGAATTCCACACGTTTGTTCATGGGGGTCCGGGCTTTTCCCGGCCTATTGCCGTGAGGTCTGGCCGGGTGGTAAGGGTTCATGAAAGATTCGCCATGCTCGACCTGGGCTAAACCTATTGGGGAGATCCCCCGGCTCTGTCGGGGAGGCATTCTCAGTTTGACGATTCCGGAAATCTCATGGTAACTCCAAGGTGTGAGCCGCCAAGCATCACGCCAAGGAGAAACCATGAGAGAAGTCAATGGTTTAAGCCACACCCGCTGGGAGTGTAAGTATCACATTGTATTTATTCCGAAATACCGTCGGAAACAGCTTTATGGTCATATTCGACGGGAGCTGGGAGAGATATTCCGTCGACTGGCTCGGCAAAAGGAGAGTGAGATTGAGGAGGGACATTTGATGCCGGATCATGTCCACATGATGATTTCCATTCCTCCGAAGTACGCTGTTTCTCAGGTGGTAGGGTTTATCAAGGGCAAGAGTGCGATCCATATTGCCCGGGTCCACGTGGGTCGAAAGGGGATACTTACTTCATAATTAGACTTTAAATTGTAGCAATTTCCCGATGATCATCTTGAATGGATAGCGACTGCAAGCTGTTGCACGAGGCGCAAGGCTTAAAAATCAAGGTTCAAGGCTCAAGGTGCTAGGAACAAGGAACAAGAAATAAACCAACAAACCAACAAACCAACAAACCAATCATCGAACCAACGAACAAACAAACTCAACGCCCTTGATGATTCTTGGTGTGGGGCGGACCAGCAGGGTGGGTTCGACCCGATGCAGCTCGGTCATCCCTTCCTCGACCAGGCGGGTGTCGCGCCAGGGGGCCAGCGGGTCGTCGTTGTTGTTTTCTTCGCTGGCGATGATCAGGTCGGGCTCGGCGGCCAGCACGGCTTCGGCATCGATGACCGCGGCCTCGACATCGAGGTCGGCGAAGATGTTTTTCATTCCGCACAGCGCCAGCACCTCGTTGATGACATGCCGGCTGCCCAGGGTATAGAGCGGGCGGGCCGAGACCTGGTAAAACACGGTTTTGCCGGGCTGGTCGGATTCTGCGGTGTCCAATCGCGACAGCTCGGCGCGTAATTCCGTAGCAGCTTGTCGCCCGGTCTCGGGTTGGCCCAGACGCTGTCCCAGTTTCTCCAGTGCGGCGGCGATGTCGTCCAGGCTGCGCGTTTCGATCCAGACGATCTCGATACCCAGTTGCCCAATCCGCTCCACCCCACTGACCGGCGAACCACCCCGCCAGGCCAGCACGTAATCGGGATTCAACGCCAGAATGGCCTCGAGGTCATACCGGAAAGCATCACCGATCAACGGCAACTCGGCCGCCTCCGGCGGATAATCACTCCAGTCCACCGTCCCCACCAGCGTCTCTCCCACACCCGCGGCAAAAGCCAACTCCGTCAAATGCGGCGCCAGACTGATCACCCGAGGCGACTCGGCATTTCCAATCCCCCACATCAGGCACGCTGCCATGAAAAAGGCAAAGCGCCAGCGAGCCAGCCCCTTAAACCTTAAACCTGAAACCTTAAACCTTCTTTTCCTAAATCTGATACGCATAACTCAAAGTCGCCGTCAAAACCAGCCACAACAGCAACATCAGCGGCAGCCCGACGCGCACGAAATCATTGAACTTGTAACCCCCGGCATTCATGACCAGCAGGTTGGTCTGGTAGGCCATGGGCGTAGCGAAACTCAGGTTGGCACCGAACAGCACGGCCAGCACGAAGGGCTCTGCGGGCAGCATCAATTGTTGGGCCAGGCTGATGGCAATCGGGGTGCCGATCACCGCCGCGGCATTGTTGGAGACCACGTTGGTCAGGGCGGCCATGGCCAGCATCAGCGTCCCCAGAATGACAAACGAGGGCACGCCGAAGCTGATGGTCAGAAAGACCTGGGCAATCCAGTCGGCCCCGCCGGTACGCATCAAGGCCATGCCCATGGCCAGACTGGCCACGATGATCATGACCACCTGAATCGAGAGCGCACTCATGGCCTCCTTCCAGGTCAGGCAGCGGGTCAGCAACAACAGCAAGACGCCGAATACCGCACTGATGGCGATCGGCAGGATACCGATGGCGGCGACCACGATCACGCCGGCCATGATGCCCATGGCCAGAGGCGCCTTGGACGTCTTGGGCAGGTTGACACTGCCATCGAGCACCAGGAAGTCGCCACCGTCCTTGAGTGCATTGAGCTGTCGGGTAGAGGACTGCACCAGCAGCACATCGCCCGAACGCAACACGGTATTGTCCAGCCCGGTGCTGCGGGTCTGGTCTTCGCGGTTGAAGCGATGCAGGGCCAGCAATCTCAGGCCATAGCGCGACAGCAACCGCGCCTCGCCGATTCGCACACCCAGTAGCTTCGAGGTTGGGGTGATGGCCACCTCGGCAATCTGTTGATCGTCCGGCTCCAGCGGATGGGCGTCATCCACCTCGACATCGCCCGAGTAAAGCTTGCCGCCGAGCAAGTGGGCGAATTCGCGCAGGTTGTCCTGGGTGTTGGTAGTGGTAATGCGGTCACCGGACTTCAGCACCACGTCCGGCAGTGGCGTCACGAAAACCCCGGGCCCGCGCTGGATTTTTTCGACCTTGAGCTCGCCGTTGCAGCGCTCGATGGCGTCGGCGAGTTTTTCACCGGTAGCGTCGCTGGACTTGTTCAAGCGAATCTGGGCGGTAAACAGGCGCTTGACGGTGTGCTGCATGGGCACCTGGCGATCCGGCAGCAGGCGGGGCGCGATCAGCCACAGATAAAGCATTGCGACCGTGCCGGCAATCGCGGCCGGTACGATGAAGTCGAACATCTCGAACTGGGCCACGCCCATGTCGGCCGAGACCCCGACGACCAGCAGATTGGTCGAGGTGCCGATGGTGGTCGACATGCCGCCGATGATGCTGATCAGACCAACCGGCAACAGGATTCCCGAGGGGGAATGACCGGTGCGAAGCGCCACGCCGATCAGGATGGGCAGCAGCATGACCACGATCGGTGTGTTGTTGATAAAGGCGCTGAGCACGGCACAGACCAGCAGTGTGGCCAGCATGGACAGAGCCGGCGAACGTTTCCAGAATACCGCCAGTATTCGACCCACCGGTTCCAATGCGCCGGAGCGGATCAGCCCATGCCCAAGAATCATCAGGGCACATACCGCCACCAGCGCCTGGTGACCAAAGCCCAGGTAGAAGTCGGTGGGACTGAGGGTGCGTCCATCCGGGCCGGTGTAGGGAAACAGGTAGAACCCGACGGTGAGCAACGCCAGAACCACCAGCGAACTGGTTTCCAGTGGAATGCGGTCCCGGGAAAACAGGATGAGCGCGAACACCACCAGAAGCAGAACGGCCAGGGCATGGTAATTGGGCAGCATCAAGCTCATGGGATCAGGATTCTATGTGGAATGTTTTGCCAACGGAACGCAGGCGTTCTTCCAGTTGCTCCAAGTCATGGGCCGGTTCCAGGCATTTCAGTCTGGTGCAGACCAGCGCGGTGGGCGTTGTCAGGGCGCCAACCTGGGCGATCAGGGCGGGCGGGTCTTCCAGCTCGATACCCGATTGGATGCGGAACACATCCAATTCACTTTGCTGGAACAGGCGCTCGTGCCACTGTGCGGCAGGATCGTCCGGTCCCGCGATCAGGACTTGTGTCGGCGGATTTTCCAGAAACTCGAGAGCCGCCAGCATGGCGGCATGCCCCATGGGCGAGCGCTGGATCTCGCCTCGCGCAGCATCAGCCATCCACCGGGCAGTCCTGAGTAGCTGCTCATCGCCGCACAGGTGGCCGAGCCGGGTCAGTCCTTCCAGGGCCAGGGCCGCGCCGGCCGGGGTGGCATCGTCACTGAATGCCAGCGGGCGGGTCGGCAGGGCTTCGTGATTTCGTGGTGTGAAATACACGGCACCGGTTTCGGGGTCAATGAACTCCTTGTCGATGCGTCGCGCAGTGCGACGGGCCAGATTGAACCAGCGCGACTCGAAGCGCCATTGCAGCAATACCAGGCAGGCCAGCAGCATGCTGGCATGATCGTCCAGATTGGCCGTCTGGGCAGCCCGTCCATTGCGCCAGACCGAGCGCGGAGGTTCCTCTCCGAACAGGCGACGAGCCGTGGCATCGAGCGAGCCGGCAGCCTGCTCGATCCAGTCAGTTCGTCCCAGCAGCCGACCGGCCTGGGCAAGATTGGCGATGGCCAGACCATTCCAGGCGCCGATCAATTTGTCATCACGCGCCGAGGATGGCCGTTGGCGACGCGCTTTCAATAATGCCTCTCGGGCTTGTTCCAGCCGGGAGCGAATGACTTGTCGGTCCTGATCCGCTTCGGTCAACTCATCCAGGTCACGGGCGATCACCAGGTGCCAGCTTTTCTCTTCAAAATTGGCCGGTCCGTCCAGTCCAAACCGGGCCTTGACCAATTGTGCCTGGCCCTCGGGCAGGGCTTGATCAACCTGCTGCGGGTTCCACACGTAATAGGCGCCCTCGCCGGCTTCATTATCGGCATCCAGACTGGCGGCAAATCCACCGCCGTCCAGCGTCATCTCATCCGTTAGCCAGGTCACTGTTTCGCGGCACGCCCGGGCGAAGGATTCATTGCTCCAGCGTCGTGCCGCGCGCGCGTACAGGCCCAGCAAAAGGGCGTTGTCGGACAGCATTTTCTCGAAGTGTGGAATTTCCCAGGCGCGGTCCGTACAGTAGCGAAAGAAGCCCCCACCCAGGTGATCGCGCAGCCCGTTTCTGGCCATGGACTGGAGTGTGTCGTACAGCATTTGCTCGGCCTGATCATCGTCCTCGGCACGTTCGAGAAACTGCAGCAGCGGACACTGCGGAAACTTCGGGGCATCGCCAAAACCGCTGTGGGACTGATCGAATCGCGCAGCGAGTTGAGAGATCAATCCGTTCCGAAGCGCTTCCAGGGGAGTCGGATCGTCGGCCGGCTGGGGTTGGCTGATGGCCTGCAAGGCTTGTTGAACCTGCAGATTCTGCTCGCGCAATTCCTCGCGCCGACTGGTCCAGACCTGGCCGATGCGCTGGAGCAGGTCGGGAAAGGCGATCATTCCGTGGCGGGGCTCGGGCGGAAAATAGGTGCCGGCAAAAAATGGCGCCAGCGAGACCGGGTCGAGAAATACCGTCAATGGCCAGCCACCCCCGCGGCCGCTCAGCAACTGGTGGGCGAGCTGGTAAATACGGTCGAGATCGGGGCGTTCCTCGCGATCGACCTTGATATTGACAAAGCCCTGGTTCATCAACTCGGCGATGGCCGGGTCTTCGAAGCTCTCGTGGGCCATGACATGGCACCAGTGGCAAGCGCTGTAGCCGATGGACAGCAGAATCGGACGGTCCAGGCGCCGGGCCAGGTTCAGCGCCTCGTGGTTCCATTCCAGCCAGTCTACCGGGTTGGCGGCATGCTGGAGCAGATACGGGCTGAGCGCATCAGCCAGTCGGTTTCCACTCATGGATCAGGCAACCTCCGGGGCCCAGTGTTCGACGACGGTCTGATTGCGCCCCTGTTGCTTGGCCTTGTACAGCGCGCGGTCGGCTGATTCAATCAGAACCCGCGCGCCACCCTCCGGGTAACCCTGGTCCGGACCGGCTCCGGTGATGCCGATTGATATGGTGATGCCGGCAGTGGCTTCGCTGCCCGGAATCTGGAATTCCAGTTCCTGGACGGCCCCACGGAGTTTTTCGGCCACCCGTTCGGCGCCCTCCCGGTCCGTATCGGGCAAGACCAGCAGAAATTCCTCGCCGCCATAGCGACCCAGGGAATCCACGGCTCGAACGCTTTTCTGCATGACCCTGGAAACCTGCTCGAGCACATGGTCACCGAACAAGTGTCCATGAGCATCGTTGAGAACCTTGAATCGGTCCAGATCGATCATGAACAGGCTCAGGTTGGTCAAGTTTCGGGTGGCCCGATCGAGTTCCGCATCGAGCTGACGCAGCACGGCTTCACGCCGTAACAGGCCGGTCAGGCCTTCGTACGTGGCGTCCTGGAACAGTCGCAGGTTTTCCAGGCTGGCGGCAATCTGGTGTGAGAACAGATCCAGCAACTCGACTTCTTCGCGTTGAAACAGGTCACCGTTGCGTTTGCTGGACAGACAGAGAATGCCGATCATGCGACGCTGGAAGTACAACGGGGCCAGTACCTCGGCGCCCATCAATGAGAGTTCGCGGGCCGCCTCCGGAAGGTGTCGGGCCAATCGTCGAACGGTCAACGGTCGCTGATTGCGCGACAACTTTTCGAAAGTATCCGAATCCGTATCGAGCAGGCCGACCAGAGCCTTTTGCTGTTCCGGATTGATGCCTTCACTGAAGGCAGTGTGCAAATCGCGTCCCGGTCCGTCGATGGCCACCACGGTGACCCAGGTCAGGCCCAAAGCCTGGCGGGTTTCATCGGCCAGATGCTGGGCCAGATCCTTCAGGTGCTGTTCGCTGGAAAGTGCCGATGCAATCTGGATCAGGCGCTGGCGCAGTGCGCGTCGTTCCGGGAAAAACCCGCGCTCGACCAGTTGCTCGATGGATGAGCGCAGTGGACGAAACAGCAGTCCGGTCGCAATGGCGATGCCGGTGACCAGCCATAGCGCGTTTTCATCTCCAATACGTTCAGAGACCCATGGCAGAGCGGTGGTCAGCAGGGTATAGAAGAAGATGACGACAAAAGTGGTAATGATCCCGTATACCAGGCTGCGACGGACCAGATGCTCGATATCGAACAGCCCGTAGCGAAAGATTGCCACAAATACCGCGGCGGGGAAGAATAACAGGACCATGTTTTCCAGATGCTGGGTCCATACCGTGCCCAACTGGTCCCAGCCGGCCCAGAACTGTGACAGAAACACATACAGCACCCAGGGCGTCAGGCCAACCAGGATCAGCAGCGCCTGGTTACGGCCGCGCGGTGAATCGGCCTTTCTGATCTGCCACAACAGAATGCCGGCCACTGCAACGGCCCAACTGCTCAGCACGGCACTCTGGGCAGTGTCCAGGACTGTGGAGGTCGGATCCTGGCGCACGAACCAGATATCGATAGCCAAAAGGCATAAACCGATTCCCAGGCCAATACCCACCAGGTAATAGATCCAGACCAGTCGCGGGCGTTTCTCCAGAACTCTCAGACGACGGGGGATCAGGCTGACCAGATGCAACTCCAGTGCGATCTGAACACCCGTGGCCATGAACCAGAACAGGACCAGCGCATGGAAATACCAAATGGGAAAAGTGAAGCCGGTCGGCACGGCCATTTCGATGGCCACCAGGGTGACGAACAGCATCAGCAATCGTGCACGCAGGTCGACGTTGCGATACGGAGCGACCAGAAGAGCCAGGCCCAGATAGGCGCCGACCAGAATCAGCTGGGCCAGCAAACCTGCAATATCAATCGGCACTCCGGGGACAAGCTGCAAGGTGATTTCCTGCCCATCACGCAGAACGGTCAGCTCAATGGGCGCGTCAGGCTCAGTACGTTCAGCGACGACCTCGTCGACAGTCTGCAGGCTGTCGATTTCGCGCCCTTCGATACGGATCAGGATGTCGTTGGCCTGAATGCCGGCCGCCTCGGCCGGCATGTCGGCCGAGACCCCGTGAATCAGAATGCCCTGCTCGCTGGGTGCGATGTTGATGCCGATGCGATGCTTGGAAAAGTGGTGTTCGTCATACACCGACATCAGCAACATGGTGACAATGGCCAGGATGACGGCGATGCCGACGGCCGCAAATGCGCGGTTTTCCGGCCCGACCGGCGGATCGCTCACCCGGATCACGGCTGATTGCTCCTTTTCGATCCAATCCCGGGTGAATGGGTGTTGTCTTGCTGAGCTGGCCTGTTCAACATGTGCTGGTATCCCTTGAGTTTTCAGCCCTTGTGCAGGGGCTGACGCCCTTATTCTGATTCGGGCTATCGCTCAGTTTACCCTTGATTGTAAAGCTTTTCGTGCCGGCCCCCGGTCCTGGTGGCGACCAGGCACGGCAATTCGATCGGTTTTCCGGTAATCTCCCGGATGAATTCTGCTGTCCGCACCGCCACAATCTTGAACGGAGCCTCATGGAAGCCAGCTTTTACTATCACGATCTGAATCCGGTGGCCTTCTCCATCGGTGGGTTCGGGGTCTACTGGTACAGCCTGATGTACCTGGTTGCCTTTGCCCAGTTCTGGATTCTGGGTCGTGTTCGCGCCGGGGCCACCCATTCGCCGATGAATCGCGAGCAGGTGGCTGATCTGCTGTTCTGGGGAGTGATTGGGGTGATTGTCGGTGGGCGCCTGGGCTACGTGCTGTTTTACGTGCCTGGTGATGTGCTCGCTGACCCATTGCTGCTGTTTCGGATTCGTGACGGCGGCATGAGTTTCCACGGTGGCATGCTGGGGGTGATTGTCGCGGCCTGGGCCTACGGTCGACACCTGGGCGTGGGCTTTCTGAGGCTGACCGACTTCATCGTACCCTTGATCCCACTGGGCCTGGCTGCTGGGCGTGTCGGCAACTTTATCGGCGGCGAGCTGTGGGGGCGCAAGACCGATGTCCCCTGGGCGGTGATTTTCCCGGAATCGATTCAGGCCGGTGGTCGTCACTCCGAGGCCTTGTACCAGCAATACCTGGCCGGTGCATTGGACGACTTCGCCCGCCATCCCTCTCAGCTCTACCAGGCCGCGCTGGAGGGGCTGGCGCTGTTTGTCGTGCTGTGGGTGTTCTCGGCCCGATCGCGGCCGGTGGGCGCGGTCAGCGGACTGTTCCTGGCCGGCTACGGCGTGTTTCGATTCATCGCCGAGTTCTTCCGCGAGCCGGATGCCCACCTGGGCTTTCTGGCCTTTGATTGGCTGACCATGGGACAATTGCTGTCATTGCCCATGATCCTGGCCGGACTGGGGCTGATGCTGTACGCTTATCGACGCCCATCATGACCATCGATTCATGAAAACCTATCTCGACCTGCTCCGCCATATCCGCGACCACGGCACCCGCAAGTCCGACCGCACCGGCACCGGCACCTTGAGCGTGTTCGGCTACCAGATGCGCTTCGACCTGGCCGATTCCTTTCCCATGGTCACTACCAAGAAGCTGCACCTGCGCTCCATCATCCATGAACTGCTGTGGTTCATCCGCGGTGATACCAACATCGGCTACCTGAACGAACACGGCGTGAGCATCTGGGATGAATGGGCCGACGAGTCCGGCAGCCTGGGCCCGGTCTATGGCAAACAGTGGCGCTCCTGGCCGGCGCCGGATGGCCGCAGCATCGACCAGCTGGACGAAGTCATCGATCAGATCCGCGCCCGGCCCGACTCGCGCCGGCACATCGTCTCGGCCTGGAACCCGGCCGAGCTTCCCGATGAATCCAGTTCGCCGCAGGACAATGCCCGTGCCGGGTTGATGGCGTTGGCGCCGTGTCATTGCCTGTTCCAGTTCCATGTCGCCGAGGGTAGACTGAGCTGCCAGCTGTACCAACGCTCGGCCGACTGTTTCCTGGGCGTACCTTTCAACATCGCCAGCTATTCCCTGCTGACTCTGATGATTGCCCAGGTCACCAATCTCAAACCCGGCGAATTCATCCACAGCTTCGGCGACGCCCACCTGTATCTCAATCACCTCGACCAGGTCGACCAACAGCTCTCTCGCGACCCGCTTCCACCACCGACCATGCGTCTGAACCCGGCACGCCAGCGGCTGGAAGATTTCGTCTTCGAGGATTTTGAACTGATCGGCTATCAGTCACACCCACCCATCAAGGCGCCGATTGCCGTATAGCTAGCCCAGGGTCGCCGAGATCGCGAGGCAAGCTAACGCATCCTGATCAGCGCAATGCGAAGCCATGCTCTATTTCCGGCTCCCGCACCGGTTCACCTTCGCATCCCTTTTTTCAAGTTCGGTTGGGCAGTTGTGCTCCCTGACCCCATGTCGCGGGTTTGCATGTTTCTCGTTATATCAGTGTAGGGTGGGTTCAGGACACTTCCTGATCGAATCCGGGCCGGCTTTATTGCGTGAATTCAAAGCATTCGAAACCGAGTGCACGAAGGGAGATGCTCGCCATGAGAAAGTTGTTGATCGTATTGTCTATTCTGTGGTTGTCCACGGTCGTGCTGGCCGCACCGATTAGCTACCAGGGCCAGCTCCAGGATGGCTCGGGGCCTTATGACGGCACGGCCGATATGGAATTTCGGCTTTACGATAGCCTGACGGGCGGCAGCATGGTGGGGGCGTCGGTTAGCAAGTCGAACGTGCCGGTCAGCGATGGCCTGTTTCAGGTCGAACTGGATTTCGGCGACGTGTACGACCAGCCGCTGTGGCTGGAGGTCGAAGTGGGTGGTCATGTGCTCAGTCCGCGCCAGCCCATTACTGCCGCACCCATGGCGGTGCACGCGCTCAATGTCCCCGAGGGCTCGGACACCCTGGCCGAGCTGGATTGCTCAGGCGGTGAGATCGCCAAGTGGGATGGCGATGAGTGGGTCTGTGCGGCCGACGAGGACACCACCTACAGCGCCGGAGACGGCTTGACACTTTCAGGCACAACTCTTTCGCTGGATACCGATCATGTCGATGGTCTGTATTGGCGCCGTGGTGGCAATGAAGGTACCGATCCGGCCAATGATTTTATCGGCACCATTGATGCGGCAGGGTTTGCAATCCATGTAGGGGGGCAGCTTGGGTTCCGACTCGAGCATTCACAAGTTCCCAATGTCATTGGAGGTGGGGAGGGCAACAAAGTTGGGGAAGGGCCTGGAGAAGTGATCGGCGCCACCATCGGAGGAGGTGGATGTGCTGTCTCTAGCGATGGTCAATGCGAAGGGATAGGGTTCGAGGACTCGTACAACCAGGTCACCGGTGATTTCGGCACGATAGGCGGGGGCTTGCATAATAGAGCGGGCATTGAAAGCACGGTGGGGGGTGGGAACATCAATACCGCCAGCGGTCCGCGCGCAACCGTTGCTGGTGGAGGGCTTAATATTGCCAGTGGATTGAATGCAGCGATTGGAGGAGGGGAAGGTAACGAGGCCAGTGGATTGGATGCCACTGTGCCGGGAGGTAGTGGCAATCGGGCGATCGGGGACTACAGCCTTGCAGCGGGCCGTCGGGCCAGGGCCATTGACCACGGCACCTTTGTCTGGGCCGACAGCACCTTTGCCGAGTTCGCCTCAACCGGTGGAGACCAGTTTCTGGTCCGAGCCGGTGGCGGGGTGGGGATCAATACCAATGATCCGCAGGACGCCCTGCATGTGGATGGTGTGGTTCGAACCACAGGTGGATTGCGCCTGCCCGACGGTAGCTTGCTGGAGAACCTTGATGGTTTGGGTAATTCCTGGCAACTGGGCGGCAACGCCGGTACGGACCCGAACGAGGACTTTATCGGCACCACCGATGAGACACCTTTCGAGATTCATGTGGAAGGCGAGCGCGCACTGCGACTCGAACCAGGTGACAGCCCCAATATCATCGCCGGCTGGTCGGGCAATATCGTGGACACGGATGTCATGGGCGCGACCATCGGCGGCGGTGGATGTTCTGGTGTTGGTGTGTATCCGTGCGATGCAGAGTGGCCCAATCAGGTGACCGCGAACTACGGCACAATAGGTGGTGGTATCGGAAACACCGTCAGCGGAGTGTTTGCCGGTACGGTTGGGGGTACGGTTGGGGGCGGGTGGTTGAACACCGCCAGCGGTCTCGCAGCGACGATCGGGGGTGGAAAATGGAACACCGCCAGCGGGGGGAGCACGACGATCGCGGGTGGGAAATTCAACAACGCCAGCGGGCATATAGCGACGATTGGGGGCGGAGAAGAGAACACCGCCAGCGGGAGTTTTTCGGTGGTCGGCGGCGGGATTGGCAACATCGCCAGCTGGGGGTTAGCAACGGTCGGGGGCGGAGACGGGAACATCGCCAGCGGTATGGGAAGTACTGTGCCGGGCGGTATTAATAACCGGGCTTTGGGACCCTTGAGTTTCGCTGCCGGTGAAGCGGCCAAAGCCGAGCACTTAGGCACCTTTGTTTGGGCCGACACCACCGACCTTGAATACTTTGCATCAACCGATGAGAATCAGTTCCTGATCCGCGCCGCCGGCGGAGTGGGCATCAATACCAACGACCCCAATGGCTTCGACCTGGCGGTGGATGGTGACGCCGCCAAACCCGGCGGCGGTTCCTGGTCCAGCTTTTCCGATGCACGTCTGAAGCAGAATATACAGCCGGTCAGCGAAGTTTCCGGCAGCCTGCTTGAGCGCCTGCTGCAGTTGAACGCCTATAAGTTCGAATACACCGACGAGGCGGTCGAAACTCGCCTCGGACTGCCGGGCAAGCAGATCGGCCTGCTGGCCCAGGAAGTCAAGGACGTGTTCCCCGAGTGGGTGGACACGGACGAGGAAGGCTATCTCTACGTCACCGAGCGGGGCACCACGGCCATCATGGTCGAGGCACTGCGCGAGCTGCGTGAAAGTCACGACCGGCAAATGTCTGAGCTACGCAAACAGGTTGCAGTCAACAGCCAACTGGCCGAACGCAACGCCGAACTGGAAGAGCGCCTGGTCCGGCTTGAGGCCGTGCTACTTGATGGTAGTCAGCTTGCGGAGAACTAAGGAGCCTCTGAATAACTCTGCGCGGAGCGCGTTTCTGTCTCAAAAGCCGCAGATCGTGTGGTGCGACCCGAGTGACAGTAGCCATAGCTACGGCCGAGGGGCGCAACGCTCGAGATGCGGCTTTTGAGACGAAACCCTTACGGGACGGGCCTTTGCGGGCGACCCGCTGCGTTTTGACTCGCTCATTTGGAATGACCAAACCACGCTCGTCAAAGCCGCTCCGGGTCATCCCGCAAAGACCCGTCGCGCCCGTGCAGAGTTGTTCAGAGGCTCCCTAAACCATCTTGATGTCTTTGTACGCGCTACTCCAGCTCGGCCAGCCGTTGACGCCAGTATTCGGCCATCGCCTTGTGTTCCGGGTAGGGGTCGGCTTCATGCCAGTCCTCGTACAGATCAATGATGATCCGGTAAAGGAAGCGGTAATGAAGCACCATGCCCACGTTTTCCGACTGGACTGTAAAGGCGGGGTCGCTCAGAACCAGTTCGTGGGCCTGTTCATACAAGCCTTGGTTGACCATGGCTCTGAGCCGATTGCCCAGGGCATTCAGAGTGAGTTCATGGGTTGGCCCCAGTAGGCGTTGCGTATCTTGGTGCGCTTCGCCCAGGTGCGCCAGGCCCGAGTCCAACTGGCCGGTATTGACCATCATGTGGCCCAATTGTCGTCGTGCGTCCAGTGTGTGGATATGTTCGGGTCCGTGCTGATTCTCGAGTCGGCGATAGGTCTCTTGGATTCGCGCCACGGCTTCTTCATGTCGCTGCAGTCGATACAGGGTATTGGCGATGCTGACGCTGGAATTCAGGGTGTAGTTGTGGTCGTTCCCCAACAGTTCCCGGCGACCCTCGTAGGCGCGTTTGTGCATTGCCAGGGCAGCCTCCAGTTCATTCGCTTCAACCAATGCCTGCGCATAATTGTGCTTGTAAAACAGGGTGGCCGGATGATTGCGTCCCCATGTCGCCATGGCGATGTCTACCGTCAGTCTGAACATCTCTACCGCGGTATCAATCGAGCCGGCATGATGGTTGAGAATGGCAAGGTTGTTGGTCGTTGCCAGATTTCTGCGGTGATTCTCACCGAGAGTACTCTGGCGAGTTTCCAGACTGTGTTCAAGGATTTCACGGGCTGCTTCCAGGTTGCCCAGGCGATGGTGGGCGACGGCCAGGTTTTCGGCATAACTCATGGCCTCAGGGCTTTCATCACCGAGCTCTCGAATGGCCAGCTCAACCGTTCTTTCCAGCAATGTTACCGCGTCCTGGTGCCTTCCGGAATGGTTCAAGGTGCCGCCCAGTTGATTCGAGATTTTCAGGATCTCGGGATGATGCTCTGGCAGGGCGCTCAATCCCAGCGCTTTGGCTTCTTTCAACATTTCCAGGCTGCGGGCGGTATTACCGAGATGACGTTTCGTTACGGCCTTGTGACGAAGTGAAGCCAGGGTATCCGGGTGGACCGGGCCAAAGGCCTGAAGTCGAGCAGCGTGGGCGAGCTGGAAGCGCTCAAGGGCCTGATCGAACAGCCCCCACCTGAAATAGACTTCAGCCAGGCTGTGTTGCAGAGCGCCGTCGGTCTGGGGGTCCTGGCCAAGGAGTTGATCAAAGCGCGCTTGCACCGGATCAAGCACCAGGTCCACGAGTTGCTCTCGCATGATATCGATCGGACTGGCGGCGTCGATGAGTTCATTGAAAGCGCGGAGATGCGCTTCCGACAGGTCGTGTTCGCGAATGGCTAAACGCAGGCCATGAACCAGGCCGTCCGCCAGCGTGGCCGGATCCATGTCGGACATCATTTCCTGTTGCAAATCCATCACGGTACGGGCCGTCGTTTCGGAGCGCTCGGCGATCGCTCTTTCCCGCTCCGCCTGCAGGTACAGCGCCGTGGAAACGCCCAGCCCGGTGAGGATGGCCAGCGCCAGCATCATGGTGGCGCCGACCAGCAGGGCGTTGCGTCGGGCAAACTTCAGCGCTCTTGCAGGCGCCGAGGTCGTCATGCAGCTCAAAGGCTGGTCAAGACGATAGCGTTTGAAATCGGCCAGCAGATCCCCGGTGCTTGCATATCGAAGTTCCGGGGTGTCGGCGCAAGCGGTCTGGATGATGGCGGTCAGTTCATGGTTTCTTGGCAGTTGCGAGGCCTTCAAAGAGGCAGCGGAGTGTTCTGTCGATCGGTCCAGTATCTGGCCGGTCATAAGCCAAGCCAGAACCGCACCGAGTGACCAGATATCGCTTGCCGGAGTCGTCTCTTCACCCGCCTTCTGCTCAGGTGCGGCGAACGCCGGGGTCAGGGCGCGCAATCCGGCATCTTCGCTATCATCAGAATTCAGCAGCCTGGCCACGCCGAAGTCCATCAGTTTGACGGAGCCATCGTCGCGAATGCGGATGTTGTTCGGTTTGATATCTCCATGCACGATCAGCCGCTGGTGCGCGTGGGCGACAGCCTCGGTTATGCGTTCGAAGAGATTCAAGCGGGTTTCCAGATCAGGGTTTTCCTGCTCCAACCAGTCGGCCAGGTCCATGCCGTCCACCCACTCCATGACCAGGAATGGGCCAGCCTGGTCGTCCAGGCCGGCATCGACCAGGCGGGTCACGGAGGGATGGTCGAGCCGGGCCAAAAGCCGGCACTCTCGTTGCAGCAGCTCGGCCAGGCCACGTTGGCGCCGACCGATCAACTTGATGGCCACGTCCATCTCGAAGGCGCCATCGGCGCGTTGTCCGCGATAGACTCGACCCATGCCACCCCGGCCGACCTCGGCCATGATTTTCCAGGGACCAAGTCGATCGCCGGGATTCAACTGCCGGGTATTGGCCTCCATCCGCTCGACCGATTCACCGGCCAGTCGACGGACCGAGTCATCGAGTAGCGTGATGGTGTGGCTGTCGTCGGTCAGGAGTTCCAGCCAGCGACCCAGGCGGGGCAGTCGCTTGCGGGTCCGTTCAAGCCAGGCGGGCTGCTCGCGCTCGGGCAGTTCCAGAAACTGGATCAACAGCTTGTCGACCGCCCGGCGGCGCATCGGGCTGAGTGTTTTTGGATGCTCGGTCATGGTGGGGTCCCTGCGATGGTCTCGCCGAATTCAAGTCTTTCGTTTTGAAAGTTAGCATCTGTTCGGTTTCAGCTGGAATTTGCCCTGAGGGCAATGGGGTCATCAGTCAACCTTCAAGTTCCGCCATCAAGGCGCGCCAGTAATCAGCGGTTTCATCATGACCTAGATCGGGCGACTGAGCATGCCAGTTGTCGTACAGTTCGGCGATGATGTAATAGAGAAATCGCCATTCGTTGACCAGTGTCGGGCCTTGTGGCGGTCCGGGCAAAGCCGGGTTGGCATCGATGATCCTTTCGGCCTGCTCGTAGCGTGCCGTGGAATCCAGGGCCGACAGGAATCGTGCCAATGCGATCAGCGAATGGCTGCTGTCGGGCCGGGTTGTCTGGTACAGGCCCTGGTATGCCTGTTCCAGATGATTCAGTGCTTCGTCCTGATCACCGATGTCCAGCATGATCGTGCCGATCCGCTGCCGGGCGAGCAAGGTTTCCCTGTGGTCCGGACCGAACGATTCAAGCATGTGGTCGTGGGTTTCGACAATGGTTTGCAGGGCTTCTTTGCGCCGGCCGAGATGATTGAGGGTGGTGGCGACCTCGACACTCGACAGCAAGGTTTCCGGATGCAGAGTGCCCAGCACCTCCTTTCGGGTTTCATGGATCTGTTGATGCAATTGAAGCGCATCCTCGAACTGCCCCAGATGAATCAGGAGTTGGGCCTGGTTGTGCTGGTAAAACAGGGTTGTGGGGTGGCGTCGCCCATTGAGCCGGATGGTGATGTCTTCGGCCAACCTGATCAATTCCAGACCGCGGTCCGGATCTCCAGTCTGAAAGCGAAAACCGGCCAGGTTGTTGACCGCCGTCAGAGTATCAGGGTGCTCATCGCCAAGAATTTCCCGTCGTCTGTCGAAGACCTGTTCGAACAACGCGCCGGCAGCTTCCAGTTGTCCGGCGTTCACCTTGGCAACGGCCAGGCTGGATGTCGTGTTGAGCGTGTCAACGTGGTCGGTTCCCAGAAGTCGTTCCCGTTGTCTCAGTGTTGTTTCGAGCGCTTCGATGGCGTCATCCAGCTGACCGCGCTGGACGAGAATTCCGCCCAGGACATGGTGGGCGGCCAGGGTTTCCTGATGGTCTTTCCCCAGTGCTTTCCGGGCTTGTTCATGGACAGTGTGGATCAGATCAAGGGCCTTTTCGGTTTCACCGGCATTGTTCATCGCGATGGCTTGCTCACGACGGGAGGCAATGGTTTCGGGATGATTCTTGCCGAGTGCCTGCGCACGCAAGCGCCATGCAGTCTCAAATCCCGCTTGTGCATCGCCATGCATTCCCCAGTTGGAATGGACGGATGCCAGGCTGTGCTGCAGTGCAGCCGCGGTTTCAGGGTTGTCATGAAGATCATCGGCAAAGCGAACCCGAGCCGGTTCCAGCACGTTGCTGACCAGTGCGTCGCGAAGGATGTCAACCGGGCTTGCCACTTCGACAATCTCATTGAGCGCCTGCATGTTCGTTTCAGGCATCTCGGCCTCCCGGATGGCTTCACGCAAGCCAAGCAGCAGGCGATCCGAAAGTACATTGGGCGCCATGTCGGAAAGCAAGGCCTGCTGCTGTGCCGTGACGGTGCGTGCCGCCTGTTCAGAGCGCGCCGTGGCCTGACGTTCTTCTTCGGCTTGCAGGTAGAGCAGGCTGGAGACGATCAGTCCAGATATCATTGACAGGGCCAGCAGGGACCCAGTGCCGACCAGCAGGCGATTGCGACGTGTGAACTTCAATGCTCTGGCCGGGACGGATAGCGGCATGCAGCGTAGCGGTTCGTCTCGACGATAGCGTTCCAGATCAGCCAGAAGGTCACTGGCCGTTGAGTAGCGCTGCTGCGCGGATTCGGCACATGCGGTGTCGATGATGGCTGCAAGCTCATGGTGTCTGGGTACTCGTTCTGACAGCATGGAAGAGCGCTCGCGATCGTTTGTGCGATCAATGACCTGACCGGTCATTAACCAGAACAGGGTTGCGCCCAGTGACCAGATGTCCGATTGCGGTGCGAGATCCGCTCCGGCTCGAAGCTCGGGTGCGGCGAAGGCCGGAGTCAGTGCGCGCAGATCGCGATTCTGAGCCTCTTCGGCCTGGACGAATTGCGACACGCCGAAATCCATCAGCTTGACCGTGCCGTCTTCACGAATGCGAATGTTGCCTGGTTTGATGTCACCATGGACGATCAGGCGTTGATGGGCATGGGCGGTGGCTTCGACGATCTGCTCAAAGAGCGCCAGCCGTTGATCCATGGATGGATTTTCGCTCTTCAGCCATTCATCCAGGTCCGCGCCTTCGACCCATTCCATGACCAGGAATGGACCGGCCCGCTCGTCCAGGCCGGCGTCGACCAGGCGAGTGACCGAAGGATGGTCAAGCCTGGCCAACAGGCGCGACTCACGTTGCAGCAGCTCGGCCAGTCCGCGCTGGCGCCTGCTGATCAGTTTGATCGCCACATCCATCTCGAATGCGCCATCGGCACGCTCACCCCGGTAGACCATGCCCATGCCGCCCTGACCGGCCGGCTCGCGCACGACCCAGGGGCCCAGAAGGGTATCCGGCTCGAGCGTCTTGTGGGTCAACGGCGACGACTGCATGGCCAGGTCTGCCATGTTGCGTACTGAATCATCCAGCAGAGTGACCGTGTGTCCGGTTTCGGTCAATTCCTTCAGCCACCGACCCAGGCGCGGCCGGCGCCGAAACGTCTCTTCCAGCCAGGCAGCTTGATCGCGCTCCGGCAGCTCCAAGTATTGAATCAACAGCTTGTCGATGGCCCGGCGTCGCATCGGGCTGAGGGGGTTGGATGTGTCGACCATGTTGTTCCGTGCTTTCCTTGTCGCCGAATTCCGACGATTTCGTTCTTTAGATTAGCACCGGCGCGTGATTGGGCCCACTTGCGGGCCACCCACGGCCGGCAACCATAGTAATGGGAGGTACTTGCAATGCGTAAATTATTGTTATTGATGCACTTGATTTGCATGACCACGGTCGCCCTGGCTGCGCCGATCACCTACCAGGGCCAACTTCAGGAGGGTTCGGCCCCCTACGCTGGCGGTCCCCTGGAAATCACCTTCAGACTCTATGACCAGGATCAGGGTGGCGCTCCCCTGGCCAGTGAAACTCACACAGATGTCGAGGTGGTCGATGGTTTGTTCCAGGTCAAGCTGGATTTCGGCAGCGAGGCTTTTTCGGAGACCCCGCGCTATCTTGAGGTCGAGATCGGCGGCACGGTGCTCGAGCCACGTCAGGCCATCACGCCGGCGCCGACGGCGCTGAACGTACTCAATATGCCGGATACGGAAGATACCCTGGCCGAACTGGATTGCTCGGCCGGAGAAGTTGCCCAGTGGGACGGCAGTGAGTGGGACTGTGCCGTGATCGATGAATCCGACACGCTGGCTGAGCTCTCCTGTGCCAGTGGCGAGATCGCGAAGTGGGACGGGAGTTCGTGGGGCTGCGCAGTTGATGAGAATACGCAATACAGTGCTGCTGATGGCCTCGAGCTGACCGGCACGACTTTCTCGCTGGATACCGGGTTCGTCGATGGCCGCTTCTGGAAGATAGGTGGAAATGAATTCCCCAACTCCAACGCCCGCATCCTGGGAACGTTGAACAATAGTCCATTGGAAATTCACGTGGATGGACGTCGTGCTTTCAGGTTCCAGCCGGCAAGTTTCGGCAACCAGGAGCCTAACCTTGTGGGTGGGCATGAAAGCAATGTGGTACTCGGAACCTCAACTCGCGGGGCGACCATCGCGGGTGGTGGTGAGGAATTCGATGAGCGTGCCAACACCATCTCTGGAAACTGGGGATTCATCGGTGGTGGGAGCGGCAATCTTGTCGAAGGCTCCTACGGCATGGTCGGCGGAGGCCTTGCGAATCGCGCGCTGGATTCGGGCGCTGTGGTCGGCGGTGGGACTCTAAATCAGGCTTCTGGCATGAGGGCAGTGGTTACTGGTGGCTTTCAGAATCAGGCCATCGGCAATGTGTCGGTGGTACCAGGGGGCAGTTTCAATCGTGCCCAGGGTAACCAAAGTTTTGCGGCAGGGGTCAATGCTCGAGCCCTGCATGACAGAAGTTTTGTGTGGTCAAGCATCGCTTCCGATCCCGGCTTTTCATCGACCGGTGAAAATCAGTTTCTGATTGCCGCAGATGGCGGGGTAGGTGTCAATACCAACAGTCCACAGGCGTCGTTGGATGTCGAGGGCGACACCCGGCTTGGCGGTGCTGTGTCCGTTGGTTTTTCCGACAGTGAGGATATGCCGCCTCCTGAAGGATTCGAAAGGCCGACCCTGTATTCCCTGGAAAGTGCGGATGTGGAGTCCCTTGTTTTGGGCATGGGCAACTCCGAAGACCCATTCGTTAGTTTCCGGTCAGTGCGAACGTTGTTCACCGCCTTGAATACCCTTCGCATTCATCGACCGCTTGAGTCAGCCTCGCTAGCGCAGGCTGCCAATCTGATTGTTGAGGGTCAGGCCCTGGTCGAAGACCAGTTTGTCGTTGAGGGCAACACGCAGCTTCAGGGATCATTGCGAACTGGAGGGCCGTTTGGAATTGGCGTCTTGTCCCCGGAGGCCGCCGTTCATGTCGATACCGAAACAGAGGATCCCATGCGGCTTGAAGTCGATGGCCAGACAGCACTGCGGGTGGCTGCCAATGGCGGGTTGAGCGTAGGTACCGGATTTCCTGCACCCGACAACGGGATTCGCACATCGGGACCGGTGCGAGTCGGTCAATTTCTTTCGGGAACAATCGAGGTTTGCAGGCAAACCACCGGCAGCTTGGCCGACTGTTCATCGAGCAAACGATACAAGGAAGATATCCAGTCACTTGACCGGGCTGGTGAGCTCGTAGCCGCCCTGCGGCCGGTTCGATATGCCTGGAAGTCCAGCGGTGATGAAGACATCGGCCTGATCGCCGAGGAGGTTGCGGAAATCCTGCCGCAGATCGTGACCCGCAACGAGGATGGCAGCATCGAGGGTGTGCAGTACAGCCGAATCGGCCCGCTTCTCGTCGCGGCGTTTCAGGAACGTGAAGCCTATTGGGCCGAATTCAGACATGACAGTGAGCAACGTCTGGCTGCACTGGAAGAGGAGAATGCCGAGTTGAGACAACTGGCCGAGCGCAATGCAAAACTCGAAGAACGCCTGGCTCGCCTGGAGGCTGTGTTGACCAATGATGTGCGGATGTCCGAGGCGACTCCCTAACCGTTGAGGTTATCGATCCAGTTCCTGATTTCGTCTATTTTGATCTCGTGGTTTTCCCCCCCCCGCCGGCGGTATTCGACGATACCGTTGTCCAGGCCGCGGTCGCCGATGACCAGTTGATGGGGAATGCCGATCAGTTCGGCGTCGGCGAACATCACGCCGGGCCTGAGCGGGCGGTCGTCGAGCAGCACCTGCAGCCCGGCCTGGCCAAGTTGCTCGTAAAGCTGGTCAGCCAGTTCGCGCACACGGTGGGACTTCTTGGCGTTCATCGGCAGGATGACTACATCGAACGGCGCCATCGGCTCGGGCCAGATGATGCCCTTGTCGTCATGGTTCTGTTCGATGGCCGCGGCCACGATGCGTGATACGCCGATGCCGTAACAACCCATGGCCGGGTGGATGGCGCGGCCGTTTTCGTCCATGACCACGGCGTTCATGGACTCGGAATACTTGCGTCCCAACTGAAAGATATGGCCGACTTCGATGCCGCGGATCAGCTCGAGGTGTCCGGAGCCGTCGGAGGCCGGGTCGCCGGCGACCACGTTGCGGATATCGGCCACTTCGGGCAGGTCCACGTCACGGCCCCAGTTGATGCCGAAGTAATGCTTGTCGTCGATGTTGGCGCCGGCGCCGAAATCACTCATCAGTGCGACCTGTCGATCGACAATGCACGGAATCGGCAGCTTGGCCGGCCCCAGGCTGCCGGGACCGGCGCCGATGGCTTTTCTGATCTCTTCTTCGCCGGCCATGCGCAGCGGGCTGGCCACCTGGGGCAGCTTTTCGGCCTTGACCGCATTGAGTTCATGGTCGCCGCGCACCAGCAGGGCGATGAAGTCATGGCCGGATTCTTCGCTTCCCTCGACCACCAGGGTCTTGACGGTTTTCTCGATCGGCAGATCGAAGCCCTCGACCAGGTCGGCAATGGTCTTGGCGTTCGGGGTGTCGACCAGGCGCATTTCCTCGGTGGCTTCGGCGCGCTCGCCTTGTGCCACTGCCTCGGCCAGCTCGACGTTGGAGGCATAGTCACCGCCCGGCACATGGGCGATCTGGTCTTCGCCGGAATCAGCCAGTACGTGAAACTCGTGACTGACCGCGCCGCCGATGGCGCCTGAATCGGCGGTTACCGCCTTGAACTTCAGCTCCAGGCGCTCGAAGATGCGCGTGTAGGTGTCGTACATGACCTGGTAGTAACGACCCATGCAGTCTTCGTCGATATGGAAGGAATAGCCGTCCTTCATCAGGAATTCGCGCGCGCGCATGACACCGAAGCGCGGCCGGATCTCGTCGCGGAACTTGGTCTGGATCTGGTAGAAACAGATCGGTAGCTGCTTGTAGGAACGAACTTCGGCGCGCGCAAACTCGGTGATCACTTCCTCGTGGGTGGGTCCGAAGGCGAACTCGCGCCCGGCCCGGTCGGACATCTTCAAAAGCAGCGGGCCGAAGTCGTCCCAGCGTCCGGTTTCCTGCCACAGCTCGGCCGGCTGCACCGAAGGCATCAGCATTTCCAGACTGTCGGCGCGATCCATTTCCTCGCGCACCACCTGTTCGACCTTGCGCAAGACCTTCAGCCCCAATGGCGTCCAGGTGTAGATGCCCGAGGTCAGCTTGCGGATCATGCCGGTGCGCAGCATCAACTGGTGTGAGACGATTTCGGCATCGGCCGGGACTTCGCGCTGGGTGGCCAGGTGGAAAACGGAGGCTTTCATGGCGTGTTCTTCAGTCAGTTGAGTGGTCAAACCGACAATGATAGCAGTCTGGCAGACCCGGCGAGACGGGAACGAAGACTGTTTGAATGCTATCCTTGCGGTCCCGTTGACATCGCCAGCCAGCATGACCGACGAAAAGCCGCAGCGTAAATTGGCCAAGGGCGCATTTCTGCTGCCGAACATCTTCACTACCCTGGCCTTGATGGCCGGTTTCTATGCCATCGTCGCCGCCATCGAGGGTGAGCCGGTCGCCGCCTGCATCGCCATCATCATCGCAGGCGTGCTGGATGGCGTGGACGGCCGTGTCGCCAGGATGACCAACACCCAATCCGATTTCGGCGTCCAGTACGACTCCATGTCCGACATGGTCTCATTCGGCATTGCCCCGGCGGTGCTGGTGTTTACCTGGGCGCTGGGCGACCTGGGGCACCCGGACACCATGGCCGACAAGATGGGCTGGCTGGGTGCGTTTTTCTTTACCGGCTGCGCGGCACTGCGACTGGCGCGCTTCAATACGCAGGCCGGGGTTGCCGACAAGCGCTATTTCCAGGGTCTGGCCAGCCCGGCTGCAGCCGGCACCCTGATTGCCACCATCTGGTTCTGCGTCAGTCGCGAGATCGAGCCCGAAACCGTGGCCTGGCCGATGCTGTTGCTGACGCTGTTCCTGGGTTCCCTGATGGTCTCGAGAGTGCGCTATTTCAGTTTCAAGGGGCGCGAGGCGACCGACCGGGTGCCTTTTGCCTCGCTGTTCGTGCTGCTGGTCATTCTTGTCCTGTTGGCTCTCGATCCGCCGGCGGTGCTATTTACCATCGGTGCGATCTATGTCACTTCCGGGTTGGTGGTCACGGCGCATGGCCGCTATCAGCAACAACGTCGTCGCCGTCGCGAGGACAAGCGCGAGGACCTTGATGAGCGTTCGTGATCCCGCCTCTTTGCAACGATTGATCGACATGGGGATCGAGGTCTGGCACTTGCGCCAGCACGGTTCGGAAGCTCGGTCTCCCCGGGCTGAGTCCAGTGGGGTCGGCAGCCGCCAGCCGCGTATACGATTGTCGTCCGGTGATGGTGATTGGCTGCTGGTCCGGCGTGAGCCCTGGCGGGGCAGTCACGAGGCGCTGCTGGCCGATCTCATGGCCACCATCGGCCCGGAGCGATGCCGTTTCGGCCAATGGTCGAAAGACTCGGCCTCCGGCGAGAGCCTGGAAGAACTGGTCGAGCGCGGGGTCAACCACATCCTCTGTTTCGGCCGCCTGGATCAAGCACCGAGTTGGCCGCAATTGCTGGTCGCTCCCTCTCTCGACGAGCTGTCCCGCGATCCCGAGGCCCGGCGTGAACTGTGGAGCCTGATGTTGCCGAGGATTCAGCGATAAGCGATGGCTGCTGTCCTCGAACCAAGCCTGTCCATTCGGACGATGCAACGTGGTGATCTGTCTGCAGTGATTGCTCTGGAAAAGGCCAGTTACCCTTTTCCCTGGTCGCGCGGAATCTTTTCCGATTGTCTGCGGGTGGGGTATCGCTGTCACGTCATCGAGGCCGATGGGCGGTTGGCCGGCTACACCATTGTGTCCATGGCCGTTGACGAAGCCCATTTGCTCAATCTGTGCATCGATCCGGACCGGCGTCGGCAAGGCCTGGCCTCGGTGATGCTCGATCACATCCTGCGCGAGGTGCGCATTGCCGGCATGGATCGGCTGTTCCTGGAAGTGCGACCCTCCAACCGCGCGGCGGTGGCACTGTATCGCCGAAGAGGATTTCGGGTGATCGGCCGGCGTCCCGGCTATTACCCGACTACCGACGGGCGTGAGGATGCCATGGTCATGGTGTTGCATCTGGATCCTGAAAATGAGTGAGCAGACACTGCGAGTGGCCGCTGCCCAGATCGCGCCGGTCTGGCTGGATCGAGCGCGGACCCTGGATCGGGTCATTGAAACCATTGAGCAGGCCGCCGTGTCCGGCGTCGAGTTGGTGGCCTTTGGTGAATGCCTGGTCCCCGGTTATCCGTTCTGGGTCGAGCGCACCGATGGCGCCCGCTTCGACAGCACCTTGCAGAAGGATTTGTTTGCTCACTATGTCGATCAGGCCGTCACCATCGAGCTCGGCCACCTGGATGCGGTTTGCGAAACCGCCCGTCGCAACGCCATTGCCGTGGTGCTGGGCATCCTTGAGCGCCCCGATGACCGCGGCGAGAGTGTCTATGCCTGTGCCGTCAGCATCAGTCAGACGGGAGAGGTCGTGGCTCGGCAACGCAAGCTCATGCCCACCCATGAAGAACGCCTGGTGTGGGCCATCGGCGATGGTCATGGCCTTCGAACTCATCCGGTCGGCGCTTTTACCGTCGGTGCCCTCAACTGCTGGGAAAACTGGATGCCGCTGGCCCGATCCAGCCTGCAGGCCCAGGGCGAGGATCTGCATGTGGCCATCTGGCCCGGCAATCCCAGAAACACCCGCGAAATCACCCGTTTCATGGCCCTGGAAGGCCGCAGTTACGTGCTGTCGGCCTCCGGCCTGATGCGTGCCCAGGACCTGCCCGACACGCTACCCCATGCCAAAGCGCTCAAAGCGGCCGCAGCCGACATGCCCTGGGCCGCCGGCGGCTCGTGCCTGGCCGGCCCCGACGGCCGCTGGCTGATCGAACCGACCGACACGGAAGGGTTGCTGATTGCCGAGATCAACACCCGGGATGTTCACCGCGCCCGTCACAACTTCGACCCCACCGGCCATTACTCCCGTCCGGATGTTTTCCGTCTCAGCGTCAATCGTGACCGTCAGCGGATCGGAGATTTCTCGGATGAATGACCCATCAGCCTTTCAACCGGGTCGCAACTTCGCCATGCCTGTCGCTGACCATCGGGATGGTCAGCATGGTGCTGGCGGCTGCCATCAACAACAACGCGGTGAACATCTCGGCGCTGATGATGTGCTGATCGAGCAGGATGTTGGCAAAGATGATCATGATCAATGCCTTGGTCTGGAGCAACCAGCCGACCACCCGGGCCTGGCCCGGCGGCCAGCCGAGGATGCGGCCGGCCATGTGTACTCCGGCCAGCTTGCCCGCCACGGCCGCCACCAGCAGGGCCAGGGCAATGACCAGCACCGCGATACCCCCAAGGTCCCACTCGGTTCGAAGCCCGGTGGAAAGGAAGAACACCGGCATCATGATCAGCAGCAGGTAATGGCGCAGGCGGTCTAGCTTGTCCTGGCCAAACCACTCGTTTTCCAGCACCGCGCCGGCCAGGAAAGCGCCAACCATGTAGTGCAGTCCGGCCCAGTCCGAGGCCAGCGCGCATAGCGCCAGCCAGATCAGGGCGATGAACCAGCGGTCGGGTTCGGGCAGTCGAGGCAGTCCCTTGCGCATGGCCATCGCCGCCACCACGAAACCGGCCACGAAAGTGGCCTGCTTGCCCATACGCTCGTAATCGAGCAGGATCAGCGCCAGCACCCCCCAGATGGCGATGTCGTCCAGGCTGGCGTAGCGCAGCACCCGCTGGCCCAGCGGCTTTCTGAGGATGTCGATCTTTTCCATCAACAAAATCAGAATGGGCAGGGCGGTGACCGCACAGGCCATGCCGATGCCGGCCACGAACTGCCAGGGCTGGGCGTTGACGCCCATCCAGGCGGGGTTGTGTATTAGCACCCCGATGCCGACCACGGCGCCGAATGCGATCGGTGTGAACAGTGCAAACGAGGCGGTGACCACACTGTCGCGCCGGTTGGCCCAGGCCTGTGGGAGATCCAGCTCCAGGCCGGCTATCCAGACAAAAAGGATCACCCCCCAGGTAGCGATGCCGCCCAGCATCAGGGTGACCTCGGAAGTGAACACGGTACGATGGATTTCCGGAAAAACCGCCCCGAGCAGCCCCGGCCCGAGCGCAATGCCGGTCAGAATCTGCACCACCACCAGCGGCGCCCAGCGATCGGTGCGACCCAGTCGCCAGATCAGCCAGGGCACGGCCAGTATGATGACCAACGCCAGCAGCATTTTTTCGGTCACGGACATGGTTCAGGTAATACTTCCGAATTAAAGGCGGGCATGATAGCTGCAATTGCCGATCAGCATTACTACTCCTGAACCCGGCAGGGATGTAGATCGCATTCAGCCGCAGTGTGGCTTTCGGCAGCAAGGCCGATCGCGCCAGTGTGCGTATCGTCAGCCGCCCATGTCCAGTCGCAACCATGCAGTGGCTCTTTGCAGGTCACGGTAGACCGTTCTTCTTGAAGTTGACTTGATTTCAGCGATTTCGTCGGCGGTGTAGCCGGCAAAGAAACGGGCGCTGACCGTATCGGCCAGATCCGGATCGATGCGCTCCAGTCGTTCCAGGGCCGATTCCATATCCAGTACACCAGCCGCCTCCCGTTCGGAAGTGTCCATCAGGGATTGGTCGTCGATGGGTTCGTGTTGGGCGCCGGCACCACGCTTTTCGGCCAGCTTGCGGCGGGCATGGTCGACAATGATCTGACGAATGACACGCCCCATCAAGCGCATCAGGTGCTGGCGGTCCTCGATGTCGGGATCGGCGCTACCGTCGCGGAAGATCTTGAGGAAGGCCTCATGAACCAGGGCCGTCGTGCGCAGTGTTTCTCCAGCCCGCATTTCGAAGCGTTGGTAATGGGCCAGGCGATGGATGTCCTGGTAGACCAGTTCGGAAAGTCGCGCCATGGCGCCGGGTTGTTCACCGAGTCGATCGAGCAACTGCGTGATTCGGGTCTGGTCGGCATCGGTCATCGTACTCAATCCGTCGAATGCTCGGCACGCTCTTACCAGTGTCTGGCTTGTTGGCGAAGCGATTCATCTTTGGTGGCTTTGAACCATTGATTGTGGACTCGGACCAGGAGTTCGGTGCAATCAATGGTTCTCGGGTGATCCTTGCCAAGTGTTCGGGCGAAAATCTCGTGCGCAGCTTCGGCCTGGCTTGCCGATTCCCGGTACTCGCCTCCGGCTTTCAGTACACGGGCGTGGTTCATGAGCATGGCTGCAGTGACCCAGTCCTTCTGGCCTAGATGTTCAACGGCCTGACGGGCACTTTGCCCGCTGAGGCGAGCGGCCCCTTCCAGATCTCCGCTCCGCTGCTTGGAGGTAGACAGATTGGAAGCGGTCGCCAGCGTCCTGCGATGGCCTGGGCCGAAATGTTCGTATGCAACCTCCAATGCTCGTTCGAACAGCGCCTGGGCTTCGCCATGCTGTTCCATCGAGGTCAACGTCAGGGCCAGGTGATTCATGGAGGTCCAGCTGTCTGCGTGGGCTTCACCGAGGACCCGTATGCGGCCTTCCAGCGCCTGACGATGCAGTGACTCGGCTTCCTCGAGTCGACCTTGCTGCTGTACTGCAAATCCAAGGTTGCTCAAGGAGCGCAATGTGTTGCCATGATCACTACCAAGCTGTTTGGTGCGAGCGTAAAAAACCTGGCGATGGATTTCCTCGGCGGTCTGGAAATCACCCAGGTCGGCATGGGTGATGCCAAGGTTGTTCAATGAGATGAGGGTGTGCGGGTGTTGTTCGCCAAGGACTTTCCGGCGTTTCTCCAGGGCGGTTTCCAGGTATTCAATCCCGTCAGCGGGTTGCCCACGATCGACAAAAAGCAGCCCCAGCATATTCATGGTCATGAGGGTCTCGGGATGGTCATTGCCTAGCACTTGCCGTTGGCCGTTCAGGGTGTTGCGAAGAAGAGCTTCGGCCTCGTCGAATTTTTGCTGCTTGCTGTTGATGTCGGCCATGTCGCGTTTGGACAGCAAGGTGTCCGGATGAGTCGCTCCAAGATGTTCGGTTTGGCCCTCAATTGCCATTTCAACCAGTTTCAACGCCTGCTCGTAATCTTGCAGGAATTTGTGCAGCCGGCCCAGTTCACGAGCAGAGTGCAGGGTTTCCGGGTGACTTTTTCCAAGAACCGTGCGTCGGATTTCAAAGGCGGTGGTTTGTGGATCCATAGCCTGTTGATGGTCGCCCAGAGCGACTTGCGTGGAAGCCAGAGACTGCAGCAGCCGGGCCTTGATCTCCGGCTGGTTTCCGAATTGCTCGTTGATGGCTGTTCGGGTTTGATCAAGAAAGGTCCGATCAAGGCTTTCCAGGGCCGCGTCGGTGAAGTTAATGCCTGCCAGCGCCCTTTCCAAAGCGGCGACGGTGCTGGAATGATCATCCTGGGGACTCATGTCCTCGCGTTGGCGCAGCAGATTCTGACGAATGACAGCTCCGAATTGTTCGGGATCGATCTCCCCGAGTTGCTGTTCCTGGAAACTTGCCACCTGCTCAAGTTCAGCCGCGCGTGCATCGGCTTGCGCCTGCTCGGCAGCCGCAGCCCTCCAGGCACGTTCGGCTTCCAGGTACATCGAAGTGGTGGCAGTCAATCCTGCACTCAGAGCGATGATGGTCGCTGTGATCCCGCCGACCAGAACCGGGTTGCGGCGAACAAAACGCACCATTCGATAGCGGCGACTGTCCGGCATGGCCCGCAGTGGATGGTGTTGACGAAGGCGATGCAATTCATCAATCAGTTCAGCGCAGCTCTGATATCGATATTCCGGTGTTGTGGCGCTGGCCTTGCCGATCATGGCAGCCAATTCGACCGATCGTTCGACTCCTTTGCACGACAGTTCCGAAGTGAGATCCTCACAATGTCTGGACAAGGTCTTCCCGCACAGCAACCAGTGCAGCAGGGCGCCCAGCGACCAGATGTCGCTGTGCGGGGTGACCGGTTCTCCAGCCAGTTGCTCTGGTGCGGCGAAAGCCGGGGTCATGGCGCGTACACGATCACTTTGATCCCCGGCATCCAACAGGCGGGCAACGCCGAAGTCCATCACCTTGGCCTGGCCATTGTTCTTGATGCGGATATTGTCGGGTTTGATGTCACCATGCACGATCAGGCGCTGATGAGCATGACCGATGGCCTCGACGATCTGTTCGAACAGATCCAGGCGTCGACGGTTATTTGGACGAGTTGACTGAATCCACTCGCCGAGATTTTGACCATCGACCCACTCCATGACCAGGAAGGGTCCGGCCTGCTGGTCCAGTCCGGCATCCAGCAGGCGGGTGATGCCTGGATGGTCGAGCCGGGCCAGGTAGCGACACTCACGCTGCAGATGCTGCCCCAATCCTCGGCCGCGCAGCTTCAGCAATTTGATGGCGACATCCAGTTCGAAAGCGCCGTCGGCGCGTTCACCCAGATAGACCGAACCCATGCCACCTTGAGCGACTGGTTCGGTCACACGCCATGGTCCCAGGCGGCGGCCTGTTTCGAGTGGCTGTACGGACTGGTCATTGGAGCTGGCCAGCGCCTCGCTTGCCAGGTGGTTAAAGGAGCGATCCAGAAGGCTGACGGTTTGCGAGTGTCCGATCAGTTCTGCCAGCCAGCGGGACAGTCGCGGCCAGCGTCGCCGACAACGTGCAATGTAGTCGGCTTGTTCCTTCACCGGACATTCAAGGTACCCGGTCAGTAACTTGTCCAACGCTCGACGCCGAGTGTCGGTCAATTCGGCATGGTGAGTTGTCATGACAGCATGGCCTGGTACTGCCCTCAGGCGCATAGGTTTTGTACTCCTACCCTAACATTGACAGAAACTTCATTCCGATGTCAGGTCCCACGCGGGGTTTGGACCGCCAGGCGTTTCACTGATCATTGTCAACCAAAAAAATATTTTTGAGGTAGACTGCTTCGCTTTCGGTATTCAGGGACTTGAAATCAGTGAAGCTTTACCCGCTCGCCATCGTCTGCCTGGCCACCGCTGTATTCATGCGTCCAACCGCCTGGGCCGAGGATGATCAGAGTCTGCCCGATCCAATCCTGGTGACGGCCAGCCCGCTTGGAACCGCACTTTCCGACAGTCTGCAGAGTGTCGATGTGATCTCTCGGGTCGAGATCGAGGCGGCGCCGGCGGCCACCCTGGCTGAATTGCTGGACAGCGTGGCCGGCGTTGATGTCCGTCGACGCGGTTCTGCCGGCGTGCAGGCTGATATCGGCATTCGTGGAACGGCGTACGAGCAGACGCTGGTGCTGCTCAATGGCATCCCCCTGAAAGATCCGCAGACCGGTCACCATGATCTGAATGTGCCGGTGCCGCTGGAACAGATCGAGCGCATCGAAATCGTGCGTGGTCCCGGCGGATTGGTCTACGGGGGCAACGCCACCGGCGGCCTGGTGAACATCATCACGCGTGAACCGAGTGGGGTCCAGGCCGGTGTCGGTGTGCGCTTCGGCAGTTTCTCCACCCGCGATCTCCGCGCCCACGCCGGTACCGGAACGACGCAAGGCAGTCATCTGCTGTCGGCCGCCGGCCAGGTCAGCGACGGCCACCTGCCGGATTCGCGCTCGGACAGCGACATCCGCCGGCTCATGTATACCGGACACACCCAATTTGAAAATAGCTCGTTGACCTGGGGGCTGGGCGCCGAGGACAAGGCATTCGGCGCCTGGAAGTTCTACACGGCTGATTTTCCTGACCAGCGCGAGGAAACCGCATCAAGACTGGCCTACGTCTCCGGCCGGACCGAAATCGGGGGATGGGAGGTCACACCGCGCCTGTTCTGGCGTGCCCACGAAGACTGGTTTTGCACCATGGTGAGTGATACTGCCTTCATCAACGAACATGACACGCAGGTTTCGGGCATCCAGCTCGGTACTCAGCGCGCCATCGGTGCGGGCGTGCTGGCCGTCGGCGGTGGCCTGATTCGCGAGCAGATCACCTCCAGCGCCCTGGACGATCATCGTCGATCGGAGTCCAGCCTGTGGTCGGTTTACCGCCAGCCTCTGGGCGAGCGTGCCAGTGTCGAGGCCGGTCTCAATGCCATCGACTTCAGCGATCATGGCCGCGAATGGCTGCCATCGGTGGGTCTCGGGTACCGGTTCTCACCGCGATGGCGTGGCTTTGCCTCGTCGGCGCGCAGCACACGTGTGCCATCGTGGACCGAATTGTTCCTGTTGACCGGCGGTAATGTCGGCAACCCGGCGCTGGCGCCGGAACGGTCGACGTTTCATGAGCTTGGCGTGCGCTTGATTGAAACGGACCATCGCCTGGCCCTGGCGGCCTTCGAACGCCAAACGGACCGATTGATCGACTGGTCGCGCGAGATCGGTGATGTCACCTGGGTCGCGGACAACTTCGATGGCCACCGCACCCGCGGCGGTGAGCTGGAGTGGCGCTGGCAACCGCGCCGGCTGGCCACCATCGAGTACCTGACCGCCTCTTACACGGCATTGACCACGCAACTGGATGACCGGGGTCAGGAGATCAAGTACGCGCTGGACTATCCTCGCCGGAGCTTGAAAGCCACCGGCCTGGTCAACGCCGGCGCCGGCATGCAAGTGTCCTTCAATGCCCGCCGGGTCACCCGCGCATCGACCCATCGCGCCACCCTGATCGCACTTCGCGCCGGCAGGACATTCGGTGACTTCGAGGTCTATATCGAAGGCAGTAACCTGCTGGATGAGGACATCATCGAAGCCGGCTTCGCACCCCAGCCCGGCCGGGCCGTGTTTGCCGGCCTGAACTGGCTCAGTGGACGATGAATCCCGGTTCCATCAGAGCCGATCGATCGTTCAGAGTTTTTTCAGCTTGTTGATCTGGGAGGTCAATTCGCTGACCTTGGCACGGTGTTCGCCCAGACGCGTGCGTTCCTTGTCGACGACTTCGGACGGGGCATTGTTGACGAATTTCTCGTTGGCCAGTTTCTTCTCCACACTGCTCAGACCCTTCTGCTCCCGATCAAGCTGTTTTTCCAGGCGGGCCAGTTCCTCGCTGATATCGATCAGGCCGGCCAGGGGGATGAGCAGGCGCAGATTGCCGGCCAGGGATGTCGCGCAGTCGCTGCTGTCACGCTCCGGCCCCACTTTTTCGATCCGTTCCAGCCGGGCCAGACGCATGATCAGGTCCTCGAACCGTGCCAGGCGTTCATGGTCTTGTTCGCTGCCTTCCTGGACGAGCAGCGGCATGGGCTTGCCGGGAGCCAGGTTGAGTTCGGTGCGCGCCGAGCGAATCGCCGAGATGACGCTCTTGAGCCAATCGGCATCGGCTTCGGCATCTTCATCGATCAGCCCGGCTTTGGGCCAGGGGACGGTCATGATGGTTTCGCCCTCGACCCCGGACGGCACACGCACCTTCTGCCAGATTTCCTCGGTGACGAAGGGAATAAAGGGATGGAGTAGACGCAAGGTGGTCTCGAGCACCGTGGCCAGCGTATGCCGCGTGGCGCGCGCGGTTGCCGGATCACGGGCTTCATTCTCCTCGAACAGCGCCGGCTTGGACAGTTCCAGGTACCAGTCACAGAACTCATTCCAGACAAACTCGTACAGGGCTTTGGTGGCCAGATCGAATCGGTAGTCAGCCAGTTGGGTGTCGACCTCGTTGATGGTTCTTGCCAGGCGCGACTGAATCCAGCGTGACAAGGTATCGAGTTCGTTGGCCTGGGGGGCGGGCAGTGCTTCCTCCCCCACGTTCATCAGGGTAAAGCGCGCGGCGTTCCAGAGCTTGTTCAGGAAATTCCGGTAGCCCTCGCAGCGCGCCAGGTCGAACTTGATGTCGCGGCCATGGCCGGCCAGGGCGGCAAAGGTAAAGCGCAGGGCATCGGCGCCAAAGGCCGGGATGCCATCGGGGAATTCCTCGCGAGTGACTTTCTCGATCTTGCCGGCCAGTTGCGGTTGCATCATGGCGCTGGTGCGTTTGTTCACCAGGCTGTCCAGGTCGATACCGTCGATCAGGTCCAGCGGGTCCAGAATGTTGCCGCGTGACTTGGACATCTTGTGCCCCTCGCGGTCGCGAATCAGGCCGGTGATGTAGACCTGTTCGAACGGGACCTTGCCGGTGAAGTGACCGGTCATCATGATCATGCGCGCAACCCAGAAGAAGATGATGTCGAAGCCGGTGATCAGGACCGAGGTCGGTAGGTAGCGATCGAATCCTTCCGAGGCCATACGGTCCGGGTCGGGCCAGCCCAGGGTGGAATGCGCCCACAGGGCCGAGGAGAACCAGGTTTCCAGGACATCCTCGTCCTGGACCAGCGTGACATCGCTGCCCAGGCCATGCTTGTTGCGGATCTCGTCTTCATTGCGGCCGACGTAAATGTTGCCCTGCTCGTCGTACCAGGCCGGGATGCGATGGCCCCACCAGAGTTGGCGCGATATGCACCAGTCCTGAAGGTTTTCCATCCAGTGTCGGTAGGTGTTGATCCAGTTGCCCGGCACGAACTCGACCTGCCCGGACTCGACCGCGGCCAGGCCCAGTCGACCCAGCTTGTCCATGCGCACGAACCACTGGTCGGTCAGATACGGCTCGATGATTTGTCCCGAGCGGTCGCCGCGCGGGACGACCATGGCGTGTGGTTTTTCCTCGACCAGCAGGCCCATGGCCTTGAGGTCCTCGATGATGCGTGTACGCGCCTCGAAACGATCAAGACCGCGATAGGCCGCCGGGCTGTTGTCATTGAGGGTTGCGGTCGGGGTGAAGATGTTGATCGGCTCGAAGTCATGACGCTGGCCGACTTCCCAGTCATTGAAATCATGGGCCGGGGGGATCTTGACGCAGCCGGTGCCGAATTCGGGGTCGACATAGTCATCGGCAATCACCGGAATACTGCGGCCGGTCAGCGGCAGTTCGACGGTCTGCCCGACCAGGTCGCGATAACGATCATCGTCGGGATGCACGGCCACGCACACATCCCCGAGCAGGGTCTCCGGACGGGTGGTGGCGACCACGACATCCCCCTTGCCGTCGGTGCGCGGATAGCGGATCGACCACAGCTTGCCCTGTTCATCATGATTGATGACTTCCAGGTCCGAAATCGCGGTCTGCAGGACCGGATCCCAGTTGACCAGGCGCGGCCCGCGGTAGATCAGTCCCTCATCGTGCAGGCGGATGAAGGTCTCCATGACTGCCTCGCTCAAGTCGGCATCCATGGTAAAGCGCTCGCGCGACCAGTCAGCCGAGGCGCCCAGCCGGCGCATCTGCGAAGTGATGGTGGCCCCGGATTCGCCCTTCCATTGCCACACCCGATCAATGAAATCCTCGCGTGAATACTCGTCGCGCCGGCCACCCTCGGATTCGATCTGGCGGGTGACGACCATTTCGGTGGCGATCCCGGCATGGTCGACACCGACCTGCCACAAGGTATCGCGTCCACGCATGCGCTGATAGCGGATCAACGCATCCATCAGGGTGTGCTGGAAGGCATGTCCCATATGCAGCGTGCCGGTGACATTGGGCGGTGGCAGGAGAATGCAGTAGGGCTCACCCTGGCCGCTGGGCTTGAAACAGCCACCTTGGTCCCACTGGTCATACCAGTGTTGTTCGATGTGGTGAGGGTTGTAAGTCTTGTCCATGTCGGTTTGTCGTTACAAGCTTGTTGGGCCAGCGGGCCGATCATGAAGGTTTCAGGGTTCAGGTTTCAGGGTTCAGGGCGGGCTTCGATCATGCCTTCCCTGAACCCTGAACCCTGAACCCTGAACCCTCATCTCAACACATGATGATGCACTTCCGCGCCACGTTCCTTCCAGGCCATCCAGCGCTCGCGCAAGCGGGCCTTGATGGACTCATCGGCTGGAACGAGTTCGAGTATGCGTTCGAATTGTCCGCCCGGCAACGGCGCGTGTGCATCAAGATTGATCAGGAGTTCGGCACTGTCGGGGGCATCTTCA
>PWWM01000084.1 GCA_003561495.1 Gammaproteobacteria bacterium
CTCCTTGCCCATCATGTTCCACGGGTGGACCAGCACGGCCAGACCGAGGTCCTGGCAGGCGGCAAATACCTCGAAGAGTTCCGGATCGTCGAGGTTGCGATGATTGACATTCGAGCCGATCTGTATGCCCGGAAGCCCCAGGTCATGCACGCAGTGTTCGGCCTCGTTGATGGCCAGCTCGGTATCCTGAAGGGGCAGGGTACCCAGGCTGATGACCCGGTCCGGCCAACGACGCTGCTGTTCGGCAATGTGATCGTTGAGAAAACGCGCCATGCGCGATGCGGGCTCGGCAGGCAGGTGATAGCTGAACATGACCGGTACGGTACAGACCACCTGAACCTGCACGCCATGGTGTTCATAGGCTTCGATCCGGTGGGTCATGTCATAGGAGGTGCGACCGATGCGGCGAAAGAATTTTCCGTCGACGGTAATGTCGCGCTCCTCGCCTTTACCGGTCAGAACCGGGAAGCCGGCCAGACCCATGTCGGGAATGTGTTCCGGCAACAGGTGACTGTGCAGGTCGATGATGAGTTGAGGGTTATTCATGGCCGCCAAGTCTGCATGAAAGTGCCGGGGAATTCCAGATTACACTATCTCCCGAATCATCATTCGTGCTCGCATGAAAGTCTCTGAATTCCAATACGACCTGCCCGAGGAACTGATCGCACAGCGCCCATTAGCCGAGCGCTCGGCCAGTCGACTGCTGCACCTGGAGCGAGACAGTGGACGTGTTCACGACCGATCGTTCACTGATCTGCCCGGCCTGCTGCAGCCAAGTGATCTGCTGGTGTTCAACAACACCCGGGTGATCCCGGCCCGTTTGTGGGCTGTCAAGCCCACCGGCGGACGCGTCGAGATTCTGATCGAGCGACTGGTCGATGCACACATCGCCCAGGTGCAGATGCGCGCCAGTCGCAAGCCGGCCACGGGCACGCTGCTGCACATTGATGAACAGGCGGCACGAATCGAGATCATGGGCCGCGAAGGTGAATTCTGGATCCTGAAAATCGTTTCAGGGCCGGACTGGACGGAGTTGCTGGACCGGGTTGGTCACATGCCGCTGCCGCCGTATATCGAGCGCGACGATGATCAGCTCGATCGTGAGCGCTACCAGACCGTATTCGGCCGTGTGCCCGGCGCCGTGGCCGCACCCACCGCAGGCCTGCACTTCGACAACGCCATCCTGGATGCCCTGGACCGGCTTGGCATCAGGCAAGCGCATTGCACGCTGCATGTCGGCGCCGGCACGTTTCAGCCGGTGCGGGTCGAGCAGATCGAGGACCATCGCATGCACGCTGAATGGCTGGAAGTCAGCGCCGAGCTGGTTGAGGCTGTTGCCGCCACCCGCCAGCGCGGCGGCCGGGTCGTGGCCGTCGGCACCACAGCCGTACGCGCCCTGGAAACCGCCGCCAGCGGCGGCGAGCTCGCCCCCTTCACCGGCGACAGTCGCCTGTTCATCTATCCCGGCTACAAATTCCGTGTCGTCGACGCCATGGTCACCAACTTCCACTTGCCCGGATCGACCCTGCTGATGCTGGTCAGCGCCTTCGCCGGCCGCGAGCGGATCCTGGCCGCCTATCGCCATGCCATCGACCAGCGCTATCGTTTCTTCAGCTACGGGGATGCGATGTTGATTCGGTGAGACGGAGTTCGGAGGTCGGAAGTCCGAGATCGGAAGTCGGAGGTCGGAGGTCGGAGGTCAGGGGTCAGGGGTCAGGGGTCAGGGGTCAGGAGTGGATGGGTTTTCCTTAAACCTTAAACCTTGAACCTTAAACCTTTCCCCGGAAACCGCTAAACTCCCCCATCATGCAATTCGACCTCCAATCCACCTCCGGCGCCGCCCGCCGCGGACGTTTGACCTTCCCGCGCGGCACGGTCGAGACGCCGGCGTTCATGCCGGTGGGGACTTACGGCACGGTCAAGGCCATGACGCCGGAGGAATTGCGAGCGCTGGGGGCCGAGATCATTCTGGGCAATACCTTTCACCTGATGCTGCGACCCGGTACCGAGGTGATTTCGGCGCATGGCGATCTGCATGATTTCATGGGCTGGTCCGGTCCCATATTGACCGACTCGGGCGGGTTCCAGGTCTGGTCGCTGGCTGATCTTCGCCAGATGGATGAAAAGGGGGTGACCTTTGCCTCGCCGGTTGACGGCGCCCGGGTCTTTCTCGGGCCTGAGGAGTCCATGGCCGTGCAGCGTGCGCTGGGCTCGGACATTGTCATGATTTTCGATGAGTGCACGCCGTATCCGGCCAGCCGTGAGCAAGCCGCCGAATCCATGCGTCGTTCGCTGCGCTGGGCCGAGCGCTCGAAACATGCCCATGGTGACAGTCCGTCGGCGCTGTTCGGCATCGTCCAGGGCGGCATGTACGCCGACCTGCGCGCCGAATCGGCTGCCGGGCTGACCGACATCGGGTTTGACGGTTATGCCATCGGGGGCTTGTCGGTGGGCGAGAGTGAGGACGAGCGCGTTGCCATGCTGGATGCCACGGTACCGCATCTGCCGACTGATCGGCCCCGCTATTTGATGGGCGTGGGTCGTCCCGAAGACATTGTCGCGGCAGTCGCCCGTGGCATCGACATGTTTGATTGCGTGATGCCGACCCGCAATGCCCGCAATGGCCACCTTTTTACCAGCCGCGGCGTGCTCAGGATCCGCAATGCCGGGCACCGGCTCGATACCCGCCCGATCGACGAGAACTGCGGTTGCTACACCTGCAAAAACTACTCACGCGCCTACATCAAGCATCTGCACAAGTGCAATGAAATCCTCGGTCATCGCCTGACCACCCTGCACAACCTGCACTACTACCAGACGCTGATGCGCACATTGCGTGAGGCCATCGAGTCGAATTCCTTTGCGGAGAAGGTCGTCGAGCTCGAACAAGGGTGGGCAGCCGGTCCCGCTGGTCCCTGAAGGATTCCTGTGCGATAATCGCGGGTTTGTACGGGGCCGATTCGGCCCCATATCCAACCCTTAGCGAATAACGACCGAGGTTTGAACCATGGATTTCTTCATTGCCAGTGCGATGGCTCAGGATGCCGCCGCCGATGCGCCCAGCATGCTGGGTACCTTCATCCCGCTGATCCTGATCATCGTGATCTTCTGGTTTCTGCTCATTCGCCCCCAGATGAAGCGCAACAAGGAGCACCGGGAGTTGGTGTCCAGCCTGTCAGTCGGTGACGAGGTGATCACGGCCGGTGGCCTGCTCGGCAAGATCACCGAGGTCGGCGAGAGCTTCGTGAACGTCAAGCTGGCCGACAATGTCGAAGTTAGTGTGCAGAAGCACTCGGTCGCCCAGGTCGTGCCCAAGGGCACCATCGACTCGGCCGCCTGAAATTTTTTCAAATCTGTTAGAGCGGTATACCCAAGCCAATGAACCGATTCCCGCCCTGGAAATATGCCCTGCTGATCATCGTGCTCGGCGTCGGGATGGTCTATGCATTACCGAACCTGTTTGGTGATGATCCGGCCGTCCAAGTCTCTTCGATTCGAGGATTCGAACTGGAGAGCGACATGCCCGCGCGCATCGAGAGTGTTCTCGACATGCAGGGCATTGAATTCCAAAGCATCGATTTCGAGCCGCAACGTTTACTGGTTCGTTTTGCCAATGTCGACCGCCAGTCGCGTGCCGCTGACATCTTGCGCGATGAGCTTGATGACGATTACGTGGTCGCGCTGAACCTGGCTCCGGCCACACCGGCCTGGCTCAGGCCGCTGCGCGCCGAGCCCATGGTGCTGGGCCTGGATCTGCAGGGCGGGGTTCACTTTCTGATGCAGGTCGACATGGACACTGCACGTACCCAGCAGCTTGAGCGCTTTGTCACCAGTATTCGCAATGTCCTGCGCGACGAGACCATCCGCTATCGCTCCGTGCGCATCGATCGCAATGCCATCGTCGCCGAGCTGCGTAGTCCAGAGGATCGCGAAAATGCATTGAGAGTCATCGGGCGCGAGCTGGATGAACTGGTTCTGGAATCTCGCGATGGTTCGGAAACCTACAA
>PWWM01000087.1 GCA_003561495.1 Gammaproteobacteria bacterium
CCCGATACCGTCCACGCTCCGGTTCTTCAGGGCCTGGGCTGCGGCAATTCCGGCGACCAGGCTGAGCGGGGCCAATGCGGTCAGTCCGCATTCGAAGCGCCAACCCAGCGAAAGGAAGATGCCGCCGCCGGGTGGAGATCGCCATTCACGTCCGCGCCGACCTCGTCCGGCCTGCTGGCATTCGGCAAGGACGGCCTGCGGCAGGCCGTTTTCCGGTCGGATGCAGGCGTTGGTGGAATCGACCAGGAAGCGAACCTCGACGGGTGTGTTCGAATGAGCCAGGCTGGCGCGGATTCTATCGGCGCTCAACCACTCCGGAGGACGATCGATCCGGTAGCCTTCGCCATCGCCTGAAATCTGCAGCCCGAGACTGCGCAGGGACTGGATATGCTTCCAGATGGCCGCGCGTGAAATGCCCAGATGTGCGGCAAGCTCGGTGCCCTGATGGCGTTGCCCGTCGCACAGTATCTGAAGCACCTGGTGGGTGCGCAGGCCCATGCCGGTGGACTCGGGCGTGATGGAATCACTCATGTTTGCAAAATTCTACTAGCGTCGACGCTTGATGAGACGGGCCTTTTCAAATCGATTCTCGGTACCGCTTTTCAAGCGCGTCAGATTGCTGCGGTGGGTAAAAACCAGCAAAACGGCCAAGCCAACGGCCAGCAGACCCAGCGGCAGGGGCAGGGGATCGGGACCCAGCAGCCACATGGATGGCACCAGGCTCAGCCCGGCCAGCACCGTGGCCAGCCCCACATAGCCGGTGCCGATGATGGTGAATATCCAAACCAGCACCAGCGGCAGAATACACCAGGGCGCCAGTATGGCCACAACGCCGACGGCCGTGCCGGCACCTTTGCCGCCGCGCAGGCGAAAGTAGATCGGCCAGATATGGCCGAGCACTGCGGCGAAGCCCGCCATTGCGCCGAGTGTCAGGTGGCTGGCTGGTGAGGCACTCAGCCATGGGGCCAATTGGGGCAACATGCCGGCGGCCAGGATGCCCTTGCCGACATCGATCACAATGACCGCCAGGGCGAATTTCCAACCCAGGATACGCAGTGCATTGGTGCCGCCGGCATTGCCGGATCCCTGCGCCCGGATATCAATGTTTCGAAAGCGACCCAGTACCAGGCTGCCGGAAACCGATCCCAGCAAGTAGCCGGCAATGGGAATCAGGATCAGGTCAAGCACGCCGGTCTTCCGGTGGTTTCCAGGCATGCAGCCCGACCAGCAGACTGCCCGGACCGGCATGAACGCCAATGGCCGGGCTGGCGTCCTCGATCCAGCAGGCATCGACCTTCGGGTGTCCGTCGAGCAGCCGGTCACGCAACTCGCGCGCGTCGGTCAGTGCATTGGTGTGGCTGATCATGATGCGGTAGACGCGGTGGCTGTCCATGCGTTTGAGCAGGTAGCGGGCAAAGCGCGCCAGGACATTGCGGCGACCGGCAATCACCCCGCGTGCGCCAAGCAACCCCTCCGGGGTATTGGCGAGTATGGGGTTGAGCCCAAGCTTGCGAGACACCGTCTCAATCCAGGGCTTGACCCGACCACCGCGAACACCCCAGGACAGATCACGAACCAGTGCAAAGGTCTTGAATTCGGCCATCATCTCTTTTAGACGGGAAACGATGGCCGTTCGTTCCCAGCCACGCATCGAGGCTTCGGCCGCATACAGGACCATCAGGCCCTGGCCGCAGGCGCCGTTGAGCGTGTCGAATACCTCGATGCGGTCTTCATCGACCTTGCCGGCGGCGGTGCGGGCGGCCTGAAGGGTGCCGCTAAGCCGTCCGGAAATCTGCATGGCCAGCACATCCAGGCCATGCGAGGTCAACAGTTCGAATTGCCTGCGAAAGTCGGCCGGTGGCGGCTGAGATGTCTGTGGCCGGGTTTCGCTTTGTTCGAGCTTGCGGTAGAACTCGGTCGGGCTGATGGTCAACTTGTCGAGATATTCCTCGTCACCGAAATTCAGTCGCACCGGCACCACGTGAATGCCCAGACGATCGATCTCCTCGGCCGGCAGGTCGGCGGCCGAATCGGTGACGATGGCCACCTGGCCTCGTTGGTTCATAAGGCCATGCTGGCGGGTCATGTCATCGGCCTTTTGCTGGCGGATGTCACCAAACTCGCTGCAGATGCGAAAGACATCGCCCGGCGAGTCGGTGTGAATATGCACGCGTGCCCGACGTCCGCCACCGGCCACGACCAGTGAGCTGGCATCGAGAGCGTCGAGACGGGTGCGCAGGGCCGGCACGTCCAGGGCCGCGCCCTCAAGCAGACATTCGGTGCAGAATCGGTGTTGTTCAGGTGCGGCGGAATCCTGAGTACCCGGCTGGAAGGCGCCAGTGGTCTGACCGGAGATCGGGATGTCCGGGACGCGTCCGCTGCGCATGTATCGCCAGATGCCTTCCAGCAGGTCAACGAAACCTTGAGCGCCGGCATCGACCACGCCGGCATCCTTGAGCACCGGGAGTTGTTCCGGCGTTCTGGCCAGTGAGTGACGTGCTCGCTTGAGTCCGCGCTGCATCAACTGGCGGATGTCCTCGATGCCTTCCTCGACCCGGTGGACCAGTTCATCGGCGAAATCCTCGAGCACGGTCGGCAGGGTGCCGGGCACCGGCTCGGACATGGCGCCCCAGGCCGATTGTGCGGCGGCCTGCGAGACCCGGGCCAGGCGGTCACCGTCGAGAACCTGGAAGTCGCGGCTGCTGTCACTCAGTCCCTGAAAATACTGCGCCATGATGGCGCCGGAATTTCCGCGTGCACCGTTGATCGCCGCTTCAGCGATTTGTTCCAGAAGTTTCGGCAGGCTGCGTTGCGAGTTGGCCTCGATGGCGGACCTGATGCTCGAGAGGGTGAATGCCAGGTTGGTGCCGGTATCGGCATCCGGAACAGGAAAGACATTGATTTTATTGATGTAGTCGCGTCGACTCAATACATTGGCAATGCCGGCGACCAGGGCCTTTGACAGCCTCGGCGCATCAATGTGGGTAATCGCGTCGCTGTGACTAACCATCGATCAGGCTGCGGGCCTGCGAGGCGGTGAAAGGCCAGGCCAGCTTTTCGCCGGTCTGGTCGTTGAGCAGCACCGGGATCTGGGTCTGGTAGCGCTCGAGAAGTTCGGGGTCGGAATCGATATCAACCTTTTGATAGGTCGAAGCCATTCCACCCTCGGCGAGCAATGCCTCGGCCTTGTCGCACAGGCTGCAGTCGGATCTCGAATAAAGGATCAGGCTCATTGTTAATGGAAAGGTTTAACGGATGGCAAGTATTCCATTGTCGGCGGCACGCGTCCAGTGGCACGGAATTCCGGTTTACACTGTTGCCATGGCTGTCAGCATCTTCGATCTGTTCAAAATCGGCATTGGTCCGTCGAGTTCGCATACCGTCGGACCGATGCGCGCGGCCGGTATTTTCCTGCAACGTATCCAGGAATCCGGTTGCATCGATCGCATCGCCCGAGTGCAGATTGACCTGTACGGATCGCTTGGCCATACCGGCCGCGGTCATGGCACCGACCGGGCCGTGCTGCTTGGGCTGGAGGGTGAGGCGCCCGAAAAAGTCGACCCCGATCATATCTTCCGGCGCATGGATGAGATTCATGCCAGCGGATCGCTCAACCTGGCCGGTAGTCATGAGATCGCGGTCAAGCTTCGCGAGGACCTGATCTTTCACAAGCGCAAGACATTGCCATTGCACTCCAACGGGATGCGCTTTGCTGTATTCGATGCCGATGGGGAGGAACTGCTGGCTCGCGAGTACTATTCGGTTGGTGGTGGCTTCGTGGTCAACAGCGACGAGGCTGCGGCCGATCGCATCATGCCGGACCAGACGCCGCTGAAGTATCCGTTTTCCAGTGGCGATGAGCTGCTGGCCATTTGTGACCGGGAAGGGCTTCGTATCGCCGATGTCATGCTGGCCAACGAGCGGGCCTGGCGCAAGCCGGATGAGATTCGGGACGGGCTGCTCGCGATCTGGCAGGCCATGCAGGACTGTGTCCAGCGCGGCATCGAACAGACCGGGCATCTGCCCGGGGGTTTGAAAGTCGCCCGGCGGGCGCCCGTGCTGTTTCGCAAGCTCAAGCATCGCGCCCAGAAGGATCACCTGGACCCGCTGGACTGGATCAATCTTTATGCACTGGCCGTCAACGAGGAAAATGCCGCCGGCGGGCGGGTGGTGACAGCGCCGACCAACGGCGCGGCCGGCATCATTCCGTCGGTATTGCACTATTACCGTCGCTTCGTGTCCGGCGCTGACGAGGATGGCGTGATCGAATTTCTGCTGACGGCCGGGGCCATCGGTTTGCTCTACAAGGAAAACGCCTCGATCTCCGGAGCCGAGGTCGGCTGCCAGGGTGAGGTCGGTGTGGCCTGTTCCATGGCGGCCGGGGGACTGACCGCAGCCATCGGCGGCAACATGTCACAGGTCGAGAATGCCGCCGAAATCGGCATGGAGCACAACCTGGGCCTGACCTGCGACCCGGTCGGCGGCCTGGTCCAGATCCCCTGCATTGAACGCAATGCCATGGGCGCGGTCAAGGCAGTCAATGCCGCCCGCATGGCCATGGCCGGCGACGGTAAGCACCGGGTTTCACTGGACAAGGTCATCAAGACCATGCGCGATACCGGCCGTGACATGAAGACCAAGTACAAGGAAACCTCGCGGGGTGGGTTGGCGGTGAATGTGATTGAGTGCTGATGCACTCAGGTGAAAGGTGAAAGGTGAAAGGTGAAAGAAAAAGGGATCATGGGGTGAGTCGCGCAAACAACACAATGCGTCGGGCTTTTCCTTTTACCTTTTCCCTTTTACCTTTCCCCATTCTTCTCGCGTTGATTGGAACGGTCTGGGTGGGGCTCGCTTCCATCCCTCTGCCGGCGCCTGCTCAAACAATTTACATCTATACCGACGAAGAAGGCGTCACCCACTTTACCGATCGCAAGCCCGTCACCGAGCAGGAAGTCAAGGTCCAGCGTGCCATTGCCGAGCCGCAAGGGTTGCTGGATGTTCGCATGCTCGGGCCGGAAGATGATCCGCGCTGGGTGTTTCACAACCGTGTCCAGGGCCCGATTGCGGTGCGTGTGTCGTTTTCCGATTCGGAGAACGTGGTCACTTACCCCGAACTGCCCGAGGTGTTCGTGTTGCCTGCCTCGGCCGAGCGCGAACTGCTGACCATCGGCCCATTGGATGAGCGGCGGTCCTGGCGTTATCGTCTGCAGACCGAGACGGTTCTTGGCGACCCGGGTGCCCGACATGCGCCGAATCGTCCTTATCGAGCGCCGTTTGCGTCTGGCGAGTCCTTCGTGATCGGTCAGGCCTTCGGGGGAGCGTTCAGTCATGACAGCCCGACCTCTTACCATGCGGTGGATATCTCCATGCCGATCGGCACGCCAATACATGCCGCCCGGGAAGGCGTGGTCATGGATCATGCCCGCTGGTTTCACGGCTCCGGCTCCAATCGTGACTACCATGGGCAACGAGCCAATTTCATCCGCATACTCCACGATGACGGCACCATGGCCGTCTATGCCCACCTCGACTATGATGGCGTACGCGTCCACCCCGGCCAGCGCGTCCGACGCGGCCAGTTGATTGGTAAGTCCGGCAACACGGGTTTCTCCACCGGACCACACCTGCACTTCGTCATCCAGAAAAACCGCGACATGGCGCTGGTCTCGGTGCCGTTCGAGTTCGAAAGCGACAACGGTCCGATGACACCGCATCGCGGCATGCGGCTGGAGGCTCGCTGAGGTCATGTGATATCATTTGGGGCAATAAACGATATCATGAGTGAGATGACGAGGACCCTGATCAATATTCCCGAGGAAGATAAGCAATGGCTTGATGACGCGGCCCGGGAGCGCCAGGTGCCGATGACCGAACTGGTGCGCGAGGCCGTGCGGGAATACCGTGTTCGGCAGGAATCCATTCGGCGGCCCGACCTTGCCGCAGCCTTGCGGCGTAGTTCGGGTGTGTGGCGAAAGGGCGATGGCCTGGCCTGGCAGGAACATCTTCGCGATGAATGGGAACGGTCTTGAAGTACCTGCTGGACTCGGTCATTCTGATCGACCATTTCAACGGAATTGAACAAGCCACGAGATTCCTCGAGGACCAGGGTGCGCAATCAGCCGTGTCCGTGATCACACGAGCCGAAGTACTGGTCGGTTTCAGTGAGGAAGCCGAGCCCCTGGCGCTGGATCTTCTGGACCATTTTCCCGTGCTGCCGATTACCACCGACATCGCTGATGGTGCGGCACGTTTGCGTCGTTATGGGCGCCTGAAACTGCCCGACGCCTTTCAAGCGGCCATGGCGGCGACCCATCAACTGATCCTCGTCACCCGTAATACCCGAGACTTTCAGCCGGGAGGCAGTCCGGATGTCCTGATTCCTTATTCACTTTGAATCCTTCTTTCGGTTCAGGCGAGCGATATAATGGCCGGTTTGAATGCCCAAGACCGTGCCATGTCCAGCCTGAGCGACGAAATTGCCCGCCGGCGTACCTTTGCCATCATCTCGCATCCGGATGCCGGCAAGACCACGCTGACCGAGAAATTCCTGCTGTTCGGCGGCGCGATTCAGTTGGCCGGTTCGGTCAAGTCGCGCAAGGCCGCCCGTCATGCCACCTCGGACTGGATGGAGATGGAAAAGGAGCGCGGTATCTCGATTACTTCCTCGGTGATGCAGTTTCCCTATCGGGAACGCATCGTCAACCTGCTCGATACGCCCGGGCATGCCGATTTTTCCGAGGACACCTACCGGGTGCTGACCGCGGTGGATTCGGCGCTGATGGTGATTGATTGCGCCAAGGGCGTGGAGGAGCGCACCATCAAGCTGATGGAAGTCTGCCGGTTGCGCGATACGCCGATTTTCACCTTCATCAACAAGCTCGACCGCGAGGGCCGCGAACCCATCGAGCTGCTTGATGAAGTCGAGGAGGTGCTCGGCATCGAGTGCGCGCCGGTGACCTGGCCGATCGGCATGGGCCGTCGGCTCAAGGGCATTTATCACCTGATTCGCGACGAGATTCACCTGTACGAATCCGGCAAGAACTACATGCGCCAGGAACCGCACATCATTGCCGGTCTGGACTCGCCCGAGGCCGACCAGGCGCTCGGTCAAATGGCTGCCGAGCTCCGGGATGAGATCGAGCTGGTCAAGGGCGCCAGCCACGAGTTCGATCTGGAGCGTTACCTGAAAGGTGAGCAAACCCCGGTGTTCTTCGGTTCGGCGCTGAACAATTTCGGTGTCATTCCACTGCTGGATGAATTCGTCGAGCATGCGCCCCAGCCGCAATCGCGTGCCACGCTGGGGCGTGATGTCGATCCGTCGGAATCCAAATGCACCGGTTTCGTGTTCAAGGTGCAGGCCAATATGGATCCCGCCCACCGCGATCGCATGGCTTTCATGCGCGTGTGCTCCGGCCGTTTCGAGAAAGGCATGAAGCTGCATCATGTCCGCATGGGCAAGGAACAGCGCACCCATGGGGCGCTGACTTTCATGGCCGACGAGCGCGCCACGGCCGAATACGCCTACCCGGGTGATATTGTCGGTCTGCACAACCACGGCACCATCGGCATTGGCGATACCTTCACCGAGGGCGAGGCCCTGCAGTTTGCCGGCATCCCCAGCTTTGCCCCCGAGTTGTTCCGGCGGGTGCGGCTCAAGGACCCGCTCAAACTCAAGGCCCTGACCAAGGGTCTGACCCAGTTGTCCGAAGAGGGCGCGACCCAGTTCTTCCGGCCACTGATCGGTAATGACCTGGTGCTTGGTGCGGTCGGTTTGCTGCAGTTTGACGTGGTCGCCTACCGGCTCAAGGCCGAGTACAACGTCGAGGCGATCTTCGAGGCAGTCAACGTGGTGACCTGTCGCTGGGTGTCATGTGATGACGAACGGGCGCTGGAGAAATTCCGCAACAAGAACGAGATGAACCTGGCCGAGGACGGTGGCGGTCAACTGGTCTACCTGGCGCCGACCCGGGTCAATCTGCAACTGGCCCAGGAGCGCCACCCCGAGATCACCTTTCGCGCCACGCGCGAGGTCACCGTTTACGTGGCCACCGATCAGGCTGCCTGAATCCGGCGGCGTAGCACGGCTCGGGCCAGCGCCAGAAACAGCACGATCTGTCCGGCCAGGAAAGCCGGCGCCCGCAAGGTTTCCAGCAGGTTGGCGGTGGGCAGGTCGTGCTGATACAGGGCCAGTCCCCAGAAGGCGCCGCTGAGATCGGCCAGACGTCGGATGATCGGTCCGACATCCCCGGGTTGGTCCATCCAGCCGACTACCATGACCTGAACCAGGGTCAGCGCGGCGGTCAGGAGCACCGCGAACAGCACCCGCGAGCCTGCCATGATTCCGCACAAAAGGCCCAGTGCCACTGAACTCAGGGCGACCAGCAATAGGGCAGGCATCAGCGCCAGGGCCGTTGAAATCGAAATGCCCGAAGTCACCACCAGCACGAGTTGGACAACGCCAAGCTGGGCCAGGGCGATGGTGACGCCAAGCAGCAGATAGGCCAGAAGCACATCACCAACGATCAGGTGGCGTCTGGCCAGGGGAATCAGGCGCCTGTGACCGCGGCTGACCAGGGTGGCTGTTGCCAATGCGGCGCCGATGGTCATGGTCATGACCGCCGCCAGCACCGGGGCATGGCCGGGCAGTGCGAACCACAGGCCGGGAAGCAGGATCAGCGGCAGGATCAGTGCTTCGGGCAGAATCCCGGTCAACTGACGCCAGGGCCCCAGGCACAGGCGCAAGATGATGCCCGTGACCGAGGTTGATACGCGCCTGGGCGCCACCGGCAGAATTGAATGTCGGGTCAACCCGGCCGGCTTTTCGACGCGGTGAATCGGGACTTGCCCGTCTGCTTGCACGGATGACGGCGGCTTGTCGGTGATCACGACAATGGTCAGGGCATGACCGGCCAGTTTGCGCAGATGCTTGATCAGGATCTCGACCGAATCCGGATCGAGAGCGTCGACCACGTCCGGATTGACCAGCAGCAGACCGGGCCGGGTCAGTAAAGCAGCGGCCACCCTGAAAAGGCTGCGATGCAGGGGGCTTAACGCGGCATCGCGCTGATCGGCCAGTGCAGCCAGGCCCATGACTTGCAGCGTGGTGTCGACCAGTTCCTGCAGGCGTTCCGGTGACAGGTCTCCGGCCAGCGCCAACCGAGCCTGCTCGTTCATCCATTCGCTCATGGTCTGGCGCCGACCCGGCTCAACATCATTCGAAGTAGCGCCCAGGCAGTCATGGCGATACCCGGGATGCTGGTCAAGTGCGGGATCACTGAATGTGATGGTGCCGGAGTGTGGGCGATGCTGTCCGCTGATCACCTCGATAAGCCTTTCGGCCGACCCGATGGATCGGGCGTCCAGAATCTTGAGCCCGCCGGGTGATACCTCGAAATCGACCGCATCTTGATCGGACGTCAGTGCCAGACAGGAGGCCTTCAGACCGACCGCGCGCTGGGTGGTGCGCACGGTGAAGGCTGGTTTGGCGTTGCCGATGGTGCAAAGCTCCAGTTCGTGGTTGCCGATGACGATCCTCTGGTTGGCGCTCAGTGGGGCGCGGCGAATCCGCTTGCCGTCCACCCAGGTTCCATTGCGACTGCCCAGGTCCTTGATGATCAGCTCACCGGACTGGAAATCCAGTTGCGCATGGTGCAGGCTGACGACCGGGTCGGCCGGCAGGCTGAGATCGGCGCCCAGATCGCGACCGATCAACCAGGGTCCGTTGCCTTTGAGTGTCCGTGTGCGCAGGGCATCGTCATGGTCGCCGCTGACGAACTCGAAGTCGGCCGCGCGGGATCTTCCCAGTCCGATCACGTCATGCGAGGACAGTGTGTGCTCTTCATCGACGGGCTCCCCGTTGACGAACACGCCATTGGTTGAACCGAGATCCTTGACGATCCACGGCCCGGCAGCGCAGGGTCCAATCCAGCAATGGCGACGGGAAACCCGCGGGCCGTGCAGAACGATTCCGGCCACCCGGCCATCACGCCCGATGACCTCACCCTCATCGGACAGGCGCTGCTCGGTCTGCAAGGGACCGGGATGCAGGGCGCGCAAGAGGGCGGGTTCGGGCATCTGTATTCAGGCTGTATTCAGACTCAGGAGTAATTACGCAACGGAAGCGAAAAAAGTGGCATTTTGCATCTGATATATTCGTATGAACCGGGTAGGAAGCAGGTGCCGAATCGAGTTTGGCGCCATCAGTCAAACACCAGCGAGGTGTCACGATGCCAAAGATTCTGGGGCGTTACCACATTATCAGTGAACTGGGCCGCGGCGGCATGGGCGTGGTCTACAAGGCCGTCGATCCCAAGCTCGAGCGGTTCATCGCCATCAAGTGCCTGAGCGAGGAGCTCAGCGAGGATGAAATCACGGTCACCCGATTTCTGCGTGAGGCGCGCAACGTGGCCGCACTCAACCATCCGCACATCGCCCAGATTTTCCTGGCCGATGAGGATGAGGGCAAGCCGTATTTCGTCATGGAGTACATCGATGGTGAATCGCTGGCCGAACGCCTGGCCCGCGATGGACGGTTGATGCCCGAACAGGCGCTGCGGATCGTCACCGAATGCGCCGAGGCCCTCAACGCCGCCCACGAAGAGAACATCGTTCACCGCGACATCAAGCCCGGCAACATCATGATCGACCGGCGTGGCCGGTGCGTGCTGACCGACTTTGGCATCGCCAGCATCGTTCACCCGGACAATCAGCCGACGACCAGCAAGTACATCATGGGCACGCCCGGTTACCTGCCGCCGGAAGTCATGACCGGTCAACCGGCCGATCACCGTGGCGACATCTTTGCGCTCGGCGCGGTCTATTACGAAATGCTGGCCGGCAAGCGACTGGTGCCGGGGCGCGACATCGAGGACACCGCACGCACCCTGCTGGCCGCTGATTTCCCGCAGCTCAGTGATCTGGGCGACAAACTTGATGAGGTCGCTTTCGGAGTGCTCGGCAGGATGGTCGCCAAGGATCCGGACAAACGCTACCAGGACTATGAAACCCTGCTGGCCGATCTGCGCCTGGAAACCGGGAAATCGGCCGAAGCCTCGGTCAGCCCACCGCCCCCGTCACAGCCTGCAACCGGCGAAGAGCCGACTCGCATGGCGCCCACGCCGTCCGCCCAGGCTGCGCCGATGGCCGAAGCAGCCGAAACGACCGAGCCACCGGCGACCGAAGCCATGGATCCGGCCGCTACCGCACCGCCCGAAACTCAAACTTCCCCACCGCCGGCTGGTCGTTCCCGCCTGGTGGGTTTCGGTATTGCCGGTGCGCTGGTACTCACCCTGGTCCTGGCCGGGCTTGGCCTTGCACGCATGGCCCCGGATCAATGGGACCAGGTCACCAGCTTGGTCAATCTGGACCGATGGACATCCAGTCAGACCCCGGCCGTCGAGGAGTCCGAGGAAGAGGCGGCCAGCGCCAGTGAACGCTTCCGGGCACGCGCCCGAGAAACCCGGGACGAAACGGATCGTCTGCTGGCCCTGGAAGACGATCGCGGAGATGTGGACGCCGACTTGATTGGCGATGCCGGCGTTGATGAGGAAGCCGCCGATCGACTGGCCCGCACTGAAGATGATCTCGAATCCATTGGACACGATGATGAAACCCTCTCGGCCGGTGTTGCGCGTCTTGAAGGCACACTGGAGCGTGAGGTGTCGGAAGGTTCGGCCGAGGCCGAAGCTACGGATCCGGTCCGTGATGCCGAGCCCGCCATTGAAGTTGCCCCGGAAGTTGCCGAACAGGCCCGGGAGGATATCGAGCCGGAAACTGAACCTCGCCGGGAGCCTCCAGCGGTGGCTCGAGCTGAACCCGATGAGCCGGAAGGTCCGGGCTCCGAACCCTCCGAACCCTCCGAAGCCGATACCGAGCAGGGATTGCAAATGGCCGCAGTCCCGGCCCCGATCGACGAAGCCGTTCGACGCGAGGCCGCCCCCCAGCCACGCCCCGAACCCACCCCTGCTGCTCCAGCCGGTATCGTGGTCGTTGGCATCGGTGACCCGGTGTTTGTCGATCCGATGGTGCGTGAAGTCGAGGAAAGCCTGCGAGGCGCCGGACACGAAATCATCGAACGCGGTTTTGTCAGCGGTCTTTCAAGGCTGATCGACGGATCAGAAGTCGACCTGGCCGGCCTGTCCGACGCCGCCACGCGCGCCGGCGCCGGCTATGCCGTCGTGGTCCGCGCAATGTCCGCCGGGCAGCGTGAACTGCAGTATTACGGCCGCTACGACACGGCATTCATCGTACAGACCGAGGCGGTCACCTACGACCTCAACAACCGCCGTCGCCTGGGTGCGTCGCAAATGGACCAGGTCGAATACACCGCCCTCAACGCCACCCGCCAGGCCCGCGACACCATCGCCCCCCGCCTGGCCGCCATCCGTGACCAGATTCCGGACTGACTGAGATATTTCGGGCGGGCCGCCTGGCCCGCCCGACTGCAATCTCACCACCATTCAGATTAGAATACCCCTCACCTCCAGATGCCGGCTTAGCTCAGTTGGTAGAGCGGCTGATTTGTAATCAGTAGGTCGGGAGTTCGAATCTCTCAGCCGGCACCATATTTCTGTGGGGGCACCATACTTTGAGGGCCTATTGCGTTGTTCGAAGCCTCAATTCGAACCCCCGACAATAAAAATTCAGAGTTCGAACCGAGCCGCAGGCGAGCTCGATGGCGCGAAGCGCCATCCATCTCTCAGCCGGCACCATTTTTCAAGAGGCCTCTTCTCCTTCCTGATGGCACGATGCTTGCCAATGGCACTGATTCGAACTCCCGACATATAACAATTAGAGTTCGAACCGAGCCGCGGGCGCAGCCATCCCTCAGCCGGCACCATTTTTTGGTTAGGGATCAGGGGTCAGGGGTCAGTTGTAGGTACGGTCTACGTCCCTGACGGTGGATTCTCTTTCGGCCATAGTAGGGCCGTGTGCAAAACCCGCAGAATACGCACGCTGTCGCCCGACAGGTCGTACACCAAAATGTAGTTCTTGTGTATCACCAATTCCCGTGTGCCCTCGACTCGTCCCTTTTTCCCGAGGTTCGGTTGATCAAGCAACATGTTGCAGCGCTCGGAAATCAACTCATCGAGGGCCACAGCCGCGCCAGGATCATCCCGGGCTATGTATTCACGAATAGCGCTACGATCGGCCACGGCAGGGCCGGTCCAAACCACCTTCACCGTTTCTTGCTAGTTTGTTGATCACGCAACTGTTCACGCCAGGCGATGGCTTCGGCCTCAACCTGGTCACCGGGCATCAGGTCACCGGCCTCGGCTGCATCCAGTCCGGATTGAACCTGGCGACGAAACCAGGCATCGTGCTCGGCAGGCTCCTTATGCTGCACCGTCTGGCGCATGAAATCTCGCAACAACTGGGCGCCACTGCGGTCGCGGGCTCGGGCCAGCTCCGTAAACCGGCTCTTGAGCTCGGAGTCGACACGAAAAGTGAAAGTGGAATCGCTCATCAAAAATCCTCGCACCAGCATCGTGTTATATCCGAAGTGCAATGTAACACAAACCGGACTCAAAGCTCGTAACTCTGCCCGGTCAGTTTGTCCCAGCCACACGAGAAGGCGCGACGGACGCATCGGGAGACGACATGGAAGGATCCCGGCTCGCCTTCGGAAATGATTTGGCTAAACCTTGCCTGTTCCGATTTTTTGCCGATTTTTATGAGTCAATGCGAATGTGGCTCGAACTTCAGGATATCAGCCAGCCGACCAGTGTCATTAAAGCGCCGGTGGCGCCAATCATTCCGGCCATTCGCGCAAGATCGCTGGCATGGGCGGCGCGTTCGATCGGTGCACGATCATCCAGCCAGGTGGAGAAGCCATAGAGCGTAAGTTCCCCATCGCGCTCGCGAATCCGACCATGTGCCCAGATGCGATCACCGGGACGAATGGCGCGTTCCTCGACGCCTTCTTTCTCCAGCAGGTGGAATCGAATCAGGTTCAACATGGCCTGCGTTGCACCTGGACGCTCCTCGGGCGCTTGCAGGGGCTGGCCGTCGAGTCTGTAGCGGCGGTTTTCCAGCAAGATCCAGACATCGGATATGCGCTTGCTATTGATGATCAGGCGGTGATCGGGATTGAACTCGTCGACCAGGGCAAAACGGCTGTTGTGCTTGCCGATACGAAGAACATGCGATGCACTGCCGCTGCTGGATCGGAAAAACCCCTGGAAGGTCTTGAAGGCGCGCAGCCACACGACTTCATCGTCAGTGATGGGCGACCTTCCCGGCGCTTCGATCGCCTGGACGATGCCGACCACCGAAGCATCCTTCATTTCGACCGCGTTTGCCGGTGTGATCACCTCTCGATCAACGGCGCGTTGGCGTCGCGAGAGGTGAAACAGAGCAACCATCAGTCCAATGAGTGCCAGCGGAAGTCCAAGAATTATCAATAGCATGGTCGTCAGTTCCGATGTTTGTTCATGGTCAGTGTAAGTATCACCAGTCTCCAGCGAGAGAAGCTGTAGTCCAAAAAAGTGTGGTGGTCCTGATCAATATTAACCCGGCAGGTATGTAGATCACATTCAGGGCGTCAAGCAGGCCCCGAATCAAGGCGTCGCTCGCAGGCAATGGTGATTCCATTGGCAAGAGCGAGAACGCAGAGTCGGGGCCTGCTTGGCGCCCCTAACTGATTGAATTTAAATGACAGGCCGCAGTGTGGCTTTCGTCAGACTGCGTTATCGAAA
>PWWM01000016.1 GCA_003561495.1 Gammaproteobacteria bacterium
GGTTGTAACCCGCCAGGTTACGTACCCCCAGCGCGGCCATCAGCTTGTAGCGCCGTTCCATCTCGGCCACACACCACCGAAGGGCATTGGCTGCCTCCTTCATATCGGTGACTACCGGCGTCAACAGGTGGCCGATGCCTTCATATACCGACAATTCGAGCATCTTGGGATCAACCATGATCAGGCGCACATCGTCGGGCGTGGCCTTGTAGAGCAGGCTCAGAATCATGGCGTTGATGGCCACCGACTTGCCCGACCCGGTGGTGCCGGCTACCAGCAGATGCGGCATTCGGGTCACATCGGCCACCATGGGCTTGCCGGAAATACTCTTGCCCAAGCCCACGGTCAAGGCCGAAGATGCCTTGACATAAGGGTCGGAGGAGAGAATTTCGCGCAGGTAGACGATCTCGCGGTGCTGGTTGGGAATCTCCAGACCAATCACGCTCTTGCCCGGAATCACATCGACCACCCGTACCGAGATCACGCTCAGGCCACGGGCGAGATCCTTGGACAGGTTGGAGACCTGGGCACCCTTGACTCCCGGAGCCGGCTGCAACTCGAAGCGAGTAATGACCGGGCCGGGGTGGACTGCCACCACCTCGACTTCGACGCCAAAATCGGCCAGCTTGAGCTCAACCTGGCGGCTCATCGCCTTGAGTGCATCCTCCGAGTAGCCCGACTTTTTCTGTGACGGCAGATCAAGCAGGTCCAGCGGCGGCAAACCGCCCTCGGTCAGGTTCTTGAACAGCGGCTGCTGTCTCAACTTGGTCTCAACCGGCTTGGAAATGGTCGGCTCGACGCGCGGTTCGATGTGTACTTCCTGGCGACTCTTGCGCTTGATGGTGTCGCGCTTGCGCACTTCCTCACGCTCGGCCCGCGCTCGCCGTCCGGCAATCCAGTCACGCACCCTGCCCACCGATTCGATTGCCCAGGCCGAGGCGCTGAGCACCGTGCGACCGGTGCCCTCGATGACCCGGATCCAGGACAGCCCGGTAAACAGGGTAATGCCGGCCAGCAGTATGGTGAGATTGATCAGCGCGGCCCCGGTAAAGCCCATGGCGTTGATCATCGGGCCGGCCAGTACGGCCCCGATCACGCCGCCACCGTCATCCAGACCGCCTCGACTTTGCATGTCCAGCAACATGCACCCGGTCAGCACGACAAGCAGCAAACCACCCGTGCGAACCGACCAGTCCGCCAGGGTGGCCGGTTCGGCGCGCTCACGAAGAATACGAAAACCCGCCACTCCGATCAGCACCGGCGCAACATAAGCCATGTAACCGAAAAACACCAGAAACAGATCGGAGATCCAGGCGCCAAAGGCTCCGCCCAGGTTGCGGACCTGATCGGTGGCGGCGTCGTGCGACCAACCGGGATCATCCGGGTGGTAAGTGACCAGGGTCAACAACAAGTAAATCGCGATGACCAGAATGACCAGGAAAACCGCTTCGGCGATCCGTCTCGCCAGCGCACCATCGTCGTCGTTGATGGCACCTTTGGACTTGCTTGCGGCTCGCGCCATGTCAAGAACCAACCTGAAGAAAATCCGGCAAATGCCTGATTATAGTCATTTCAGGGCGGGATGCACTAATTGCCCGTCACGCACATTCACACCCTTGGACAAGGCACTGATGTCTTCCCATCCCGACCTCGCCATCTGCTGCACGTAGGGCAGGATCGCCGCTGACAGCGCCTGGCTGGAGGTGCGCGGCACCGCTCCCGGCATGTTGGTCACGGCAAAATGCGTCACGCCCTCGACCTGGTAAGTGGGATCGGCATAAGTGGTTGGTCGTGTGGTTTCGAAGCAGCCACCCTGATCGACCGAAATATCCACGACCACGCTGCCGTCGAGCATGCTGGAAACCATCTCACGGGTCACCACATGCGGTGCCTTCGCCCCGGTCACCAGCACCGCGCCGACCACCATGTCCGCCTTGGAGACATATTCACCGACCGTTTCGGCATAGGGATACAAAGCGGTCACGTTGGGGCCGATGGCCATCATTTCGGCCAGTCGATCCTGGCGCTTGTCCAACACCGTGACCCGTGCACCCATGGCTGCGGCCAGCCGGGCGGAATTGCCACCAGCGGCCCCGGCGCCCAGCACCACGACATGGCCGCGATTGGCCGCCGGCAACCCCCCCAGCAAGATGCCGCGCCCTCCCTGGGGTTGATGCAGCAAGTGAGTGGCCACCTGCACACCGATGCGCCCGGCGATGTTGCTCATCGGCGCCAGCAATGGCAGCGATCCATCGACCTCTTCAACGGTTTCGAAGGCGACACCGGTCAAACCGATCTCGAGCAGACGCTGGGTCAGATCCGGCTCCGCAGCCAGGTGCAGGTAGCAAAACAGCAAGTGATCCTCTTTCAGATGCTCCAGGTCACCGGCAATGGGCTCCTTGACCTTGACCACCAGCCTGGCCTTTTCATAAAGATCCGCCGCATCGGGCAGGATGTTCACACCGACAGCCTCGAAATCGGCATCGGAAAAACCGCTCTTGTCTCCCGCCCCGCTTTGAATGAAGACCTCGTGCCCGGCCCGGACCAGGTCGCCACAAGCGGCCGGCACCAGGGCCACTCTTCCTTCCAGGGTCTTGGTTTCGCTGGGGATTCCGATACGCATGAACTTCGCTCCTTAAGTCACAGGCACTGAATTGTGGTGATCAACGAGGGGCTATTTCGTTATGATTCTCGCCCGTCGCATTGAATTCCAGGCAGCCATTCTGCTTGGATTGTGGTGCGTCCGACCTTACGTTGAGCTCTGACTCGTCCGCAAACTGGAGAAAATTATACTATGGCCGATCCTCGTCATTTCCGGCTTCTGATCCTCGGATCCGGCCCGGCCGGCTACACCGCCGCCGTTTACGCAGCCCGCGCCAATCTCAAGCCCGCCATCATCACCGGGATCCAGCAAGGTGGCCAGCTCATGACCACCACGGACGTGGAAAACTGGCCGGGCGACTACCCGGACCTGCAGGGTCCGGAACTAATGCAACGCATGCTGACCCATGCCGAAGCGTTCGATACGGAAATGATCTTCGATCACATCCACACCGCCGATCTGAGTCGTCGTCCATTTCGCCTGGAAGGCGACAGCGGCGTCTACACCTGTGATGCGCTGATCATCGCCACCGGCGCCTCGGCCCGCTACCTGGGCCTGGATTCCGAAGAAGCCTACAAGGGCCGCGGCGTATCGGCCTGCGCGACCTGCGACGGTTTTTTCTATCGCAACAAGCCCGTGGCCGTGATTGGTGGCGGCAACACTGCGGTCGAGGAAGCCCTGTATCTGTCCAATATCGCCAGCAAGGTGACCCTGGTTCATCGCCGTGATGAACTGCGTGCCGAAAAGATTCTCCAGGACCGCCTGTTTCAACGGGAGGCCGAGGGCAAGGTGGAGATTCAGTGGGATCATGTGCTCGACGAGGTCCTGGGTGATGATGATGGCGTCACCGGCATGCGGATTCGCCATGTCGCCACCGGCGAGACCTCGGATTTCGATGTTGATGCGGTCTTCATCGCCATCGGCCATGATCCCAACACCGGGATTTTCGATGGACAACTCGATATGGCCGATGGCTACATCCAGATTCGCTCCGGCCTTGAAGGCATGGCCACCGCCACCAGTGTTCCGGGCGTGTATGCCGCCGGTGATGTGGCCGACCACGTCTACCGCCAGGCCGTGACCTCGGCCGGTTTCGGCTGCATGGCGGCTCTGGATGCCGAGAAATTCCTTGCCGAGCAAAGCGACTGAACACGGCTCGATCACCGAACTGGGCGCATCGGCCTGGAACGGCCTGACCCGCGCCACCGGTCCATTTGCAGACTGGCGATTTCTGGCATCTCTGGAACATGCAGGGTGTGTTAGCCCGGCCTCCGGTTGGCGATCCAGTCCGATGATCGTGCGCGATGACTCGGACCAGATCCAGGCCGCTGCACCCGCCTGGATCAAGTCCCACTCGCATGGGGAATTCGTGTTCGA
>PWWM01000090.1 GCA_003561495.1 Gammaproteobacteria bacterium
ACCTTGGCAAAGACCGGCGTAAAGGAAAAGTTCTGCATCGCCTCGAAACCCGGGATTCGCATCAGGTCCGGGTCGCTGGTACGCTCGGCCGTCGATGCGGCTGCCGCCAGCGCCGTCTCGCGATCACCGATCATGGTGGTGACAAACCACAGAAAATGATGGTTGTGGGGGACATATCCAATCGGATAGACGCCCGGCTGAGGTCGACAAATGGCCAGGTAGGCATCATCAGCCGCGATTGCATCCCGATTGACATCGGCCGCGTCGCGCCAGCGTCCCACCCGAGCATAAATGTGCGAGGGCATGTGCACCAGATGACCCGAACCGGGGATCAGTCCACGCAGACGATCTGCGGCCATGATGCCGCGTTCCAGCTTGTCGCCATCGGATGCCTCCACGGCGTGGATATAAAGATGGAGTGCCCCGGCATGATCAGGGTCACGATCCATGATTGATTCCAGCACTTCGGTAATCTCGGTGGTATTGCCTTTCGGTGTGATCCCGTCATCTTCCCAGAAGTCCCAGGGCTGCAGATTCATCAGCGATTCGGCATACAGGGTGGCTGCATCCAGATCTTCGGGGTAGTTCCCGACCACCTCGCTCATGGCTTGAGCATAAGCCTGATCCAGGCCGGTGCGATCTTCGGGAGGATCCTTGCGGAAACGGGTGGCCAGTGCGCTGATATAGGCTTGCTCGCGCTCACTGGCTCCACTCGACAATGCCATCGCGGCCTGGGCACGCTCCCAGGCATCGGCATTTCGCTCGGGGTCCATGGGTGCATTGAGATGAGGTCCGAGCACGAGTGCCGCACCCCACCAGCACATGGCGCATTCGGGATCGGCCTCGGCAGCCTTCAGATACGATCGTTCGGCGGCATCATGGTTGAAGCCATAGGTCAGCATCAGTCCCTGGTCAAACCACTGCTGCGCCTCGTCGCTGGTGGTGGTAATCGACATGCTGTGATCGCCCAGTCCCTCCAGTAATGTGGCGCCGACCGGGGCCAGTTCAGGAATGCGGGGCTCAGCTTCGTTGACGTGCTGACTGTCAGGCTGCGATTCGCACCCGACCAGCGCGATGGCAATGACTGAACAGATCAGATATCGGATTGGCTTCATGTCACTCTCCAAGCGTTGAAATCTTCCGGTTACGCCCCCTGAGAAACTAAAAATCATGTCCGAGCACCTGTCAGCACCGGAAATTCAATTTGTCCTTCCTATAAACAATCACGGGAAAAGCGGTTTGAGTCCGCCAAATGTGGCCGGAATGGCGAGGATTTTCTCAGGCATCGACGGGTCATTTTCCTAGGCGATTGCAGGATGAAATGCCGTATGGCAACTCCAGGACTTGTTGAGACACTGTAGCCAACACGAAATCAACCCGAGAGGTGTCTCATGAAAACAAACTTCATCCAGCAAATCATTCGTCCGCGCTCAAGCGCCATCACACTACTGACCATTCTTGCGTTGGCTGTGACTTTCCCGGCCATGGCCGATACGGAATTGGCCGGCCTGAAGCTGAATGGCTCGAATCAGGATATGCGGGTCGGCGGTGAGCCGGTTCGCCTGCACGGCATCAGTTTTCCGGTTGAAGACAACCTCTGTGGAACCGGTCCCGAAGAGTGCCAAGCCCTCGCCATGGAATTTCTGAATAACTGGATTGAACGTCCCGAACTGGTTCAGTGCAATGTGCTGGCGACGCTTTCGTCGGGAACTCACCTGAGTCGCTGCTACTACAGGGGCGAGGAGCTGGCATCCCGCCTGGTCAAGCGCGGCCGGGCCGTGGCCGATCGCCGTGCTTCGCGCCGCTATGTTCGCGACGAACATGAAGCCCGCCGCAATGAACGCGGTTTCTGGGGACCGGATTTCAGAATGGTTGCACTCACCAGTGATCCATTCTGAAAAACCGCCTGGACCATGACCGGGCAAGAATGGAAACCGCATTCAGCCCGGTCAGGAAGCTCTGGCCCGCCGGCTCCGCCGAGCGGGCCATTTTCATTGGACCAGCCCTTACGCCAGGCACCCCGGCCATTCAAGCAGGATTCAGTCATCTGGTGATAACATTCATTCATCGTGAACCACCGGGTGAATCATCCGAGGAGAAAAGCCATGTTGACGTTTCATCGATCATTTCTCAGTGCTGCTGCTCTCACGTCTCTGCTGATGGGCGCGTCGGCAATTGCAAGCGTGTCCATTGATTTTGTTGATCACGAGCGCTTCACCGACCTTGGCGACCATCCGGGCCAGTACGATCGCAATCTGGAAATCCTGAAAGGATCCTTCGTCGACAACATCGGTCCCTGCCTTGCAGAGGGGGAGCGCGTGGAGATCACCGTCCACAACGTCGACCTTGCGGGCTTCTACCAGTACTGGCGACCCGGTCCCGGGGTACGCGAAATGCGTGATATCGACCTGCCCCGGATCGACCTGCAATACACCCACTTCTCTGCCGATGGAACCATCATCGCCGAGGGAAGTGAACGGGTGGCGGATCTGAACTACCTGCATCGCGGTACCCAGCGTCGTGTCGGCAGACCCGAAACCCTGCGCTATGAAAAAGACATGATTCAGCGCTGGTCGAAAAAGACCTTCTGCGACGACTAGTCGGCCATGCGGCGTGCGGGTCCACCGGAATGGCCAGGATGAAAGACTCGCCCAGGCGAGTTGGGCAATGTCGGGCGCAGGATAATCTGCAGTTGCAGGCTGGACGGGCTTTACGGTGAGCAACCAATAGAACCCCCTCTTGGCGCTCAAGTCGCGCCAATGGCCAGTGTCAGTCAAACTGGCGGAGCTCAGTTAAATAACTTTTATTCGACCGATTCCAGGCACTGGCATAATAGCAACCGTGGTGTGCCACCCGGATCGCTCATGACCAAGCCTCCTCCCGACAATACCGACCCCCCAATCGACGACGCCACCACTCTTTTGCATGGGGAGAACGGGAACAATGACCGGGAGGCTTCGGACGAAAAAAGCTCGGAAGATCTGAACCTGCCCAACTACCGGGTCATCCGTGAACTGGGCAAGGGCGGCATGGGTCGGGTTTTTCTGGCTCGTCAGACCGAGCCGGTAGAGCGAGAGGTGGCTGTGAAGTTGATCCTCAACCGTATTCGCAGCCCACTCAACGAGCAACGCTTCCAGGTTGAACGCCAGGCCCTGGCCGAGATGCGTCATCCGGCCATTGCCCAGATTTTCGATGCCGGAACCAATGCGGATGGCTATCCCTACTTCGCCATGGAGTATGTCCCTGGCCTGTCAGTGATGAAGTACTGCAATCAGCACCGTCTGGACCTGCGCCAGCGCCTCGAATTGTTCATCCGTATCTGCCAGGGGGTCTCGCACGCTCACCAGAAGGGGATCATTCACCGCGATCTCAAGCCCGCCAATATTCTGGTATCCGAGGTTGATGAAATCCCCCGGCCGAAGATCATCGATTTCGGCATTGCAACGGCAGAGGCTTCCTCCCGCGAACGACGTTTCGAAAGTTCGGCAGGAACTCCGATGTACATGAGCCCGGAGTTGTTCGAGGACCGTGTCAACATCGACACGCGTTGCGACATTTATTCGCTTGGAGTGATTCTCCATGAATTGCTGACCGGGCAAAGGCCCTATGAATCCGGGTTGTTCAGCGCGACCGATACCTCCATCATCCGTCACAACCTCGCCACTCATTCCCCTCGGACCCTTTCCGCGCTGATTGATGCAGACGGAACGGATCCCTCGAGAGTTGCTGGTGAAAGAAATACAACTCCCGGAAAACTCAAACGCCGGCTGAGTGGAGATCTGGATGCCATCGCGCGCAAGGCCATTCATGCTGACCGTAACCAGCGCTATGCCAGTGCCCTGGAACTGGCCGAGGACATTCGTCGTTTCCTGGCCCGTGAACCCGTGTCCGCCATGGGTTC
>PWWM01000113.1 GCA_003561495.1 Gammaproteobacteria bacterium
CAATCTCCTCTCCCTGGCCCAGAATGTACTCGGTGACGTAGATATCCATGACCAGAGTCGTGTCATGCTCCAGAGCCAGGCGGATGGCCTCATCATCGAGCAGGCTGGCGTGATCGATGGTGTTGGTGCCGGCGCGGATGGCCGCTTTGATGCCTTCGGTGCCATGCGCATGTGCTACCACCCGCAGCCCCAGGGTATGGGCCTCGTCGACCAGCGCAGTCATTTCCTCGGGCGTGTACTGGCGAGCGCCAATGGTGGTTCCACGCGACAGGACGCCTCCGGTAGCGCAGAATTTGATCAGGTCGGCCCCGTACTTGGCGTTTTCTCGGACCCGCTCGCGCACCGCCCAGGGTCCATCGGCCACGCCCCCTGAGCGATGATCGAATTCGGGCGGCAGCAGATTGTTGTCACAGTGCCCGCCGGTAATCCCCACGGAGGGCCCCGAGACCCGCATGCGCGGCCCAACCACATCGCCATCATTGATCGCATCGCGCAATGCAACATCGCCAAAACCCGCTGCCCCGACATTGCGCACTGTCGTGAATCCGGCTTCCAGTGTGGTGCGAGCCGCATGTGCACCGTAAAGGGCCGAGCGCATGGCCGAGCGCCCCAGTCGACTGTAACCGTGCAGGCCGGCATCCGAGGTCAGGTGAACATGCAGGTCGATCAGACCCGGCAGCACCGTATCATCGGAAAGATCGATCAGTTCGGCGCCGTCCGGGATGGCGGCATCATCGAAAGCACCGACTGACTCGATGAGCCCAGCGCGAATGGTGATCAGCTGATCAGACAAAGCCTGTCCGGCAGCGGGGTCGATCAAGGTGCCTGCACGAAGGTAAACCAGACTTTCGTCATCTGCCTGGGCATGGAAGCTGGCCAGCACAGACAAGGTCATAAGCCATATCCACAACGAAAGTTTCATTTTCATGAGCGATCCTCTACTTGGGTCAACGACCCGGGTCACGGGCCGAAACGATGAAATATCCAGGTCAGGGCGATCAGCAATGCCGGAACAAGCACGGCTGCTGCAATCATGGCCTGACGTCTGCGCACCTTTCCGGCAGCCTTTTCGCGCAGGCGAAAGTTTTCCGGGATGTGCCGTTGACAATGTACACATTCGGGCTTGCGTTTCGGCGTTCGCTTGCCGCAGTGCGGGCAATCCAGTTGCGGCGTCAGATTGATGGGTGGAATGAACATGATGAGCGATGGCATTGTATCGTCAGATTGTGTCCGAAACAGACCCGCCGTTTCGCGACCAAAAGTCCTCAACGCCCATGGCTGCGTGACTGTTGTATAGCGCAATCATCACCGATCCGGCTCCACTCATTCTATTGATTGATTTTGCCTATCGATCTAATGCAAACAATTCATATCGTGAATGCCTGGAACATTCTATACTGGCTGAATACGGCAAATTTCGGGGCGGGGTAACCCATTCATCCCTGCCTGCTTGACTGAACCCACAATTGGAGGAAATGACATGACCACTGAAGGTAAATGCCCGGTAGTCCATGGCGCCAATACCACCGCTGACACCAGCAAGGAATGGTGGCCGAACAACCTCAATCTCGACATTCTGCATCAGCATGACTCGAAGACCGATCCTTTGGGTGAAGGCTTCAACTATCGAGAAGCACTCAAGGATCTGGACGTCGATGCCCTCAAGAAGGACCTCACCGATCTGATGACGGACTCTCAGGAGTGGTGGCCGGCGGACTGGGGTCACTACGGCGGCCTGATGATCCGCATGGCCTGGCACGTAGCCGGAACCTACCGCGTGGCCGATGGCCGCGGTGGCGCCGGCACCGGCAATCAGCGCTTTGCCCCACTCAACAGCTGGCCCGACAACGGCAACCTGGACAAGGCCCGTCGCCTGTTGTGGCCGATCAAGAAGAAATACGGCAACAAGCTGTCCTGGGCCGACCTGTTCATCCTGGCCGGCAACGTGGCCTATGAGTCCATGGGCTTCAAGACTTTCGGCTTTTCATTCGGCCGTGAAGATATCTGGCACCCGGAAAAGGACATTTACTGGGGTGCGGAAAAGGAGTGGCTGGCGCCCAGCGACAATCCTGACACCCGCTATCCGGGCGACCGCGATTCGCTTGAGAATCCGCTGGCCGCGGTAATGATGGGTCTGATCTATGTCAACCCCGAAGGCGTCGATGGCAATCCTGATCCGCTCAAGACGGCCAAGGACATGCGAGTCACGTTCTCGCGCATGGCCATGAACGACGAGGAAACCGTCGCCCTGACTGCCGGTGGCCATACCGTCGGCAAGGCGCACGGCAACGGCAATGCCGACAATCTGGGGCCTGAGCCGGAAGGCGCCGATGTCGAAGAACAGGGCCTTGGTTGGAATAACAAGGTTGGTCGCGGTATTGGTCGCGACACCGTAACCAGTGGAATCGAAGGCGCCTGGACCACCCACGCCACAAAGTGGGATTACGGCTATTTCGACATGCTGTTCAACCACGAATGGGAACTGACCAAGAGCCCGGCCGGCGCCTGGCAGTACAAGCCGGTCGACATCAAGGAAGAAGACATGCCGGTTGATGTCGAGGATCCATCAATCCGCACCATGCCCGTAATGACTGATGCCGACATGGCGCTGAAGGTGGATCCGGAGTACCGCAAGATTTCCGAACGCTTCCGCGACGATCCGGAGTACTTCGACGAAGTCTTCGCGCGCGCCTGGTTCAAGCTGACCCACCGAGACATGGGTCCGAAGTCACGATATATTGGCCCGGAAGTTCCGGCCGAAGACCTGATTTGGCAGGATCCGATCCCCGCCGGGAAGAGCGACTACGACGTCAACGCAGTCAAGGCGAAGATTGCCGATGCCGGCCTGACGATCAATGAGCTGGTCAGCACCGCCTGGGACAGTGCCAGGACTTTCCGTGGTTCCGACTTCCGCGGGGGCGCCAACGGCGCTCGTATCCGCCTGGCCCCCCAGAAAGACTGGGAGGGTAACGAACCCGAGCGGCTGGCCAAGGTCCTGGCGGTCTACGAAAAGATCGCGGCCGAAACCGGCGCCAGCATTGCCGACGTGATTGTCCTGGGCGGCAACCTGGGAATCGAGCAGGCGGCCAAGGCAGCCGGCCACGACATCAGCGTTCCGTTTGCCCCCGGTCGTGGCGATGCCACTCAGGACCAGACCGATGTCGAATCCTTCGAATTTCTGGAGCCGCTGGCCGATGGCTATCGCAACTGGCAGAAGAAGGATTACGCGGTTTCTCCCGAGGAAATGCTGCTCGATCGTACCCAGTTGATGGGGCTGACCGCTCCGGAAATGACGGTATTGATCGGTGGCATGCGGGCACTGGGCGCCAATCACGGCGGCAGCAAGCATGGGGTTTTCACCGACCGTGAGGGTCAGTTGACCAATGACTTTTTCGTCAACCTGACCGACATGGCCTACAAGTGGGTCCCCAAGGGCAACAATCTGTACGAAATCCAGGATCGCAGCAGCGGCCAGACCAAGTGGACGGCCACCCGTGTCGACCTGGTGTTCGGCTCCAACTCCATCCTGCGCTCCTACGCCGAACTGTATGCCCAGGATGACAGTCAGGAGAAGTTCGTCAAGGACTTCGTTGCCGCCTGGACCAAGGTGATGAACGCCGATCGATTCGATCTCGGCTAAAAGCGAACAACAGTCAATCTGACTGAGTGATACCACCCCGGCTCGCCCTGAGGCGAGCCGGGGTTTTTCATTCAGTACAAGTAGCCCAACCCCAGTGGTTTCACTGGATCGGGCAAGTCCTCTTCTCCGAGAAGTTCTCGCAGGTCGATCTCTATGGTGCGGGCAATGTAATCCATGGGCACATCGTTGACTGCATTTTCGAACGGGTTTTCAATATGGCGGCCCACATACTCCAGCATGATGTAGGCATAGCCAATAACCAGTGCAAAGGGGATGGCCCAGTAGCCCAGGTGTCCAGCCAGACTGAGCGGCAGCACGAACAGGAACACCACCAGGGTGTAGTACACGAACCAGGTGTATTGCATGGGAAACGGAGTTTTCTTCAGGCGCTCACAACTGCTTAAGGACTCGTTGAAGTCCTGGATCAGTTCGGTGAAGCGCACGTGCCTGTAGGCATCCAGATGATCATCGTCGACCAGTTTGCGAAGTGCTGCACTCTGCTTTTCCAGCAGGGCCAGCGGCGGCGTCTGGCGCCTGGCGGCTGCGCTGCGCTCATCGGCTGTCAGCAGCCCGCCGAGCTCGTCGCCGGGATCGATCTTGCGCAGATAACGGTTGAGCCACCAGACAAACGCAATCTGGCGATGGATCAGTGCCATGCGCGCACTGTTGGTGCCTTCCCCACCGCCGATCAGTCCATTGACCAGCAAGGCAAAGCTTCTCGAGTCCTTCTTGAGCTGCGACCAGACGCGATGACCCTCCCACCAGCGACCGTAGGCGGAGTTGTTTCGAAAGCCGATCAGAAAGGCAAGCGCGGTGCCCAGGAAGCCGGCGGCATACGACAGCGCCTGCAGCAACTCGCGCGGCAGTTGTTCCATGACCAGGCAGGCCAGCGCGGTAAAGGCAATCAGCACCAGCAATCGGGGCCAGGTAAAGGCAAGCAACTTGCCCAGTGAAATTTTTCGGGTGACGATCATGAGAGGTCAGTCCTCTTCAAGGGCATTGAAGCGTTCGGCCAGATAATCGATCAAACCACGCACCGCCGGCAACAGGCCGCGACGTGAAGGGAACACGGCATGAACAATTTCACGCGGTGGCGCCCAGCCTGCGAGCACCCTTTCCAGGCGGCCGTCGGCCAGTTCTCCGATCATCATCATGATCGGTAACTGGCAAACCCCGACCCCGGCGACGGCGGCGGTGCGCAGCAAGTTCATGCTGCGTGTCACCAGGCGTGGATGGTGATTGATCAGCGCTTCGGAACCATCGGGTCCGATCAGGCGCCACTGGTGCTTGTGTTGTGGTCGGGCCAGCGCCAGGCTCGGCAGGCCGGTCAGGTCGGCGGGAACCTCAGGTCGGCCATGTCTTTTCAGTAGGTCCGGACTGGCGACCAGGCACTGGCCGCGGTCAGTGAAGGTGCGCAGCACCAGGTCACTGTCTTCCAGCGGGGGTGGACGCACGCGTATGGCGATGTCGAAACCTTCTTCGATGACATCGACACGTCTATTGGTCGCGTCCAAGTGCAGCTCGACCTGCGGATTGAGCATCTGGTAATCGGCCAGCATGTCGGCCACGCGCGCATCCAGCAGCGCAACCGGACAACTGACACGGACTGTGCCGCAGGGTTCGGAGCGCAGGCTGTCGATGGCATCCTGAGCGGCCGCGGCCTGAACAAGCATGGCCTTGCAGTGGTTGTAGTAGATGCGACCGATTCTGGTCACGCTGACCTGTCGGGTGGAACGATTGAGCAGGCGCACATCCAGGCGCTCTTCCAGTGCCGCAATTCGGCGGCTGAGCTTGGACTTGGGCTCGCCCAGCGCCCGACCGGCCGGTGCAAAGCCACCATGATCGACGACCTGGGCGAAATAGTAGAGATCGTTGAGGTCCTGCATTGCCATCGTTCCATCAGTAGAACGGTGAGTATAAGTTTTGCCTACTACCGATGCCAGCGTTCTGCATTCAAACTATCTCTCATCAATCGTCTAGGAGATCGTTATGAAAAAGATTCTTGGTGTCTACAACGCCCCGCCGCGTCACTGGGTTGGTGACGGCTTTCCGGTCCGCTCGATGTTTTCCTACAACAGCCATGGTCAACACGTCAGCCCGTTTTTGCTGCTCGACCATGCCGGCCCGATGGAGTTTGAACCGGCCACTCGCCCGCGCGGCGTGGGCGAGCACCCACACCGCGGATTCGAGACGGTCACCATCGTCTACGAAGGCGAGGTCGAGCACAAGGATTCCACCGGCGCCGGCGGTCGCATCGGACCGGGCGATGTGCAGTGGATGACCGCCGGCGCCGGCATTGTGCACGAGGAGTTTCACTCGCACGCGTTCACCCGCACCGGCGGCAGGCTGGAGATGGTGCAACTGTGGGTCAATTTGCCGGCCGAGCACAAGATGACCGACCCGTCCTATCAGACACTGCTCGATGCCGAGATCCCGGCAATCGAGTTGCCGGATAGCGCCGGAACGGTACGGGTCATCGCCGGTGAGTACGACGGTCAACGCGGTCCGGCTCGCACCTTCACGCCCATGCATGTCTGGGATCTGCGCCTGATTCAGTCCGGCGCCACCCGCCTGGACCTGCCCAATGGCTGGAACAGTTTGCTGGTCGTACTGCACGGCACGGTGCAGGTCAACGGCGACGAGATCGCGCGTGAGAGCCAACTCGTGGTACTCGACGCCGAACGTGAAGGCGTGTTCATCGAGGCCAACAACGACGCCGTTGTGCTGGTGCTGTCCGGCGAGCCCATTGAGGAGCCCCTGGTCGGTCATGGCCCGTTCGTGATGAACACCGAACAGGAAATCCACCAGGCCATCCGCGACTACAGCCAGGGCCGCTTTGGCCGCATTCCGGCAACGGTCTGATCCCATCCGTCGCGGCGCCCGCGCGCCGCGGCTTCAAACCCAACCAACCATTCGATCTACAAGGAGCATGACATGAGCAACCACTACACCTATCGACGCCTGGACAAGAACGATGCAGCCATGCTGCTGGTCGATCACCAGTCCGGTCTGATCTCGCTGGTTCAGGACTTCGAACCCAGTGAGTTCAAGAACAACGTACTGGCCACCGCCGCCTGCGGCGCCTATTTCAAGCTGCCGACCATACTCACCACCAGCTTCGAGGACGGCCCCAACGGCCCGCTCGTTCCCGAACTCAAGGAGATGTTTCCCAAGGCGCCCTATATCGCGCGCCCCGGCAATATCAACGCCTGGGACAATGACGAGTTTCTCGCTGCGGTCAAGGCTACCGGCAAGAAACAACTCATCATTGCCGGCGTGGTCACCGAAGTCTGTGTGGCTTTTCCCGCCCTGTCGGCCATCGAAGAAGACTTCGAAGTGTTTGTCATCACCGATGCATCCGGCACCTTCAACAAGACCACCCGCGACTCGGCGTGGTCGCGCATGGAAGCGGCCGGCGTGCAATTGATGGGCTGGTTCGCCATGGCCTGCGAGTTGCATCGTGACTGGCGCAACGATATCGAGGGATTGGGCGAATTGTTCTCCAACCACATCCCCAATTACCGCAACCTGATGACCAGCTACTTTGCCAAAGCTGCCTGAGGTCTGCGCGAGGCGCCGAAGATCGCCATTCCTGTGCGTTGACCACGGCCGGAGGCCTGCTGTGGTGGGATGACAATTCGGCTGCGCGGATATGGATGATGGGCCCCGGCTGTGCACCGGGGCCCGAAGCGTTAGATCAATGTTGTCTTAGTAGGGTCGCAGGCGAACAGCCGCCACGACCAGTACCAGCAGCCCAAGCAAGAACATGACCCAGCCATTCAGGAATGGCACGGGCAGCGGCGCCGGCATCGCTTCTTGCAGGGGCCAGTCCTCGAGGGTTCCGGGCCCGGCAATCAGGAAGTCCCAAGTACCGGTCTCCCCGACAGGCCCGCACAACGGGGAAACAACAAGGAAATAGGGTTCGCCGCTGACCAATTGAAATAGACCGCGATCATCGAAATCGGCGACCAGGTTTGTGTTCGGACTATCAGGATCGAATGCATCGATATAGATTGCGAGTTCCATGTCTACGTCGTAGCTGATCGAAATATCTCCGTAGACATAGTCACCCGAGGCTGTCGGGGTCACGGGCCCGATGACCTGGTAGCTGGTTTCGCTTCCGCACCCTGGGTGGACGAAGCTGGGTTCAGTACCGCTGAAAACACCTTCAAAGCCAAAAGCGAAATCGGGGCTGCCCAGACTGCCGGGACCGGCAAACCCGAAATCCCAGGTCCCAGCGGTATTTCCCGAAGTATCACAGAGCCTCGAAACCACGATGTGATAGGTGGTACCCGCCGCGAACGTGAAGGTTTCACCATAATCATCCCCCGAACCCACCAGATTTTCCAGCGGGTCGTTGGGATCGAAGGAATTCTCGTAGACATCAATCTGGATATCCAGATCATAGCCTCGCGAAATGTCTTGAAAGTAGTAATCGCCGGACACCGTCGCGGTGACGGTCACTATCGCATAGTTTGCCGGGCCAACATTGCAAAAGGGCGAAGTGAAGGTTGGCTCGGTGCCGTCCAGCTCACCGACTCAGCGATCATAGGCCTGCAAACCGAAAGCGGTAAATGAAAGGCTAAACAACAACACAGCCAAGGCAAGGTGAATTCCGGGGATTCGGACTCTTCTACTCATGATCATCTCCAGTTGGACCAGGACGCATAGCCACTGCATAGTACCCCTATACATGGGTGCGTGTCTGCCCCAACTTGATGGTTCTTCCCGGCAAGTTGCCCAAAAGGAATGAACTAACTCCGCGGCCTGACTCAGCGCACATGACCTGCGCTTGCACCACCATCCTGGTCTCGCATGGAAGCCGCCGGTAGCGCCGCATCATATCGAATGGGAATCTGCTGATTGTCGGCAGGTATCCGCTGGCGTATGATCAAATCCTCGACGCCTCACGGCAGGGAAGCGGCGGCACGGGGATATGGCTTCCGACTGGAGGAGAGATCGAAATGAAAGCTTTGCTGGTATTGCTGTTTTCTCTGATTGCCTGGCCAACAAGTTTGCTGGCCGAGGCCTTACCTGAGCTAACGACGGCTTATTCCGCCGAGATTCACCAGACCACCGGAGATTTCGAGGTGGTCGGCAGAATCTGGGTAGACGGCAAGCGTCACCGCATGCAAATGACCATGGACGGTGACGAAACCATTGTCCTGGCCCATGAGGATACCGGAACGATCTACATGTTCAGCGAGGGAGAGTCCACGGCGCTTGCCATCGACTTCTCTCCGGAAATGATCGTGACTCACGAGACCTATCTGGCCATGAATCCTGTTTTCGAAGGTCGCGAAAACATCCGCGGCGAGGTGGCCCTGCGTTTTGCCATTGAAGGCGAAACCCCGTTGGGCTTTGCCAGGGGCACAGTCTGGATGACCCGGGACGGGATCCTGCTCAGGTCTGAAACCGAAGGCACCATGGGTGAGGAAATCATCCGCGGGGTGACCGAGCTGACCAATATCCAACGCGGAGCAGTCGAAGCCAGTCTGTTCGAGTTGCCGGAGGGACTGACGGTGATGCGGCACTGAAGGTCCCCTGAGTTGGCCGTGTTCCACGGAGCCGGCCAGATGCGCCAGATGCAGACGCTGAAAGACCAGGTCAATCGAAACGATCGTTGAAAATGACGTCACCCTTGACCTCGATCGGACTGCTCAGGCTTTCCAGGCGGACGCCATCGATCTCCAGGTCCAGCACATACTCACCGGGCAGGCTGAAGACCAGTTCCTCCAGCTCGATTTCACCCCACTCAGTGCTCACAATGCCGACATTGCCGCTCAGGCTGGCGCCTTCCGGCCCGCTGTGAATGACCACGGTGCCCTCGGTGCCCATCGGAGCAGCGTTGATGCAGTCGTCGTAGACGGCAATCCACAGACTTTGCGGCAATCCGGCAAAGAAAGGGCCGTCGTCATCGTCGCCTTCGTAATCGGCATTGACCAGCGGGCCCGGCAAACCATCGAAGGGCTCGCTGATGGCCATCACGGCCGGAGAGTAACCCCCCACCACGGCCTGCAGCCGGGCACCTTCGCCGGTTTGTCTGAGCGTGACATCGATGAACTCGGCCAAACCGTCGAACGTGACCGGATTCTCATCAAACTCAAGCGGATTCCAGCCCAGCACGCTGGTGTATTCGCTCAACAGCAGGGTCCACTCGCCAACGACCGGCTCACCGTTGCCGTCTCTGACCATCACGGTCAGCGACGGATCGAAGGCCTCGCGGCAGACCGTGTCGGTTGGTTGCTGTATGAACTCGGCCGACACCGGAAAGGCAGACGGCGTCGTGGCGCTGATATGCAGATTGTCCATGCCGACCAACGCAAAAGAGCTGCTCTCGCCTGCGATGCCGGCATGGAAGCGATCAACGGCCAGATCCGAAGGCGTGTCTTCGGCGAAGTCGCGCTTGCTGACCATCCACTCGCCGTCCATCGCCACGCTGCAGAAGCGCTCGTCCATCTGGCAGACGATACGCACATGAATAGTTTCTCCGATCTCGTAGTCGCCGACCACGTCGCCGGTGGTCTGGTCAGGAAATCGTACCTGCAGATCCCCACTCATCGTACTGGAGACGCGAATCAACTCATCTTCGCCGCCGGCGAGGATGAAATCGTTGTTGGAAAGATCATCCAGCAGCATATCGAATCGTGCATCCAGCCAACCGGTTTGCACGCTGGCGTCCGAGAGAAAACGCCACTCGGTGTAGCCGTTGCTGAAAGCTGCGGCGTCCTCCTTCATCAGGTACAGGGCCTTTCCGCCCGCATCCGCATCGCCGATCCAGGTCTCGAGCAACTCGCTGACGGCAACCGGCTCTCCGTCTTCGGCGCCGCCGGTGCCGATTGGCTCGCCCGTGGTCTTATCGTTGAAGTCGGCATCGAGCAGGGTCACGGCCGGCGCGTTGCGCAGGATCTCGATATTGTCGACTTCCAGGGTTATGCCCGTGGTCGCCGATGACGGCGTAGTAACGCCGATTCGACCCAGCCCGGCCAGCCCGGGATCGTCCTTGTCCTGGTTGATTGCACGATTCTCGACGACTAGCGAATCGTTGAACCAGACATTCCAGGTCCACTGGTCCAGATCGAAATCAACGGTAAACTCCAGCAGCTGATCAGCGCCATAATTTCCGAAAGTCACCGAACCGGCACCATCGGAGGCGGCGATGTTGCCCGACGGAAACAGGCCGATATTGCCGTAGGCTTCTGCGGCTGAACCGGCCGTGCGAAACATGATGTTGTATGTATCGACTTCGGATGGCCGAATCTGGAGCCTGAAGCGCACCTGGCCGGATTTCAGGGTCGGGTGACCGGGCAACTCGAACCACACTGATGGCGACCCACTTGCCGGCTTGGTGATCTCAAGACCCCGACCATCAATACTGCCGTCAATCACGTGCGCATGGCCGGCGGCGGCCCAGCCCAGCTCCGTGGGTTGGCCCTGACCAGGACCGCCGGTGCCGATTTGTCCGAGCGGCAGATGCTCGAAGTCGTAGAGAATCACCTGTTGCAGTGGAACGATGGAAGGCGGCGGCTCGGAGCCACTCGAGGCCAGCGGAAGAAAAATGAGAAAGAACAAAGCAACTCGAAACATGGGGACAAGCACTCCCTGCAAAGGATCCGGATGCGGATCGAAGAACCGAAAATCCGGAAAGAGGATCGGCTGACCGGGCCCCGAGTGCTTGTGAAAAACATCAAAACTTCATCAAAAGTTTCTCTGAAGGGTTCTTTGGACGCCTGTTGGAGGCGAAATCCAGCAATCAGACCGTATCTGGAACAGTTGATCGCGGCTTTTTCAGCAACAGCACCATCATCAGCACCAGTGCGGTCAAAACCAGGATCGAGGAACTCGACAGCACCGGCTCGATTCGTTCTCCCGGTACGTATCCGCCGTACAGCAGGAACAGCCCGATCACCATCAGAATCACCCCCAGATGGTGAGCACCAAACTGAACACGCGACATCCACACCGAGGGTGATGGCAGCCACAGTCGGTGGATCAGGGCATAGATCACTGACAGCAGGAACCCAACCAGCAAGAGGTGGGCGTGGGTGACCGCCTGGCCATGATTGTGGCTGGCGGCCATGACAATACCCAGCCCCATGCCCAGGGCGCCGTAGGCCAGACCCAGCAGCAGGTAGGCTCGTTCAAGTTTGTTGGTCATCGGAAGTACTCCTTTTTCGAGTCCAGTGCCATCATCCGGCCGGAGCGCCGAAAAGTCTTGAAAAAGTCCTCAGCAAGTTCTCAAATTCAACTCGATGCTGGTGATTCCGACTGCAACCGTACCGCGGTCCCGTAGGCCAGCAATTCCGCCGCCCCGCTGGCGACCTGCGAGGTGACCAGGCGCACCCCGACCACGGCATCGGCCTCCAGGCCACGTGCCTGCTCGCTCATGCGATTGATCGCCTCGTTGCGTGCCTCGATCATCATCTCGCTGTATTCGGTGACTTCACCGCCCACAAGGTTGCGCAGGGCGGCGACGATGTCGCGTCCGATGTGTTTGGCGCGTACGGTATTGCCGCGCACCAGGCCCAGGCTTTTTTCAATGGTGCGGCCCGGGATCTGTTCGGTTGTTGTCAGTATCATGGATCTCCTCCAAGGTCTTCTCTCAAGGTGCTTGTATCGGCTGTCAGTCGGTCATTGACCACGGTGGCGAGCACGATCAGCAAGCCGATGCCGGCCACGACCAGTCCGATCCGAATCGGCATTGGCAGAGCCAGCAACAGGGGCCAGAGGTGCCGCAACGGTTCGATGAACCAGCTACCAGCCAGTATCAAGCCGGCGCCGATCAGCAGAAAACCGACGATGCGCAACAATCTAATCATTAAGCAAATCGCCCTCCTTGCGCGCCATTTCCCGTCGCTCCAGGATCAAAGACAGCATGACCAGCCCAAGGCCGGCCAGCGCCAGGGCCAGACCGGTCGTGATCTGGCGTGGCCAGTCCAGTTGGGCGATCAGTTGCCAGGTGCCCAGGTAAAAAGCATAGGCAACGACAAACGCCAACCCGCCCCGCCACAGCACGACACCGGCCATGCGCCAGCGCTCGACCCAGCGGTCAGGGATTGATTGTCGAGTGCCCATCAAGATCAAGTATGCCCCGCCCATCATTCACTGTCATGTGGCGAAAGTCAGGGGCTGCTCGAAGGAACCGGCAATGCAACCGAACGAATCCCCGTCGGACAGCCGCCGCTACAATAGGCAGTTGATCCAACTCAAAGGCTGCACCGTGAACCGAATCCGGATCCGCCGTCCCGATGACTGGCACCTGCACCTGCGTGATGGCGCAATGCTCAAAACCGTGGTGCCGGCCACGGCGCGCAGCTTCGGGCGTGCCATCGTCATGCCCAACCTCAAGCCGCCCGTACGAACCGTCGCGGAGGCGCAAGCTTACCGTGAGCGTATCCTGGCGGCCCGGCCCACCGGAAGCGATTTCGAGCCGCTGATGACCCTGTATTTGACCGAAACCACCACGGCCGATGATATTCGTCAGGCAGCCAGGAGCGACTTTGTGCATGCGGTCAAGTACTACCCGGCCGGCGCCACCACCAATTCCGATTCCGGCGTCCGCAAGCTGGAGCGCGTCTATCCGGTCATCGAAGTACTTGAGCAACAGGGCCTGCCCTTGCTGATGCACGGCGAAGTCACCGATGCCGACATTGATGTGTTCGACCGGGAGGCGGTGTTCATCGAGCGCCACCTGGATTCATTACGCACCACCTTTCCGGATCTGAAGATGGTGCTGGAACACGCCACAACTCAGGATGCGATCGAATACGTGCAAGCCGCACCCGGTCCGATCGCCGCAACCATCACGGTCCATCACCTGCTCTACAACCGCAATGCCCTGTTCGAGGGCGGGCTGAGACCCCACCAATACTGCCTGCCCCTGATCAAGCGCGAACGCCACCGCCAGGCACTGATCAACGCGGTTACCAGCGGCAACGAGCGGTTTTTCCTGGGCACCGACAGCGCCCCGCACCCGAAACACGCCAAGGAAAGCGATTGCGGCTGCGCCGGGATCTACTCGGCGCCGGCGGCCATCGAACTGTACACGGAGGTATTCGAAGCAGCCGGCGCGCTGGACAAACTGGAAGCCTTCGCCAGCCTCAATGGCCCGGCCTTTTACGGCCTGCCGGTCAATGAAGACTTCATCGAGCTGGAAAAGCACTCCTGGGTTATGGAGCGGGAAATCACGGCTGCTGAAGACACCATCGTGCCATTGCGCGCCGGTCAGCCGATTGGCTGGCAACAATCAAATGGTTAACCTAAACGGTTCCTGATTCGCGTCGTGTCTCAGCAGGCATTGGCAGTATCGATGGACGTCAATGCTGTAAGCCGTCCTCGGGTGGTGGATTTCGCTGAAGGCCTCGCCACCGCGTCGAACTGAAGCGGAATTCACCGCCCGAGGACGGCTTTGACCGTAACCAAGCCCGCGCATTGAGACACGACGCTAATCAGGAAACGGTTAACCCATCACCGCTGTGTCCACAGGCTGGTGAATTCGGGGACTGAAAGTGTTTTCAGCAACTCGGGGTCGCCGCAATTCTTGACTATAAGACCGGCCTGGCGGACCGAGAAATGGCCGCTGACGGCGCGCTTGAACTTGTTTTCAAGCAGCGGAATTCCTTCTTCGCGGCGGCGCCGATGGCCGACCGGGTAGTCGATAGATACCTTCTCGGTGCTTGACCCGTCGGTAAAGAACACCTGTACCGAGTTGCCGATCGCGCGTTTGTCCGGATCGAAGTATTCCTCGGTAAAGCGTGGATTTTCCCTGACCGTCATCTTTTCACGCAAGGCGTCGATGCGCGGGTCGGCGGCGGTCTGATCCGAGTAGGACTCGGCGCTCAGCTCGCCGAAGATCAGGCCGATCGCGACCATGTACTGCAGGCAA
>PWWM01000180.1 GCA_003561495.1 Gammaproteobacteria bacterium
AACAAACGCTGGGGCCGGGTCGGTGACTCGCCCATCATCGGCGCCGGAACCTACGCCGACAACCGCACCTGCGCGGTCTCGGCGACCGGCCATGGTGAGTACTTCATCCGCCATGTTGTTGCCTACGATGTCTGTGCACGCATAGCCTACACGGGCAAACCCCTGGTCGAGACTGCCGACGAAGTGGTCAATCAGGTGCTCAGGTCCGCTGGTGGCGATGGCGGCGTGATCGCCATCGACAACCAGGGCCGGGTCACCATGCCATTCAATACCGCAGGCATGTATCGGGCTGCCATTCATGCCGATGGTCGCCTGGAAGTCGGCATCTATGCCGATGAGAGTCCGGACGAGACCCACGACTAGGAAATTTCCTAGGCCCAATCGGGTCTTTTGCCCGATGATCGCAGCGCGGGGCGTCGGGCAACATGGGTGGCATGAACAGCATGCCTCCCATTCCTGACCGGCCTGCGAAACAGTGCGCCACACTGCGTGTCGTCATGTTTGTCGGCCTGGTCCTGCTGCTGGTCACGACGCAGTTGGCGCCGGCGATTTCCCGGTCGGCGGACTCCTCCGAGATCAGGCTCTCTCTGATTGAACGTCTGACCGCCCCGACTGCGGGCGAATTCAGCATCACCGAACTGCTTGACCATCCCGCCCTGCCGGGCTGGGAAACGGCCGGTGACGAGATCAATCTCGGTTATCACGAGCATCCCGCCTGGTACCGGCTCGAAATCGACAATCCGACTGACCAGCCTGCGATGCGGTATCTGGAAATTGCCTATCCGTTGCTGGACCATGTCGAGCTCTTCCAGGTCGAGGACGGCTCGGTGATTGCCAGCCATCTGACCGGCGATCGCGTGCCGCACCATCAACGACCCCTGAACCAGCGAACTTTCGTGTTTCCGCTGCACTTGACCCCCGGACTGGACCAGACGGTTTACCTGCGCATCCAGACCTCGGGCTCGCACCAGGTTCCCCTGCGCTTGTGGGAGCCCGCGACATTTCGAGATCATGATCGTCGTGACATGACCAGTCGCGGCATGTTTTACGGCATGTTGCTGATCATGGCAGTATTCAATCTGTTTCTGTGGCGAACCTTCGGAGAACGCAGCTTTCTGTATTTTGCCGGCGTGCAGTTTGCCCTGCTGGCAAGCATGTCCACCCTGCACGGGGTGACCTTCATGTACCTGATCCCGGACCTGCCGCGCGCGCACGAGCTCATCATTCTGACCGGTGTTCCATTGTCGGTGCTGTTTTTCTGCCTGTTTTGCCGGGAATTTCTCGATCTCAGAGCGCGCCTGCCACGGGGTGAACAACTGGCCGTGATCTGCACCTGGCTGTGTGCGGCAGCCACCCTGGGGGGGCTGGTCTTGTCCTATAACGTCTCGACGCGGATATCGGTCAACCTGATTGCCATTGTCTGCCTGGTAATTCTCGCCATCGGAATCGTCCGCGCCATCCATGGTGATCGACAGGCCCTGTATTTCGTTGCCGGCTGGTTCGTCCTGCTTCTGGGCGTGGTCGGTCATATCCTGACGCTGAGCAATGTCATCAGCAATGCCTTCCTGATGAATTACGCGATGGAAAGCGGTGCCGTGCTGGCCTCGCTGGTTTTCTCCTTCGCACTGGGCGATCGGTTTCATCGCGAACGTCAGGGTCGCATCGAGGAGCAGCAAGCGCGCCTGGAGGCCATGCAGGAGAGAGAGGAGGTCAAGCGCCGCATGCTTGACCAGGCGCGACGACATGCGCCCACCGGATTGCCCAACCGAACCGCGCTGGACCAGCACCTGAACCATCGGCTCAACGAGCCCGGACGACGCGACGAACGGCTGGCACTGGTCCTGTTCAAGGTTCGGGGCTTTAATGACATCAACAAGACACTTGGCCACGATAACTCCAGCGGCCTGCTTGCCCTGCTGGCCCGTCGACTGGATCAACTGGTCCTGGCAATGGACAATCATTTGCCCATCGAACGCAATGATCGCCATCACCATGGTGTGGCCCATGTCGAGGGTTACATCTTCGCCTTTCTGATGCGTCTGGCGCCCGGCGAGGATCCCCGTCCGGCCATGAACGAATTGGCCGAGTTCATTCGCAAGCCTTTCGAGTACATGGGCTTGAGTCTGAGCGTCGGAGTCAATGGCGCCTGTGCGGTCTGTCCGGACGACAGCGCTGATGCCGCCACGCTGGTTCGACATGCCTTCATTGCATTTGATCAGGCCGGTCGAGACGTGCATGGCATGGCCGTCTATTCGCCGTTGGCCAATCCCTACAATCCGGGCAGGCTGACCCTGATGACCGAACTGCGCCAGGCCATCGAAAACGACGAACTTGACCTGTATTTTCAACCACAGATGGATCTGACCACCGGCCGAATCCGTGCAGCCGAGGCCCTGTTGCGCTGGCCGCACCCCGAGCAGGGGCTGATCCCCCCCGACCTTTTCATCGACCTTGCCGAAAAAGCCGGGCTCATGCGCCCACTGACCGACTGGGTGATCTCCCGCGCCCTGGGATTCATCAACCGACTCGAACGCGCCGGCCATCCCATCCACGTAGCGGTCAATGTCTCCCCGCTGAGTCTCCAGGATCCGGATTTCGCCAACCGGGTCCTGAATCAGCTTGACCGCTCGGGAGTGCCGGTGGATCGGTTGGTCATCGAAATGACCGAATCGGCAGCCATGGCCGATCCGAAGATCACCCGCCGCCAGCTCGATACTTTGCACAAAGCCGGCGTTCGCCTGTCCATTGATGACTTCGGCACCGGCCACTCTTCGCTGGCCTACCTCAGCACCTTGCCGGTTCACGAAATCAAGATTGATCGATCATTCATCATGAACATGCTGGATTCGACGAACAACGACACCATCGTTCGAACCACCATTGATATGTGTCATGCCCTGGGCTACGAAGTGGTTGCCGAGGGAGTGGAGAATCAGGCCATTCTCGATCGCCTGGCCCAGCTCGGCTCAGACCTCATTCAGGGCCATCATCTGCTGCGACCGGCAACCGCTGAAGAGTTTCTGACCTGGCTGAAGGAGTTTCACGCTACCAGGGATAAGGCGTCGAAAGCCGAATCGGCGACGACCATCGACTTCCAGCGCTACACCAGAAGAAAACCGACATAAGTTGGTCTGATGCGGCTTAGGCCGTCTGTCGCACCGGGGCCTGGTGGCCAAGCTGCAGATTTCGACAAATGGCCAGTGATGCCTTCGATCGGTTGAGGGTGTAGAAGTGTATGCCTGGGGCGCCATGATCCAGCAGTCTTTCACAAAGGCTCGTGATCACTTCCTCACCGAATGCCAGCAACGACGCGCTGTCACCATCCTGCTCGAACGCCTGAATGCGCTTCTTGATCCACAACGGAATCTCGGCACCGCACATCTTGGAGAAACGGGCCAGACGAGAGTAATTGGTGATCGGCATGATCCCGGGAATAATGGGAATTTCAATACCCAGTGCACGGGCTTCGTCAACAAATCGAAAGTAGCTTTCGGCGCTGAAAAAATACTGGCTGATCGCACTGTGGGCACCGGCATCGACCTTGGCCTTGAAATGGACAAGATCTTCGGCCGGAGATTTCGATTCAGGATGGTGCTCGGGATAACAGGCCACCTCCATCAGGAAATGATCACCGTAATGCTTGCGGATGAACTCCACCAGCTCGACGGCGTAATCAAAAACACCGGAACCACCCCCCGAGGGACGATCACCGCGAAGAACGACCAGGCGCTTGATCCCGCCGTCGCGGTACTCATCAAGCAGCCGACGAATACTGTCGGCATCTTCCGACATGCATGAAATATGCGGCGCCGCCGGCACCTGGGTCTCCTTCTGAATGTTCATGACGGTCTCGCGCGTCCTGGAACGCGTCGAACCACCCGCCCCGAACGTCACCGACATGTACTCCGGTTCCAGGCTCGCCAGTCGATCCCGGACCAGTTTGAACGACTTCAATTGTTCATCGTTATTGGGCGGAAAGAATTCGAAGCTGAGTTGAGGGCCGGAATTGGACATCAGGTGCCTTCCTTGACGATACTGCTGTTTGATAAGTAAGTGGCGTTGGTTGGGGGAGGGCTAAAGGGCTAAGGGGTTAAGGGGTTAAGGGGTTAAGGGCAAAGACCTTAAACCTTAAACCTTAAACCTTAACCCTTTCACCTTTAACCTTTCACCTTTCCCCTTTCACCTTTCACCTTTCACCTGCCTTAATACCGATAATGATCCGGCTTGTAAGGCCCTTCCACCGGCACGCCGATGTAGTCGGCCTGGTCCGGCTTCAGTTCGGTCAGGCGAGCGCCAACGCGTTCCAGGTGCAGCCGGGCAACCTTCTCGTCGAGATGCTTGGGCAGCACGTAGACCTCGTCGTCATAGCGGTCACCGTTTTTCCAAAGTTCGATCTGGGCCAGGGTCTGGTTGGTGAACGAATTCGACATTACGAAGCTGGGGTGACCGGTGGCGCAACCCAGGTTGACCAGGCGGCCGCGGGCCAGCAGGATGATTTTCTTGCCATCGGGGAAGGTGATGTGATCGACTTGCGGCTTGATCTCGTCCCACTCGTATTGTTCCAGGCTGACCACTTCGATTTCGTTGTCGAAATGCCCGATGTTGCACACGATGGCCTCGTTCTTCATGCGCAGCATATGATCATGGTTGATGACATTGTAGTTGCCGGTAGCGGTGACGAAGATGTCGGCCGCCTCGACGACGCCTTCATCCTCAATATTGACCACCTTGTAACCTTCCATGGATGCCTGCAATGCGCAGATCGGATCGACTTCGGTAATCCACACGTTGGCCGACAAGGCGCGCAGCGACTGGGCCGAGCCCTTGCCGACATCACCGTAACCGCACACGATGGCGGTCTTGCCGGCGATCATCACATCGGTGGCGCGCTTGATCGCATCGACCAGGGACTCGCGACAACCATACAGGTTGTCGAACTTGGACTTGGTGACCGAGTCGTTGACGTTGATGGCCGGGAACTTCAGTGTGCCTTCCTTTTGCATGCGATAGAGGCGATTGACCCCGGTGGTGGTTTCCTCGGTCACGCCCTGGATGTTGGCCAGGGCCTTCGAGTACCAGCCCGGATTGGTATCCAGACGCTTCTTGATGGCTGCGAAAAGGGCTTCTTCCTCTTCACTGCCCGGATTGTCCAGCACTGACGGGTCCTTTTCCGCCTGGGCACCGAGATTGAGCAGCAGGGTGGCGTCGCCGCCATCATCGAGAATCATGTTGGCAGTCTCGCCGTCGGGCCACTGGAAGATCCGATGGGTAAACTCCCAGTATTCGACCAGGCTTTCGCCCTTGAATGCGAATACCGGCACACCGCGCTTGACCATGGCGGCTGCAGCGTGGTCCTGGGTGGAGTAGATGTTGCACGAAGCCCAGCGCACTTCTGCGCCCAGTTCGATCAGCGTCTCCATCAGCACGGCGGTCTGAATGGTCATATGCAGGGAACCGGCGATGCGCGCGCCCTTCAGTGGCTTGTCCTTGGCAAACTCCTCACGAGTCTGCACCAGGCCGGGCATTTCAGTTTCGGCAATGGCGATTTCCTTGCGGCCGAACTCAGCCTGGCCAAGATCGGCGATCACGTAATCGTGGTCAGTCGGGGCGATGGAATCATCGAACAGCACGCCCTTGCGTACATCTTCTGCTTTGGCACTCATTTGAATAAAACCTCTAAAAACATGGAAAAAGGGAAAAGGAAATAGGGAAAAGGGAAAAGGAAATCCCTCGCCCCTTTTCCCGGTAATCAGACGCCAGCGGCATTGCGCAGGTCGTCGGCCTTGTCGGTTCGTTCCCAACTGAAGGTCGTGAAGTGATCCTCGAGCTGCTTGCCATCGCGAATGACCTTGGCTGAACTCTGCTCGGGACGGCGGCCGAAATGACCGTGCGTGGCCGTCTGGCGGTACATCGGATGCAATAGATCCAGTGACTTCATGATGCCGTAGGGGCGCAGATCGAAGTGCTCCCGAATCAGTTTCTCGATCTGCTCCTCGGGGATCTTGTTGGTGCCGAAGGTGGTCACCGAGATCGAAGTCGGCTCGGCCACACCAATGGCGTAACTGACCTGCAGCTCACACTTGTCGGCCAGCCCGGCTGCGACCACGTTCTTGGCCACGTAACGCGCGGCATAGGTTGCCGAGCGGTCGACTTTCGATGGATCCTTGCCGGAGAAGGCGCCGCCGCCATGGCGGGCCATGCCGCCATAGGTATCGACGATGATCTTGCGCCCGGTCAGGCCGGCATCACCCACCGGACCGCCAATGACAAACTTGCCGGTCGGATTGATGTGATAGAGGGTCTTGTCGTGCAGCCACTCGCTCGGCAGGACAGGGTCGATGATGTGCTTGCGCACACCTTCGCGGATTTCGTCGAGTTCCAGGCCTTCGTCATGCTGGGTCGACAACACCACCGCATCGATGGCCACCGGCTTGCCGTCTTCATAGCGAAGCGTCACCTGGCTCTTGGCATCCGGCCGCAACCAGGGCAGGGGGTTGTCCTTGTGCTTGCGCAGCCGGGTCTGCTGCTCGACCAGGCGATGAGCGTAGTAAATCGGCGCCGGCATCAACTCCGGGGTTTCGTTCGAGGCATAACCGAACATCAAACCCTGGTCTCCAGCCCCCTGATTTTCAGGAATGTCTCGGTCCACGCCCTGGGCGATATCGGGTGACTGCTTGCCGATCATGTTGATGACCGAGCAGGTCTGGCCGTCAAAACCGACCTTTGATGAGTTGTAACCGACATCCGTCACGACCTGGCGGATCAGATCCTCAAGATCGACCCAGGCGGTCGTGCTGATCTCGCCGCCGACGATCACTGCACCGGTCTTGACGAAAGTCTCGCACGCCACGCGGGCATGCTGGTCCTGAGTCAGGATCGCATCCAGGATGGCATCGGAAATCTGGTCGGCCAGCTTGTCCGGGTGGCCTTCGGAAACGGATTCGGAGGTAAACAGATACGCGCTCATTTTCAGGTATTTATCTTTTGATTCGGATAGAGAGATATATAGTCTAACGCAGTGCGCGTGAGGATGCATCCCCACCCCCGATATTCTTGACCCGGCACGCCCGACCGTTATTGCCGATATCATGCATATACGACCACATCGGCCATCTCGACCCTGAATCCCGAAACCCTGATCCTGATCCTGTTTCACGCGATCCTTGCGCCACTGACCGCTGTGCATGCGCTACTCTACAAGCGCGATCCGCGCGCGGCCTTTGGCTGGATCGCCGTCTGTGTGCTCGCGCCGGTGGCCGGGCCGGTGCTGTACCTGTTTTTCGGACTGAACCGTGTGCGAGGCCGTGCCCGGGATCTGGGATTGACCGAGTTTTCTCTCGGCTACGAGCGCGGTCATCGACTGGCCGAACTCCAGACCCTGCCGGACTCGCTGCAGGCACAGTTTCGCAACCTCGCCCAGATCGGCCAGGGTTTGAGTCGCCACGGGCTGAGCGAGGGCAACCAGGTCGATGTACTGTTCAACGGCGAACAGGCCTACCCGGCCATGCTGAAAGCCATCGCCTCGGCCCAATCCCATATCCTCTTGTCTACCTACCTGCTTGACAATGACCGGACCGGCCGGGACTTCACGGAAGCCCTGGGCGAAGCGGCCGGACACGGTGTGGATGTGCGTGTCCTGCTCGATGGGTTTGGCGACTGGTACTCCTGGCCGCGAAGCAGCCGACGATTAACACGGGCCGGCTTGACGGTGGCGCGTTTTCTGCCACCACAGCTGTTTCCACCATCGCTGGCCATCAACATGCGCAACCATCACAAGACCCTGGTCGTTGATGATCGGATCGGCTTTGCCGGCGGCATGAATATCGGTGACCGGCACCGTCTTGAGCTTGAAAACAACCCCCGCCCTACTGCCGATGTGCACTTTCGTATCGAGGGCCCGGCCGTGGCGCAGTTACGGGAGGAGTTCCTGCGCCTGTGGCGATTCTCCACCGGACAAGACGACGCGCCACCCGGGTTGCCTTCTCCACCTGCCGGCACCCTGCTGTGCCGGACCGTCACCGATGGTCCCGACGAGGACCTGGACCGCCTGACCATGCTGCTGACCGCCGCCATTGCCGAAGCACGCGAGTCGGTACGCATCATGACGCCGTATTTTCTGCCGCCGCGCGAGTTGATCGGCGCCATTCAGGCGGCCTGCGTTCGCGGCGTCAAAGTGACCGTGATTCTGCCGGAGAAGAACAACCTGCCCTACGTGCACTGGGCCACCCGCAATATGCTCTGGGAAATTCTGTTTCGCGGCGCCCGGGTGACTTACCAACCCCCTCCCTTCAACCATACCAAGCTGTTTGTCGTTGACGGCTATTACAGTCTGGTCGGCTCGGCCAACTGGGATCCGCGCAGCCTGCGGCTGAATTTTGAGCTGCAGGTCGAGGTCTATGGCCGCAAGTTCGCCGCCGGCCTGATCGATTACTTTGACCGGGCGGTCGAGGCCGGTCGCGAAGTCACGCTGGAAGAAGTCGACGAACGCAGCCTGCCGGCCCGGCTACGGGATTCATTCTGCTGGTTGTTTGCCCCGTATCTTTGAGGGTAGTGCCCGAACTCGATTCAGAGCACGTTGTCGCGAAAGGAACAATAAGAGAAGTCCACAGAGTCTTCAGTCCCGTTACCGGGCTCGCTGTCGCTGTACAAACAGGATGGGAGTTTGGAGAAGCATCGGGTGGTATCCGACCGCTCACGGCCTGACCGGGTGAACGCCTGAGTCGATCATTCGCAACTTCGTGGCCTTGGGGTCGGTAACGTCTGCGAGTTGCCGATAGCAAGGGGAGTGGCTTCGATCTCAAGATCGGTGGCATGGATAGTCCGGGAAGAACTTACTGCCCGCCGCCGCACCCGGTCAGTCCGTGATCGGTCAAATACCACCCAATGCGACAGTTAAGAGAAGGTTGAGGATTATGGCGGGGGCTTCGATCCAGCTCCCCCATCATCCAACTCCTACCCGACAAGCGACGAGTGGGCTTGACCGGGGCCGTGGTCGAGGTGACGGAAGCGGGCACAATCCATCCGTTCTTCGAGCACCCGAGAACCCTACTAAGGGCAATTCACTATCCATCGGATCAAACGCAATTCGCTTGGCACCAGAACGCCCCTGAACTCAAACAATCGATTATGCCGTTCACCTTGAGCGCGGCACCGGGCAAGGTCACTCGGCGCCCTGCCCCCAAAAACTCCAGCCCGAGCCAAACAAACCCCGATGATCACATCAAACCACTTCGGTGGTTTCCAGGGCTCTTGGCTTGTTTGAAATCCTGCGATGCAGTGATCAGACCAAGCACAGGAACCTGTTTGATGAGAGACACAGAAAATAAATAAGCAAGTTACTTCTTTGCTCTGTGTCCTCTGTGCCTCCGTGGTGAAGTCTTGGGTTTGTTCCCCGAGAAACCGGGTATGGCACAATGGGCCGATGGCCGATTGTCGATACCTGACCGAGTATGCAGCGCTGGCGCATCATCGTCGCGAGATGGAGATGTTGAAACGTCGCCAGCGGCAACGACTGGGACTGGGAATACTGGTTGTCGGGGCGGTCACTGTTGGCGGCTACCTGGTCATGCCGCCCCTGGGTCTCATGCTGGCCGGAATTGGCGCCATGGCGCTGTTCTTTGCCGCGATCACCGGTGGATCCTCGGTGCCGGCGCATGTGCTCAGTGGCGTGGAGGGCGAGGTGCGCACGCTCAAGGCGCTCAAGGCCTTGCCGGATGACCATGTGTTGTTCAATCAGGTCATGATCCCCGACCCGCGCCTGCCCAACGGCGAACGCGAACTGGATTTCATTGTGGTCACTCCGGCCGGGATCAGCATCATCGAGGTCAAGAACACCCCCGGCATCATCTACGTCGATCCCGACAAGAAGCGCTGGCAGACGGCCCGAAGGGCCGGCTGCGGTAGCCGCCCCGGCTGGAACGCGCTGGACAACCCGGTCAGACAGATCACGGCCCAGGCCGAGGCGCTGGATCGCTGGCTGCTCAGCCATGGCCTGACGGTCAATATTCAGCCTGTGGTCTGTTTCGCCAACCCCGGTGTCATCATCGAGAACTCCGACCGCTCCGGAATCCCTGTGACCGTGCCGGAGATGCTCAGCCAAACAATTCCAGCGAACAGGCGAACCACTCAGTCCCTGTCGGGCCAAGTTCGGAAACGAGTCGCCAGACTGATTTCGGGGGAACGAAAAACCCTGAGCCGGGCCGCCTGAAACGAAACGGGCCACCCGAAGGTGGCCCGTCAAACACAGGTCAAGACTAAACGACAATCATCCGGCGGCACGCCGCGAACGCCGAACCAGAATCGTGGCCAGCAGCATCAGCACGGCCAGAAAAGCCAGGCCCGGCAGACTGAAGATCGGGACTGCGAGGGGTGCCACAGCCGGAATCCCGAGACCGATGGCGCCGAGAATCGGTGATTCCGGGTTGATCGGGTTACCGTCATAGTCCACAGTCGGCTGACCGGGCGCGCCGGGCGTACCCGCCATGGCCAGCAACGGGGAATCCGGACTCAGACGACACTCATCGAGGTCCTCGAAGACTGGATCGATGGAGGTGTTGCCGCCCTGGGTCAGATCGGCCGTGCAATCGGGATCGTCGGCACACAGGTGAGCCAGGTCAGCAAAATTGTTGCTGAATAGGTTGATTTCGCTACCTTCATCGTCGGAAATGGTGCCACCTGACCAGTAATAACTGCTGTTGGAACCGGCATGCAGGTCCTCGATGAACAGATCGTCGCCCAGGCCGGTATCCGGATCCGCCGAATTGCCCCACATGATGTTGTTGTAGATATTGGCCACGGCTGGAAGATCGAAGGAATCACTGGGATCATTATCATCGGTACCCCATTCATCGTCAGAAAGCTGGATATAGGCCACTACGCCACCGCCGTGGCCACTAGGCCGATCCCGATCCGCGGCGAAGCCAGCAACGGCGACATTGTTGCAGACACTGTTATTGATGAAATTCACGGTTCCATCATCCGTGTACAGGTAAGCGCCACCTCCGCCCCCCTGAGAAACGTGCCCTTCAAAGTTGCTTTGCACGTGGCCCTCGCTGGCATTGCCGGAAAACACACTGGCGGTCACGTCAACCCGATGGCGTGGCGAGCGCAACTGCAGCCCGCCGCCTTCGCCCTTGGCGGAATTGTTCTGGAAAAGATTGCGGGTGAGAACAGCGTCCCCGAACACATTGCGAGTGAATATGTGCAAGCCACCGCCATCGGCGGCATCGCTAAACTCGCGATCCTCCACCAGTCGCGTTTCATTGCCGATGAATTGATTGTCAACCACCATCATGTTGCCCCACAAATGCGCTCCGCCGCCGTCGCCGCCATGAACGATGTTTTCACGAAACAGGTTGCGCTCGATCATCCAGATCGATCCGCCAACCAGAATGGTATCAGCGCCACCGGTGTCGTTTCCGACTCCGGCATCGGCCCATGACTCGAAATATTCGACCTCCACGGCCCAAGGTGAATTACTGTTGGGGCAGCTCGGCGTATTAGCGGCGCCGGACTGACCCAGCCCGAAAATGCCCTTGCCGGAAAGCCCGCCGCCATCGGTACCCCAAATGGAAGGGGAACCCGATGGATTGACATCCGGTCCGGCCTGATTGGCAATGAATTCGTTGTCGGCGATCGTCACCAGACCATCGCGGGCGCTGACCTTGGCCCCGCCCCCGGACTGCGTTGTACGAGTGCCCAGGGTTCTTGCCGTCAATCCACCGGTGTCGGTCAATGAAATATCGCAAGTGGCCGGGTCGAAGAAGAAATCGAAGGCGGCCATTCTGCGTGTTTCATTGCCTTCGAATAGACTGTTTGCCAGGGTGATACCTGCACTGCCACATGACTTGTGCAGCTTGGCGCCGCCACCCTCATGACCGGAGTTGTCCTCGAATCGATTGTTTTCGACAACGATTTCGGATTGATAAACCTTGATAGCCAGACCGCCGGCATCCTCTGACGCGTCTACAAACGAGCAACTGGTGCCACTGCCATCACGTTGCACCGGGATCTGCTGGACATGGCCATTGCGCACAGTCACGTTCTCTACAGTGATCGTGGCACCGGAGTCATCGTTGTCGTTGGCGATTTCCGTACCCCCCAGCGGCTGATCCCAGCAAACAGTGCCGAAACGATCGTGGCGGATGTGCAGAACCTGATGCTCGTCATTACCGTCGAGAATGGTCGCTCCCGCGCCGGCGCCGGTGATGGTCAGCGAATGCGCTTGCGCGCCGCTGTTGCAGGCGGGCCTGACCACGTAGGTAAACGGCATGTTGCCGTTGCCGCTGATATTGAAGGTGCCCGCAGCCAAGGTGATGACCGAATCATTACCGGATGCTACGGCATCGTCCAGGCAACTCTGGAACTGGGCGGCAGTCGAGGCGCTGCAAGTATGCTGCGCCATTGCTGGTCCGGCCAGCAAACCGAGCGCACAAAGCGCCAGAAAGGTGTGGATTGCCGACTTCGATTTCATGATCAGGTTCTCCCCGTGAGGTGACAAATGAGTGAAAAACCCGGAGCCTGTCGAACCTTGAATCCGAGCCTTTCAGCACCATTACAATATCAACGATTGAATGTCAAATGTCAACCTGTGTGCCTGCGCGATCTCTGCGTCCTCGATTGAGTAATGACATCGGGCTCAAATTGAACTATCCTGAACCGACGGAATTGTTGCGGGCTTTCTGAAATGCTGCGAATGAGACATCTCTACTTTCTTGCGATATTTACCTTCCCCCTGGCCGGGATCTCGGCTGGCAGTCTGACCTGCACAGAGCCGGGAGCTTTTGAACAGGCCGTTGATGCCGGCGAAATCAGGGTTTTACGCCTGGACACCGGCAGCGGCGTTCTTCGCCTGCGTGGCAGCGACGAGATCGACGAGATTCGGGTCAGCGGGCAGGCCTGTGCACTGGATCCCGAGATGCTTGCCGATTTCAAACTGGTCCTGGAGCCGGTGGATGGTGTCCTGACCTTGACTGATCGCATGCCTGACGGCGCCAATCATCCCGAGGCGTCCTTTGCCAAGCTGCACATGGCGCTGAACGTGCCTCGTCGGCTCGCCATCGAAGTCACCACCCAGCGTGAGCCCGTGCACATCAACAACATCGCCTCGCTCAAGATCGACAAAGAACGTGGAGAGTTGAATATCGAAAATGTCGATGGTGATGTCGAGGTGACTTCGAGGTTTGGTGACCTGACCATCCGCAACGTCGGTGGCAATGTGACCCTGAGCCGCGATCGCGGTGAAACCATCATCGAGGGCGTTCGCGGAAACGTGGTGGTGGAGAGATCCCTGCGCGGCAATACCCTGTTTCGCGACATCGGTGGCGATCTGCACATCTCCAAGGAGCGCGGCAACATTGCCGCCGTCAATGTGGCTGGTGACCTGGTCGTTCGCGATCGTCAGGAAGGACGCCTGACCTATGACAACATTGGCGGCCGAGTGGACGCAACCGAGCCGACCGGCATTCCGGCTGAGGTGCTGGCACGCGAGGACGAGGATGACGACAACGGCAAGGGCCCACCGCACCTGAGAGGCGACAACTGAGTCGATACCGTTCGGCAAGGCGACCGGTCAGGTACAAGTTTTGGGGATACTCGCTCTCAGCATCCTGTTGCTGACACTGGTGCTTGCGCTGGCGCGCCCCAGCATCGGCGGTTTCCGATTTGAGCACGGCAGTGCGGCCACGCTCGGGGCCGCATTGATGCTGCTGACCGGGCTGGTGCCCTACGACCTGGCGCTCAACACCCTGCGCATGCTGGCTTATCCGCTCCTGACCATCATCAGCCTGATGGTCATCACCATCGTGGCCGAAAAGGCCGGCTTGCTGGACTGGATTACCCGAGCGGTGCTCCGAGCCGGCCGCGGCAGGGGCATGCGGCTGTTTACCCTGATCTTCTTCACCGGGGCCGGAGTCGGCATGGTATTTACCAACGATGCCGCCATTCTGATTTTCACGCCATTGGTCTACGCCATGGTCGAGGAGATCGCCGATGATGGCTGGACACTGGCCCACAAGCTGCCATTTTATTTCGCAGTCCTTTACGTCGGCAATCTCGCCGGCGCCTTCATCATTTCGAACCCGATCAATATCATCGTCGCCAGTTTCTTTGATATCGGGTTCCTGGAGTACACCCTGTGGATGTTCCTGCCGGCCGTGGCCAGCATCGTGGTCAGCTATACCGGCCTGCGCATCGCCTTTCGGGGAAAGATCCCCGCAACCTATCGGATGCCGGATAACGATCAACAGGCGAGCCGACCTTCGCCCATGACATTGGCATCGGCCGCGGTTCTGATTCTGACCCTGGTCGGTTTTTTCATTCAGGGCCTGACCGGCGTGCCGATCGCAGTGGTCGCGGCCGCCGGCGCGCTCATCCTGCTGGCCCTGCACCGGGCGCGCGGACACTCGGTCGGCCCTGTCATCGGCCAGGTCGGCTGGGATGTGATCATATTCGTGGTCGGCATTTTCCTGGTCGCCATGGGGGTGCGCAATGCCGGACTGACCCACATGATGGGTGAAA
>PWWM01000199.1 GCA_003561495.1 Gammaproteobacteria bacterium
AACCCGCCACAGCGGCAACCGAGGAGTCTGTCGGGTTTTATCCTGAACCGGCAAGAAGCCGGTACCGACGGTGTTCGCGAATGAGGAATCAACTTAGCTGGATCGGCTGCGCCCCGCCCAACGGTCCCAGGCCAGCATGCCCGCGGCCATGGCCAATGAACTGCTGGAGCGGCTGACGCCGAAAAAGCGTGCGGTGGCTTGAGCAGTCTGCCATCCAAAAAATGGTCAGGCGTCATTGCTGAAAGCGATCGCCAAATATGGCGTCGATCACCCCTCTCCCGGCCAGAGGCACGGTCCGGCCATCAAAAGTGGATTCCACTGCAAGAACGGCAGTGAAGTCGCCCGCACTGGGAGGTGCGAACTCTATCTCGATTTCACACACATCTCCGGGCCCCAATGTCATGCCGACAGCGCAATTACCGCCTGCGAAATCGAATACACTGGGCGGCGGCGAACTAAGAGTGATGTCGACCAACTCAAAGTCGTCATTGCCAGTACTGATGACCTGCAAGACTCCGGTTATGACGTTACCGACTTCAATATTGCCGAAGTCCAGGTCTGATGGCTGGATATCCCAATCCGGCGCCGCCACGCCCTGAAATTCGTAAGCACCGATGTCGCAAGCTGCAGAGCCCACTCCGGGGCGCTGGGCGCCACGCTGATCAACTCCATTGACCCTGGGATCGGCACAGCCCTGGTCGTCGGCGGCATCGATGGCGGGGCTGAGGGGGCCCAGTGCGTGAGTAGGCGCCAGGCCTCCACTCGATGCCAACGGCTGAAGATCCAGATCGGCCGGCGTCAGTGGCGCGTTGCCGATCAGCGAATCCGTGCCACAGCTAGACTCTGTGGAGATGTTGCTGGCGCTGGTGGCCGCGTCCAGAAACTGGTTGCACAACGAAATGCCTGTTGCTCCATCGTTATGCAGGATGGTGTTGACTGCACTGACGGTGATCGTGTTGAAGCCCAGGCTTCCGATGAAAAGGTCTCCGCCACTGTCGCTATGGTTGTAGGCAATAGTGGAATGCAGCAGCGAGAGCTCGCCGAAGTAACCGCTGAAATAAATCGCCGCACCTTCGCCCAGGTCAACCTCATTGCCTGAAATGGTGCTGTTGACGATCGACGCGCTGACCCCGTAATCGGAAACAGCAAGCGCACCTGCGCGTCCATTGCTGCCAACAACGACATTGTCGATCAGCGACGAGCTGTCAATGATGGTGTCACCGTAGGCATACAGTCCACCGCCAGCCCCGAAGTCACCCAGCACGCGATTATCGTTGATCTCGCTATGCCTGACTTCAAGGCCTCCCTGCACAATGATGCCGCCGCCGCGGCTGAAATCATCACGTGTTTCATTGTCGGCAATGAATCCGGAATTGACGTAGAAATCGCCCAAAAACACCGAAATTGCGCCGCCGGGGCTGAATTCGCCGTCCGTGTAGTTCGCGAGCACATCAACGGACTCAAGCTCAAGATTGCCAAACTCGACGAAGATCGCACCACCCTCACTATTGTCGCCGTACGTGCGGCTGTAAATGACCGAGCTCAGCAACATGGACAAGTCGCCGCCTGAAACTGCGACTGCGCCGCCGTAACTGAAGGTGCCATTTGTGGCATTGTCGAAAAGCGCGACCGCCTCCAGGTGCAGGTCCGACTGGCTGTAAATTGCACCACCATGCTGGTAGGAACCGGTGGTGCTACCGCCCTGGAGCTCGAATCCGATAATCTCGGTCGGTGCATTCGGCCCAATCGTGAAAAGGCGCGTGCCTGCTCCCTGAATGGTCATTGGACCACCCGGACCATTCGTGATGATCGCGGGTTCGGTCACCTCGAGATCGCCATTGGTTAGAGTAATGGTCCCGCTCAGACCCGGCGCAAAGGTGATTTCGTCCTGGCCGGGATCACCGGCGATACAGGCGTTGACCGAAGTGTTGGTATTGGCCGCCTGGATGGCGTCCCGGAGTGTGCACTCCCCGGGAACAGAACCGTCGCTGAGATCGGTGACAGTAATGATGGCAGCCTGGCCGAAGGTGGGTAACAGCGCGGCGCTGATGGCGGCGGCAAGGGTACGGCTCCCGGAAATCTGCATAACAGCCTCCCATTCGCTAACGTCTGTAGCGATCGATTCGGTCGGCACGCTCCCTGCCCAACACCATGTCGGTCACTCACACCCTAGACCGAGGCATTGGTTGAGTATATGCAATGCGCTTTTGAAATTCCAGCCGACTTCGGCGACAGAGATTCAGGACATCTCGGGAATTTCTGGCTCCGAGGACGAAGCAGTTGAAACCTTATTGCAGCTTTTCTCGCAGTCGCCGTTTGAGAATCTTGCCGGCAACATTGCGAGGGAATTCGTCGAGGATATGCACGGCCTTCAGTCGTTGATAGCGGGCATCAACTCGTTCATTGATCCAGTCCAGCAGGCTGGCTTCATCGATACTGTCATCATTCATTCTCACTGCGGCGACCGGAACCTCGCCCCAACGTGGGTCAGGTACCCCGAAAACCGCAACTTCTTGAACGGCCGGATGTGTAGACGATACTTGCTCGATATCGCTTGGATAGACGTTGACCCCGCCGGAGATGATCACATCCTTGATGCGATCGACCAGGTGAAGATAACCGTCTTCATCCAGATAACCGGCATCGCCGGTATGCAGCCAACCATCGCGGATGACATCGGCGGTCAGTTCGGGCTGGCGATAATAGCCAAGCATCATGCACGGACCGCGACCCACGATCTCGCCAACCTCGCCGGGTTCGGCCAGGCTGCCGTCTTCACGGCGAATGGCCACGGTCATCAAGGGCGGCGGACAACCGACCGAGCCGCGATGCTTTTGCGCCTGATCTCGATCAAGCACGGTCATGATGCCCTCGGTGACTCCATACAACTCAGTAAACCGACCCGGCAGCCTATCGGCCAGAAGATCCTTGTAGCGATCCGGCAACGGCGCACCGAGACTCATCAGCATCTGCAGCGAGGATACGGCCTCGGGACAGAATCGCTCGTGATTGAGCAGCGCAATGATCTGGGCCGGAACCATGATCATGTGCGTGACCTTGTGCTCACGGATGTCTTCCAGCACCAGGTCGGGATCAAAGCGCTCATGCAGCACATAGGTCGCTCCGGTCAACATCCACGGCATCAAGTCAACCATGGCGCCGTTGAAGACAATCGATCCGGCATGCAGGATCACGCTGTCCGGATCGATGCGGCAACTTTGGACGAAGATCAATGCATACATGGCGCGAACGGCATGGCTGTGCATGATGCCCTTGGGCAGCCCCGTGGTGCCGCTGGAGTACATGATGTTGAACAGATCATCGCCGGAAATCAGGGGGCGTTGTGAATCCACACCTTCACCAGCCTGGAGAAATTCATCAAAACTGCGAAACCCGGACCTGGCCCCGGAATGACCGGCAAGGATCCAGTTGGATGAAGGAATCTCCGGCAGTTGATCGCGGATCTGCTCGAGCCCTGTCGCAGTGTCATCATGGCCGATGACCAGACCGGCATCGGACTGCTCGATCAGTCGCGCCAGTCCGGCCGGTTGGAGTAGCGGACTCAAGGGAACGATGACTGTTCCGGTGCGGGCTGCCGCCCAGTACGCGGCCATCAGTTCCAGACCGTTGGGCAGCACCGTGGCGAAGTGATCCCCGGGATTTAATCCGGCAGCGGTCAAGGAACAACCGAAGCGCTGAATATAGGCTGCAAATTCTTGCCAGTTCAGCGCCTGATCAGCACAGATAAAGGCCGGATGTGCGGGTCGATATCGCGCGTGATAATCCGGCAATGATCCCATGTCCATCATATTTTTCTCCCGGGAACCGAATGTCTTCAGGTGTCCGTTTCCATTCCAAGCTTATTGAGTTTTCGAGTCAGGGTATTGCGACCGATCCCCAGTGCCCCAGCGGCTTGCTGGCGATGATTGCGGCAATGAATCAGGGCGCGTTCGAGCAGAATGCGTTCGAACGTTTCGCTGGTCTCTTGCCAAAGGTTCTGTTCGCCTTTTTCCAGCCGCTGATCCAGCCATTGAGCCAGCGACTCGGACCAATCCGATTCTTCAACGGATAATCCGGAGTCATTCAAGGGCTCAGGCAGATCTCCAGGGGTAATGTCCTGGCCCGGAGCCATGACCGTCAGCCAGCGGCAGGTGTTTTCCAGTTCGCGCACGTTGCCGGGCCAGTCATGATGGATCAGTCGGTCCAGGGTCTCCGGTAGCAGGCGCTTGCGCACGGTATTGAGTTCGACCGCGGCGCTGGCGAGGAAGTGATGGACCAGGTCGGGAATGTCTTCGCGTCGTTCCCGCAAGGCCGGAACCGGCAGGTGGATCACGTTGAGACGGTGATACAGGTCTTCGCGAAAGCGACCGGCAGCGACCTCTTCTTTCAGATCGCGGTGGGTGGCGGCCACGATGCGCACATTGACCCGTCGAGTTTCACGGCCACCGACCCGGTAGAACTCGCCTTCGGCCAACACGCGCAGCAACCGCGTTTGCAAAGCCAGCGGCATGTCTCCAATCTCGTCAAGGAACAAGGTGCCGCCATCGGCTTGTTCAAAGCGACCCGGACGAGACTGGTCTGCTCCGGTAAAGGCGCCTTTTTCGTGGCCGAATAACTCGGCCTCAAGCAAGTCAGTGGGGATGGCCGCTGTATTGAGCGCGATCATGGGGCGGTCGGCTCGCGGGCTGTGGCGATGCAGAGCGCGGGCAATCAGCTCCTTGCCGGTGCCGGTCTCGCCTGTGATCAGCACCGACATGTCGGATCGTGACAATCGGCCAATGGCCCGAAAGACATTCTGCATGGCCGGTGCTTCGCCCAGTAATTCCGGGGTGGCCACGGAGGTTTGTTCATTGGCGTCGGTGCGTGCGGATTGGCCAGCGGCCTTGTTGACCAGAATCACCAGTTCGTCAATATCGAAAGGCTTGGGCAGATATTCAAAAGCCCCCGCGCCGTAGGCGCTGATCGCACTTTCCAGGTCGGATTGGGCAGTCATGACGATCACCGGCGGCGCCGGTTGGTCGGGCGTGGATCGCCCCAGCAGGCTCAATCCACTTTCACCGGGCAGGCGCAAATCGGCAATGATGACGGCCGGGGTGGTATCGGCCAGGGCCAGCAGCGCGTCATCGGCGCTTCGGAACAAGCTGACATCGAATCCCGCACCCAACAGGGTACGCTCCAGCACCCAGCCCAGGGCATGATCATCCTCGACGATCCAGACCGACTGGCTCATGGCGCGCTCCCCTGTGGCTGGTCAATGATTTCGACATCCAGCGGTAGATCGATCATGAACTCGGTATGACCGGGCCGGCTGTTGCAATCGATCCGGCCGCCGTTGGCGTCGATCAGACTACGAGCAATGGTCAGGCCGAGCCCGGTGCGTTGAGAATGGCCGGACACCATGGGAAAAAAAATACGCTCAATCAACTCGGCCGATATGCCCGGGCCATTGTCAATCACGCTGATGCGGGCACATTGGCGATGGCTTCGGCCATGGAGGACCTGGTTGTGAACGATGCGGGTGCGCAGAAGAATCCGCGCTTGAGCCGTCTCGGCCAGCGCTTCGCTTGCGTTACGCAGCAAGTTGAGCAAGGACTGGATGAGTTGTTCGGGATCGACTTTTACCTGCGGCAGGCTGGGATCATAATCGCGTTCAATACAGACTTCGTAATCCCGGGCCGCGGTGACCAGACGACGCACATGCTCCAGTGGGCGGTGCAAGTTGATTGGTTGAGGTCGCGGCGGCTTTTGCGGGCCAAGCAGTCGGCTGACCAGGGCATCCAGCCGATCGGCCTCGCCGATGATGATACGGGTGAATTCCTTCAGATCGGCCTCAGCCAACCTTCGTTCCAGAAGTTGCGCTGCGCCACGTAATCCAGCCAATGGATTGCGCAGCTCATGGGCCAGGTTGCGAACCATGCGATGCGCCAGGCGTTGCTGAGCATCACGATCGGCATCACGCACCAGCGCATGGTCACGATCACTGAGCTGCATTTCGATGGCCACTGGAATGACATCTGTTCGCGCTGGAAGCGCAGTGATCGCACAATCCACTCGGATCAGCTGGTCTTGTGTGCGTGGCAACAGCTTCAATTCCCGAAAAGCCATGGCCTGGCCGCCAGCGGCCACTTCGGCCATCGCGATGATCAACCCGGAAGCATCCGGCCACAGTGACTCAGGACTGCTGCCCATGACCTGGCGGGCACTGACACCCAGCAGGGCTTCGGCTGCGGCATTCATCCAAAGTAATCGGTGGCCGCCCTCGAAGACCAGGATCGCAGTGGCCAGATGATCGAACAGATCCTGGCTCCATTCCGGCACAAGGGATGGCGTATTCATTTGGCGAATCATGCACCAACCTGGTGCGATTGGCCAGCACTTTGGTTCTCTTGTGGTGCATTCGTGCCGCACGCGCGCTCAGGTAAACCATACAAGCCTCTGAACTTAAAGCGCTTTCTGGAACTGGCACGAATTCTGCTGCACCTTGAAGCAAGGCCGGCCCAAGCCGGACCGAACTGCATCCCAATTCATACCAGGAGCATTCCATGAAACTGATCATCGCCATCATCAAGCCATTCAAGCTTGACGATCTGCGTGACGCCCTGTCCAGGGCGGGCGTGCATGGGCTGACGGTGACCGAAGTCAAGGGTTTCGGGCGCCAGAAGGGCCATACCGAGCTCTACCGCGGCGCCGAGTACCAGGTCGATTTCCTGCCCAAGCTGAAACTCGAAATCGCCGTATCCGACGAGCAGGCCGACAACGTGGTCGAGGCCATCACCCAGGTGGCCAATACCGGAAAGATCGGTGACGGCAAGATTTTCGTGCTCGAGCTTTCTGAAAGCATTCGCATCCGCACCGGCGAGCGCGGATCCGACGCCCTTTGATCCCAAGGAGGAAACCATGGAAACCACTGCTCAAATTCTCGAGCTCAGCTACGCGCTGGATACCTTCTACTTTCTGCTTTCCGGCGCCCTGGTCATGTGGATGGCCGCCGGTTTCACCATGCTCGAATCCGGCATGGTCCGCAAGAACAATACCGTCGAGATCCTGGTCAAGAACCTGGGTTTGTACTCGATCGCCTGCATCATGTACCTGTTGGTCGGCTACAACATCATGTATAGCGACTCGGCCAGCAGCATCATCCCGACATTAAGCTTCCTGGTCGCCGGCGACAACTCGGTCGAAGCGGTGATCGCAGGGGGCGAGGATGCGCCCTATTACTCCGACATCTCGGATTTCTTCTTCCAGGTCGTATTCGTGGCCACGGCCATGTCGATCATTTCCGGGGCGGTGGCCGAACGCATGAAGCTGTGGTCGTTCTTCCTGTTTGCCGTGGTGATGTGTGCGGTGATCTACCCGGTCCAGGGCTACTGGAGTTGGGGAGAAGGATTTCTCGATGATATCGGCTACAGCGACTATGCCGGTTCCGGCATCGTGCATATGGCCGGCGCTGCCGCCGCCCTGGCCGGGGTGTTGCTGCTGGGTGCACGCAAGGGCAAATACGGACCCGACGGCAGCATCAATGCCATTCCCGGCGCCAACATGCCGCTGGCCACCCTGGGGGTGTTCGTGCTGTGGCTGGGCTGGTTCGGCTTCAACGGCGGTTCGGAACTGAAGGTCTCGGATGTCGAATCGGCCAATGCCGTGGCCCAGGTCTTTGCCAACACCAACATCGCCGCGGCCGGTGGCGTTGTGGCTGCATTACTGCTCAATCGCCTGTGGCTGGGCAAGGCCGACCTGACCATGGCGCTGAACGGTGCGCTGGCGGGACTGGTTTCAATCACAGCCGGTCCGGACACCCCCACCCTGTTTCAGGCCTTGATCATCGGCGCCATGGGGGGGGTGATCGTTGTGCTGTCAATCCTGGCTCTCGATCGGCTGCGCATCGATGACCCGGTCGGCGCCATTTCGGTGCATGGCACGGCCGGCATCTTCGGCGTGCTGGCGGTGCTGTGGACCAACCCAGATGCCACCTTGAGCGGCCAGTTGATCGGCCTGGCGGTGATCTTTGCCTGGGTATTCGGCGTCAGCCTGCTGGTGTGGGGCCTGATCAAGATGACCATCGGCATTCGCATCAGTGATGAAGACGAGTACGGCGGCATGGACCAGGCCGAGTGCGGCATGGAAGCCTATCCCGAATTTTGACCACACAAGGAGCAATGACATGAAAAAGACTCAATCACATCCGAGGGCGCCGGGAAGTGCGCTCACCGTTGCAATGCTGGGCGGCGTACTGCTGCTGGGCTCCGTCCCGATCGTCAGCCACGCCGAGGCCAGTTTCAATGTCGGTGTGGCCTCGAACTACCTGTTCAGAGGCGTGACCCAGACCGATGACCGGGCGGCCATCCAGGGTGGCATCGATTTCGAGGCAGAAAGCGGCTTTTACCTGGGCACCTGGGCCTCGAATGTCGATTTAGATGGCGCCGGCTATGAGCTCGACCTGTACCTGGGGTTTGCTACCGAACTCGATAACGGCCTGGGTTTTGATGTTGGCTATATCTACTATGCCTACCCCGATGCCAGCCCGGACGATATTGACTTTGGTGAGATTTACGCCAGCATCAGCTATGGGCCATTTTCGGGTGGCCTGGCCTACACCATTCACAGTGACAACAGTGATGGCCTGTTCGATACCGGTGATGTGTAATTCCACCTCGGCCTGGATTTCGATCTACCGGCTGACCTCGGCCTGGGCTTGATGGCCGGTTACTACGACTTCAGTAACGACGGTAAACCCGGTGTGGGCGATGCCAATTACTGGCATCTGGGCGCCAGTCTGAGCCGCGAGTTCGATACCGCCGGTGAAATCAGCTTCAATGTGGAATATGCCGATATCTCAAGCAGCGATGCCCTGGGCAGCCCCAACTCCAAGGATCCGAAAGTCTGGGTGGGCTGGGCCGTGAGCTTCTGAACCTGCTTTCTGCCCGCAAGACGACCGGCCCGGGTCTCGGGCCGGCCGTCTTTTTCGGAATCAGTCCAGATCTTCGAGTTCCTCCACCGCTTGCAAAGCCGAAAGAACTGGAAACTATCCGGCATCCGCCGGGCAATTTTCGATCAGCTCTTCGGCCAGGGCCGTCAAAATCTCGAGTTCGCTGGCCGTGAATGCCTCCGGTGCATCTTCGGGCGGTTCATCCGGCAATTGATGGCGACCGACGGCCAACTCCATCAAGGCATTGCCGCAGGTGATGAACAACATCGATTCGGGGTCGCGATGAAAGATGGCCAGATCGCCCGGTCCATCGACTTCCTCGTAATCATACGGCTCCCCGAATCGCCCCATGGGCGCGCGAGCAATGGCCTCGACCACATCCTCGTCATCATCGAGTTCAAGATCGCGCATCAACTGCTCATTGGATTTAATCTGTTCGCTCGAAACGAGTCGGCGCAGGGCCAGGGCAAGCTGAGAGGTCATGGTAACAGTGACGCCGTTCATGTCCTCTTCAAATCGCCCCAAGGTGATGGTGAAGGCATACGGCCCACCAAAATCCTGGTCCGGGTCGAAATGTGGCGCAAAGCCGGCGTTTTCCGGCCCGAACCGGTCAGTCATGGCCTGCATGACATCCCGAGTCATCAGTCGACTTGATTGTTCAGTATGGGCTTCAACACAGGCGCATTGCCCGGCCCGAGCTCCCAGGCTGGCGACGAGGCTCACAGTTCCAGCAATGGCAATAATGGCCGGCAACGAGTGAAGCGATTGTCGCTGAAAAAAATGATGGAAAATCATGGTCTGGACTTGTCGATCTCAGGATTGTGTCTGAGCACAGACTACAGATTTTCCGGTTGGATTTCCGGAGAAAACCGAAATGCACCCGAGACCAAGACCGGTAATCGATGCTCATCCAATCTGCTATCATCCGCGCATGCGTTACCTTGTAACACTCTATTGCCTGGTGCTGGGCGCACTGGGCCTGGTGGCCTGCGGCCCGGGTTCCATGGAGGAGCCCGATGTGCCGGTTCAGCGCTGGAATCTGCCGGAGGTGGTCTATACCGAAGATGGCCGCCCGGATCCGTCCATCCTGGCCGATCGCCAGATCCTGCACCGCGGTGTGGGTACCCAGCCACAGGGACTGGACCCGCAAATCACCGAGGGTGTGCCCTCCTCGACCGTTCAGCGCGACCTGTTCGAGTCGCTGGTGGTGCGGGCCCCGGACGGCTCCATCATTCCCGGCGGGGCCAGGCGCTGGGAGGTCAGCGAGGATGGCCTGTACTGGACTTTCCATCTGCGTGAAAACGCTCGCTGGTCCAACGGCGATGCCCTCGACGCCCATGACTGGCTGTACAGCTTCCGGCGCGCTGTGGATCCCGGCACCGGCTCACGCACCGCCATTCTGCTCAAACCCATTCTCCATGCCGAGGACATCATCGGCGGTCGCCGGCCGGTCGAAGACCTCGGCGTGACGGTCATCGATGATTACACGCTACAGCTGCGCCTGGAAGCGCCGAATCCGCTCCTCACGGAAATCCTGACACACAGTGTGGCCTATCCGGTTCATCGCCCGACCGTCGAGGCACACGGCGATGGCTGGGCCAGGCCCGATGCCATGGTCAGCAATGGCGCCTTCAAGCTTGCCGAGCTGGCCATGCAGTCACACATACGGCTGGTCCGCAACCCGTATTTCTGGGATGTTGACAATGTCATCATCGAGGAAGTCTTTCATTACCCGATCGAGGATCTGGCCGCTGAACTCATGCGCTACCGCGCCGGTGAGCTGGACTGGACTTACGACCTGCCGGCCACCCAGTTCAACTGGATCGAGGCCAATCTGGCCGACGAACTGGTCGTCAGCGACTGGTTCGGGACCTATTACTTCGGATTCAACACCTTGCGCGAACCGTTCGATGATCCGCGCGTGACGGTGGCCCTGTCGCTGGCCATCGACCGTGACATCATCACCGAAAAACTGACCCGCTTCGGCCAGACGCCATCGTTTTCCTTCACTCCACCGGGTCTGGACGGGTACGATCCACCGCAACCGGAATGGGTGAGCTGGACCCAGCAGCAGCGCGAGGACCACGCTCGCGCCCTGATGGCCGAGGCCGGTTTCGGTCCCGACAACCCGCTGCGCGTGGAGATTCGTTACAACACGCACGAGGATCACAAGCGGGTGTCACTGGCCATCGCCGCCATGTGGCTTGAAACTCTGGGTGTAAGGGCAACCCTGATCAATGAGGAATTCCGCGTGTTCCTGGCCACCCGCCGGGCACGCGCAATCACCGAGGTCTTTCGCGCCGGCTGGATCGGCAACTACCTGGACCCGATGTATTTTCTCGAATTGTTCCACAGCGAAAACCAGCAGAACGATGTCGGCTTTTTCAATGATGAGTACGATGCCCTGCTTGCGCGGGCTGCACGCACGCCCGACCGTGCCGAGCGTTTCGCCATCCTGGCCGAGGCCGAAAAAATGCTGCTGGAGACCCAGCCGTTCGCGCCCATTTATACCTACGTGACCACCCGCCTGGTCAAACCCTATGTCCGGGGCTGGGAATCCAATCTGGTCGATCAGCATGCCAGTCGCTGGATGTACCTGTTGCGCCAGGATCCCGTCGCACCTGCGCGCAACCGCCGGGGAGACCCCTGACCCATGCTGCCCCGCTATATCCTCCGGCGCCTCCTCGGTGCGATTCCAACGCTGCTGATCCTGATCACCATCGCCTTCTTTCTGATTCGCATCGCCCCCGGCGGGCCGTTCGATGACGACAAGACCCTGCCGCCGGAAGTCCAGGCCAATCTGGACGCCAAATACAACCTCGACCAACCGCTCATCACCCAGTACTTCATGTATCTGGGCTCGGTGCTCCGGGGTGATTTGGGACCCAGCTTCCAGTACTCCGACTACACGGTCAACGAGCTGATCGCGGAAGGCTTTCCGGTCTCGTTGAGGCTGGGAGGAACCGCCCTGATCGTGGCGCTGGTCTTCGGCGTGGCCATCGGCACCATTGCCGCCTGGCGACAGAACTCGCGCCTGGACTACCTCCTGATGGGGTCGGCCATGACCGGGATCGCCATACCGAACTTCGTGCTCGCGCCCATACTCATCCTGCTGTTTGCCGTCTACTTCGGCTGGCTGCCGGCCGGCGGCTGGAGCGGCGGGGCGGCACGCAACATGGTGCTGCCGGTCATTGCCCTGGCCCTGCCCTACATGGCCTATGTCGCGCGCCTGACACGGGGCTCCATGGTCGAAACACTGCGCTCGGACTTTGTCCGGACCGCGCGCGCCAAGGGCCTGCCTGAATGGAAGATCCTGGGCAAACACTCGCTCAAGGTGGCCCTTTTGCCGGTGGTGTCCTATCTGGGACCGGCCGCGGCCGCCATCATTACCGGCTCGGTGGTCATCGAACAGATTTTCGGGCTGCCGGGCATGGGACGCTACTTCGTGCAGGGCGCACTCAACCGTGACTACACCCTGGTCATGGGCGTGGTGATCGTGATCGGCGTACTGATCGTGGTCTTCAACCTGATCGTCGACCTGATCTATGCCCTGATTGATCCGAGGATTCGATACGAATGAGCACTCCGGCCAGCGCGCTTTCCAGTTTCGATCATGCCGCCGCCAGCAGCGGTCGCAGCCTGTGGCACCTGGCCTGGCTTCGGCTCAAGCGCAATCGCGCCGCCCTGGCCGCCGCGGTGGTGCTTGGGCTGATCGTGCTGATGGTCTGCTTCGGCCCGCTGATCAGTCAATATGGCTACGCCACACCGCACTGGGAGCAGATCTCGGCCCCGCCAAGCCTGGAAACCGGTCACTTCTTCGGCACCGATTCGATCGGTCGCGATCTATTCGTGCGCACCATGCATGGCGGGCGAATCAGCCTGATGGTCGGGCTGGTCGCCACCGGCGTGGCCTTGCTCATCGGTGTTGCCTGGGGCGCCATCGCCGGCTTTGTCGGGGGGCGGGTCGACAATGTCATGATGCGCGTGGTCGATATCCTCTATGCGTTGCCGTTCATGTTCCTGGTCATCCTGCTGATGGTGGTGTTCGGGCGAAACATCCTGTTGATCTTTGTCGCCATCGGCAGCTACATCTGGCTGGACATGGCCCGAATTGTCAGGGGCCAGACGCTGAGCCTTCGTCAGAAAGAGTTTGTCGAGGCGGCCGAGGCTCTCGGAGTGCGCGCCTGGGTCATCATCTGGCGCCATATCGTGCCCAACCTGCTCGGCATTGTCGCCGTCTACGTCACCCTGACCGTGCCCAAGGTCATCCTGGTCGAAAGCTTCCTGAGCTTCCTGGGGCTAGGCGTTCAGGAGCCCAGCACCTCCTGGGGTGCGCTGGTCAATGACGGCGCCCAGGACATGGAATTCGCCCCCTGGGGGCTGTTCTTCCCGGCGGTATTCCTGGCCGCCACGCTGTTCTGCCTGAATTTCCTCGGCGATGGTCTGCGTGATGCGCTGGACCCTAAGGATCGCTGATCATGATGGAAAGGGTTCAGGGTTCAGGGTTCAGGGTTCAGGAAGAGTCGGGGCAACCTGAAGACTCGGGGCAGGCGCTGGTTCGTATTGATGGGTTGACGGTTGATTTTCATACTGAAGACGGTCGTGTGCGGGCGGTCGAAGACCTGAGTTTCGACATCCCGAAAGGCGGCACCGTCGGGCTGGTTGGTGAGTCGGGTTCGGGCAAGAGTGTCACGGCCATGACCCTGATGCGCCTGATACCGACGCCGCCGGGCCAGATCAGCGCCGGCCGGGTCGAGTTTGACGGTCAGGACCTGTTGGGACTGTCCGAGCGGGCCATGCGTCGTATTCGCGGCAAGCGCATCGGCATGATCTTCCAGGAGCCCATGACCAGCCTGAACCCGGTGTTTCGCATCGGCGAACAAGTGGCCGAAGTACTGCGCCAGCACGAAGGCCTGTCGCGTCGGGCCGCGCGTGATCGCACCCTGGAGTTGCTCAACCAGGTCGGCCTGCCGCGGCCTAAGCAGTTGATCGACAGCTACCCGCACCAGCTCTCCGGCGGTCAGAAACAGCGCGTGATGATCGCCCAGGCGATGTCCTGTGAACCCGACCTGTTAATCGCCGACGAACCGACCACCGCCCTGGATGTCACCATCCAGAAGCAGGTGCTGGACCTGATGGGTGAACTGCAGGTTCGCTATGGCATGAGCCTGTTGTTCATTACCCATGATCTCGGCGTGATCGCCGAGGTCGCCAACCAGGTGGTGGTGATGTATCGCAGCCACAAGGTCGAGCAAGGCCCGACCGAAGCCCTGTTCCAGCGTGCCGAGCACCCCTATACCCGTGGCCTGATTGCCTGCCGGCCGGCGCTGGGTCAGAATCCTCGTCGGCTTCTGACCGTGGCCGATTTCATGAATGCCGAGGGTGAATCGCTGGAAGTGCCGGCCGAGCGCCTGCTGCCGCAGATCAAGCGCACCGAGGCCAGCCTGTCCGAGGACAAGCCACTGGTCGAGGT
>PWWM01000198.1 GCA_003561495.1 Gammaproteobacteria bacterium
GCTCGATCTTCTGGTGGGTGGTCAAGCTCGGCATGGCTGCTGCGATCGCGGCCGGCGGGTTCCTGCTCGAGGCGACCGGCTTCGATGTGGCCTTGGGTTCGGAGCAGAGCGAGCGGGCCATCGTGCTGATGCGCGCCTTCGATGCATTCCTGCCGGCGATTGCCTCGCTGATTGCAATCTGGGCGATCGCGACCTTCCCCATTTCCGAAGACACCGCCTACAAGGTGCGTGAGATGCTCGAGCGTCGACGCGGCAAGCCCGAGGTCGAGGCTGCTTGAGATGATGGGGGTTTGCATTCACCACAAGTTCCATCGGGCAGGATTTGACAGCGTTGTCAACTATTGCCAGAATACGTTCCGGTCACCACAGACAACAACAACCCCTGGACATGTGGCTGACGATCGGCATATGTCGAAGGCGGCCGTAACCTTTCCGAGACACCAACAATCATGTCAAGCAATCTGATCGAGAAGAAACCGGACGGCCGGGAAGGTCGCGACGGGGATCGTGGGCATCACCATGACCAGCGCATTGCATCCCTGCTAGAGCAAATGTCGCTGGAAGAAAAGATCGGGCAGATGATGCTGGGACAGCCCGACGAAGGTCCGGCGCCCGAAGTACTCGGCGATCTACTGCGTAACGGCGGCATCGGCTCGGTCATCAACGTGATCGACCGCGACACGGTCAATGAACTGCAACGCATTGCTGTCGAGGAGTCGCGCCTGGGCATTCCCTTGCTGGTGGGGCGGGACGTCATTCACGGCTTTCAGACGGTCATGCCGATTCCGCTGGGCCAGGCGGCCAGTTTCAATCCGGACATCGTTCGCGACGCGGCGCGTGCAGCAGCCGAGGAAGCCTCGGCAACCGGCGTCAACTGGACGTATGCCCCGATGGTGGATATATCGCGTGATCCGCGTTGGGGCCGCATCGCAGAGAGCCTGGGCGAAGACCCGTTCCTGACCGCTGAACTGGCCGTGGCCATGGTCGAGGGTTTTCAGGGCAAGAATCTGGCCGCACCCGATGCCATTGCCGCTTGCGCCAAGCACTTTGCCGGCTACGGCGCCTCGGAGAGTGGTCGCGATTACGCCACCACCAACATCCCCGAAAACGAGTTGCGCAACGTCTACCTGCCGCCGTTCAAGTCCTGCATCGATGCCGGGGTCGCCTCGCTGATGACCTCGTTCAGTGATATTGACGGATTGCCGGCCACCGCCAATGGTTTTCTGCTCAAACAAGTGCTGCGCGAGGAGTGGGATTATGAAGGTTTCGTGGTCAGCGACTGGGCGTCCATTCCGGAACTGACCACCCATGGGCTGACCGCCGATGACCGCGGAGCGGCGCTGGCGGCAGCCGCGGCCGGGGTCGATATGGAAATGGCCACCGATACCTACCGTCACCTGGCCGACCTGGTCAACAGCGGCAAGCTGTCGGTCGAGGCGATTGACGCGGCCGTGACCCGCATCCTCAGGATCAAGTTTCAACTGGGCCTCTTCGACCAACCCTATACCGACGCCCGTGATGAAAGAGCCAAAGACGTTCGCGGGCGTGCGTTCGAGATTGCCAGAAAGGCGGCCACGCAGAGCATGGTGTTACTCAAGAATGACGATGAAGTCTTGCCGCTTGACAGTGAACGGATCGCTTCAGTCGCCGTCATCGGTCCGCTGGCCGATGCGCCCTACGAACAACTGGGTACCTGGATTTTCGATGGTGACCCGGACCTGAGTGTCAGCGCCGTTCAGGGTATCCGGGCCCTGGTGGGTGATTCGATCCAGATCCGCCACGTACCGGCCATGGAAACAAGCAGGAGCCGTGATACTTCCGCTTTCGATTCAGCGCTCGCTGCGGCTCGTGAATCCGATATCAGCATTCTGTTTCTGGGTGAGGAGTCGATCCTGTCCGGCGAAGCCCATTCGCGCGCCGATATTGATTTGCCCGGCGCCCAGGCCGAGCTGGTCCGGCGTATCCGCCAGGCCGGCAAGCCGGTCGTCGCCGTGATTCTGGCCGGGCGGCCGCTGACGCTGTCCAACATTGTTGATGATGTCGACGCCATTCTTTATGCCTGGCACCCCGGCAGCATGGGCGGGCCGGCCATTGCCGATCTGCTTTTCGGCATCGAATCACCATCGGGCAAGCTGCCGGTCACCTTCCCGCGCGTGGTCGGACAGATCCCGATCTATTACAACCAGAAACGCGGCGGCAAGCCGCCGGGGCCAGACTCCATCGTGCATATCGACGACATCCCGGTCCGAGCCCCGCAGACCTCGCTGGGCATGACGGCCTTTCATCTCGATACGCATTACACCCCATTGTTCGCCTTCGGTCACGGCTTGTCCTACACGCGCTTTGAATACGACAACCTGCGCACCAGCGCAGCCACGATCCCGATCGGCGGCTCGTTGACCGTGAGCGTGGATCTGAAAAACACCGGTCGGATCGCCGCCGATGAAGTCGTCCAGCTCTACCTGTGCGACCCGGTCGCCAGCCTCACCCGCCCGGTTCGCGAGCTCAAGGGCTTCAAGCGCGTTCACCTGGAGCCGGGGCAAATGCAAACCGTCGCGTTTGACCTGCACAGCGATATGCTGAAATTCTGGGGTCGTAACAACGAGTGGATCGTCGAACCGGGCCTGTTCCAGGTCTGGGTCGGCGGCAGCTCCGAGACCTCGCTGGGCACCGAATTTCAGTTGCTATCCGATCGCGAGTCCGACGACTGATTATCGTTCTTCACAAGCAAGTGCACACCATGCAAATTCCCATGTTAGCTCCTGTCCTGAAACTGCTCATCATTGTCGCGGCGCTGAGCGCCGTATTCGTCTTGTCGGCCTGTGCGCCTGCGTCGGAGGATCGCGCACCGCCTGCCACGGTCGAAATCGTTCGATCCGACTCGGGCTACCAGTTGCTCCGCGATGGTGAGCCGTACGAGATACACGGCGTCGGCATGGTGGCCGATGATTTTGCCGCCCTGACCGCACGCGGCGGCAACTCGATTCGCACCTGGACCACCGCCGATGACGAGGGCGACATGATGAGCCTGCTCGATAGCGCTTACGAGCACGGCGTCACCGTGGCCCTGACCCTGCCGATGCAGGCCGAACGCCATGGCTTCGACTACAGCGATGCCGAGGCAGTGGCCGAGCAACTGGAGACGATGCGCGGCGAAGTGAAACGTTTACGTGATCACCCGGCACTGCTGTTCTGGATCATCGGCAACGAACTCAACCACGGCTACACCAACCCGAAGGTCTGGAACGCCGTCAACGATGTGGCCCGCATGATCCACGAGGTCGACTCCAACCATCCGGCCACCACCGCGCTGGCCGGTTCCTCGGAAGAGGTTGTTCGGGCCGTGCTGGAACGCGCGCCGGACCTGGATTTCGTCAGCTTCCAGCACTATGGCAGAATCTTCGAGTTGGTCGAGCATCTCGACCGCGTCGGTTTCGATCAGCCCTTCATGATTACCGAGTGGGGCACGCTCGGCTGGTGGGAGATGGAACAAACCACCTGGGGCGCGCCGGTGGAGTTGACCAGCTCCGAAAAGGCCGATGTCTATTGGCGCGCGTACAACGAAATCATGGCGCCGCTGGCCGAGCAGTTGATCGGGTCGTATGCCTTTTTATGGGGACAGAAGCAGGAACGCACCCCGACCTGGTTCAGCCTGCTGACCGAGCGCGGCGAGCAGACCGAGGCCATCGATGTGCTGGATCAGATCTGGACCGGTCAGTGGCCTGCCGAGCGGGCCCCGCGGGTTCAAGCCATCACGCTCAATGATCAGGGCCCGAGAGACAACGTGATGATTCTGGCCGGTGAGTCCTACGAGGCGGCATTTGATGTCGCTTCCGGCAGCGACGACGAACTGGCCTTCCGTTGGGAAATCAAGCCGGAAAGTGACGCCACCCAGGTCGGCGGCGATTTCGAAAAACCCATTCCCAGTCTCGACGGCATCATTGCCGATCCGCAGTCTCCGGTGACCGAAGTGGTCGTGCCCGAGCGCGGCGCCTACCGGCTGTTTGCCTATGCCACCGACCGCAACAATCGCGCCGCCCATGGCAACATTCCCATCCTTGTCGAACACGGATACCGGCAGTCAGCCGATGCGCTGGTGGCCGGTGAAGTCATGGCGGTGGCCTATTCCGGGTTTCGCGAGGGCCAGCACCCGGATCGGGGGGAGGGGGCGGTCAACCCGAGTCGGGAAGAAATTCTCGAGGACTTGAATCTGCTCATCGAACACGGCTTCGGGCTGATTCGGATGTACGACTCGGGTGAGAAGTCCCGCACCACCCTGGAACTGATCCGCGAACATGACCTGCCGATCCGCGTGCTGCTGGGCATCTGGTTACGCGCCGAGCTGAGCAATCATGAAGGCTGTCCGTGGCTGGACGAACCCATCCCGGATGATGAGCTGGCCGTGAACGTCACTGAAAACCAGGTCGAGATCCAGCGGGGCATTGATCTGGCGCGCGAGTTCGACGACATCGTGGTGGCGGTCAACGTCGGCAACGAGGCGCTGGTGGACTGGACCGACCATCTGGTCGAGCTGGACCAGGTCATTGCCTACGTCAGGCAGGTGCGCGAGGCCATTGAACAGCCGGTGACCGTGGCCGAGAACTACGAATGGTGGATCCGCGAGGGCGCGCCCCTGGCGCGGGAACTCGATTTCCTGGGCGTTCACACTTACCCAGTCTGGGAAGGGCGAAGCATCGATGAAGGCCTGTCGTATACCGTCGAGAACATGATGGCGGTGCATCGGGCATTCCCCGAAAAAGCCCTGGCGATCCTGGAGGCCGGCTGGGCCACCACGGCCAGCCAATTCGGCGAGCGCGCCAATGCGACCGCCCAACTACGCTACTTCCGCGAAATCGACCAGTGGGCCAGACTGACCAACACCACGGTCTTCTTCTTCGCCGCCTTCGACGAACCCTGGAAAGGCAATCCCGACGACCCGCTGGATGCCGAAAAACACTGGGGCCTGTTTTTCGTCGACCGCACCCCTAAGAAGGTCCTGAAATAGTCATTGACAGGCGGGGCACCGAAGTTCACCACGAAGTCTTCAGTCCCGTTCCCGGGCTCGCTGTCGCTGTACAAACAGGATGGGGGTTTGGAGAAGCACCGGGCAAGGCGACTCGTCGCCCAGCCCCCATAAGATCCAGCCTTGGGTGTATCGAGATATTCGAACACATCCGAGTCAGGGTGCAGGCCCGGTAGATTCGCGAATTTTGAGGGTTCCGGGCACCACGACGGTGCCATTCGGCTTCTCGCTTTCTTCGGTGCCTTTGACCAGCATCAGGGATGCTCTTTCGGCCATGGTTGAAAACGGCTGGCGGATGGTAGTCAGTGCCGGATGGACTTGTTCGGCCAGAGTGATATCGTCGCAGCCGGCCACCGACAACTGTTCCGGAACCGGGATACCCAAGCGACTGGCCACCCGCAAAACCCCCACGGCCATATCGTCATTGGCTGCGAAGACGGCGGTCGGGCGCTGTTTGCGCTGCAAAAGAGTCATGGCGGCCGCCTCACCCGAACCAAAGGAGTTGTCACCGGCCATGACCAGTCGCTCGGAGAATTCGAGACCGCTGCGCTTCAGACCATCCCGGTAGCCGTCAAAGCGATGACCGACGGCCTTGTGCTTGGGGTGACCGGTAATAAAGGCGATCCGGCGATGGCCCAGCGAAGCCAGGTAGCAGGTCATCTCGGCCGCGAATGCACGGTCATTGGAGGCCACCACCCGCTCACCGGTCAGTTTTTGCCCAGGTGATAGACGCACGAATGGCGTTCCCGTGGCGGAGATGGCTTTGACAATCTTCGGAAAATTGGACAGCGGAGCAGCCAGTACTACGCCGGCAGGTCGGGCGCGGTGAATCAAGACCTTTAATTCATCACCGACTTGCCGGTCACGGTAATTGCAAGGATGAATCAGCAACTCGTAACCATGACTTCGGCACACCCTGAGCACCCCCTCCTGCAATCGGATTATGTAGCCGGCTGACGGTAGCCGATAGGCGCTGGGGTCATCGTAGACCAGGCAAATCAGGTGAGCCTTGGAAGCGGCAAGGTCACGCGCGGACTGGTTCGGCCAGTAATTGAGCTCCGCAATGGCCTTCTCGACTTTCTCACGGGTGGCGTCACGCACGCCGGCTTCACGATTGACGACACGCGAGACCGTCTTGATGGAGACACCCGCTAGTCTGGCTACATCATTAATGGTCGATTTGGACATGTTGATCGAGTCTCGGCAATTCCTTCCCGTGCGGACCGGGTTGAAACCCGAGGCCGCGATCATGGCCGTGCCGGCCCGGCATTTTGCTCGCGTTCGGCAGAATGCCCGCAAACGAAACGGCGGTCAACCGATGTTGGCACTGATTTCGGCACTTGTCCGGGATCCGGGGGGCGAAAACCGATTTCTCGGAGTTCTTGATGCAGTAGCGGTTGACAACGCTGTCAGGTTCATTTATAACACCAAAAAAGTTAGCGCTGTCAATCTAATTTTGAAAATTGACCGGAATAGACCTTGATCCACACAATGACCACACAGCTCGACTCGACGACCGCTGACGCGAAACGCGAGACTCCGGGCTTGAACTAGGGAGTACCCATGAATTCAATTTCACCCCGCAAGACACCGCTGGCTATCGCCGTGGCATTGGCGCTCGGCACCTGCTCCATGACAACGGTTTACGCTCAGGACGATTCCGATGATCCAGAACGGTCCCCCGAGGCTGTAGAAGACCGGGACGATCAAGATCTTGACCGAATCATGGTTGTCGGCGTCCGGGGTTCCCTGGAACGCGCCATGGATCGCAAGCGCGACGCAGTCGGTTTCGTGGACGCCATCGTATCCGAGGACATCGGCAAGTTACCCGACCAGAACCTGGCCGAAGCGCTGCAGCGCGTGCCCGGAATCTCGATCAGCCGCACCAACAATGAGGGCTCTCAGATCACCGTGCGCGGCTTCGGTCCCGAGTTCAACCTGGTCACCCTCAATGGCCGTTCGATGCCGACTCAGGGCGGGCGCTCGTTCGATTTCCTGGACATCGCCTCTCCGGGAATCGCGGCCGTGGAAGTCATCAAGACCGGACGCGCCGATCTTCCCACCGGCGGCATCGGCGCCACGGTCAACATGATCACGGCACGCCCTCTCGAGAACCCGGGTTTTCAGGGTGCACTGATCGGCAAGGTGGTGCATGAAACCTCGGCCAAGGACGGTGACCTGGGCGGACTGGATCGGTATACCCCCGAGATTGCCGCAATTTACAGCCAGACCTTTGCCGACGACACCTTCGGTATTCTGGTCACCGCCGCTTACGAGGAGCGTGATAACCGCGAGGAGTTTGCATCAGTCGATAGCTGGATTCCCAACTACGGCCTCGAGGGTGGCGAGGTCATCAACAACAATCAGCGTGAAGATGGCATCTGGTGGCATCCACAGGATGCCGGTTATGGCTTTGCGGATATCTCCCGTACCCGCAAAAACGCCCAGCTCGCCCTGCAATGGCAGCCCTCAAGTCAGTTGCGCATGACTCTGGACTATACCTACTCCGAACTGGACTTCCAGAGAGACCAGAACAGTTTTGGCATCTGGTTCGCCAATCCCAATGTCACAGCGACCGTCAATGAGCGCGGCACCGTGACCAATGTCACCCAGGTCGGCGGCGATTACGCCATCAATGTGGCGCGTGACCACACGATCAAGGAAAATGAATCCCTGGGGTTCAACGTGGCCTGGCAGGCGACTGAAAGCCTGCAATTCAATTTCGATGCACACGACTCCTCTTCAACCCTGAAAGGCGGCGGTCTGGGTAATGGCATTCCGGGCAGTTCAGCCAACCTCATCGTTGGCAATACCTTTTGTGACTGGTGCGGATTCGTGCCGGGCGCAGGCCCGTTCACGGCCACCATTGATGAAAAATTTGCATCCTACTCACGGGGGGGGATCCCGATCTGGGGGGCAACGTTCCGCGATACCGAAACCGGCGAGCCCCTGGACTTCCTGCGCCGCAGCGACATGGGTTCACTGTTTGGCCAGGCATTCGATGTCGACAATGTCAATGACATACTCCAGTTCCAGCTTGGCGGCAATTGGGACCTGCCCGATGCACGCGCCATCACCAGCGTGGATTTCGGCCTGAGCTACACCGAACAAAAATTCGTCAACCGCAATGCCTTCTCCGGTCTGCTGCCGGCCGGCTTCTGGCTGACCTCCGCCCAGTACTGGCCCGACGAACTGTGGGAGGAGGCCGGATTCGGCAACCTGCTGTCCCATTTCTCCAACAGTGGCGACTTTCCAATCGACCGCTACTTCGTGTTGCCGTTCGAGACCATCGTCGATATCTACGAATCACTGGACTGTTTCTCGTCCGGCGATCCGCTGTGTAATGACGTTTACTGGCCATCATGGGGGTCTGATTTCCAGAACCCCTCGGGAGAGCGCGGCTTCTTCTGGCCCGGTCCAATGGGCAACGCCAGCGGCGCCGGGGTCACGGAAGACATCACTGCCGGCTATTTCCAGGTGAATTTCCAGGACCGGATCGCCGGAATGCCGCTCAACGGCCGCATCGGGCTTCGGGTTGAGGAAACGCGCGTCAAGTCCACTGGCAATGAGGTGCAGGCAGAGGAGGTCATCTGGGTCGGTGGTGACGAGTTCGTCACTGTTTTCGGTGAGCCTACTTTCGTGACCTCCAAGAGTAGTAACCTCGAGATTCTGCCCAGTCTTGATTTTGATTTGAGCATCCAGGATGATCTGATTGGCCGTTTCTCCTACAGCCGCACCCTGGCCCGGCCTCCAATCGGCGCCTTGAGCCCGGTTCGTTCGTTCGTGGGCAATCCGAATCCACAGAACCGGGAAGCCAGTTCCGGCAACCCCGAGTTGTTACCGTACATTTCGGATAATTTCGATCTGTCCCTGGAATGGTATTACGCACCGGGCAGTTACGCCTCGATCGGTCACTTCCGCAAGCATGTCGACCGTTTCATTGTCTCGACCACGGTGCGTGAGACCTTCGATGGGTTGCTCGACCCGTTCAATGGCGCCCAGGCCAACCTGGCTCGTGAGCAGTTGGCTGCCGAAGGCATTCCACTGACCAACGCCAACATCTTTGCACGCATCAATGAAAACCTGGGCGTTGACCCCACCACGCCGGTCAGAGCCGAACCCGGTGACCCGCTGATCGAGTGGAATGTATCCACTACAGAAAACCTTGAGCAGGGTCGGGTCTGGGGTTGGGAGTTGCAGTGGCAGCACATGTTTGGAGATTCGGGCTTCGGCGTGCAGGCCAATGCGACCTTTGTCTCCGGCGATGTCAGTGCCGACCGGGATGTGGTCGACCGGCAATTCGCATTGCCCGGGTTGAGTGACTCTTATAATTTGATTGCGTTTTTTGAAAATGATCATATCTCGACCCGAGTTGCATGGAACTGGCGCGATGAATTCCTCGCCGGTTTTGATCAGTTCGACTCTCCAGTATTTATCGAGGACTATGGCCAGCTGGATATCAACTTCACCTGGCATGCGACCGACAACCTGTCGATTTTCCTGGAAGGACTCAACGTGACCGAGGAAACCCAGCGGGTCTACGTTCGCTATCCCGAGCAGTTGATTGCGGGCAACCAGTACGGGGCGCGTTACAATCTCGGGGCCCGATGGAGATTCTGATCGATTCCAGCGACGACCACTTTTTTAAAGCCGCTGGCAACAGCGGCTTCTTTTTATGACTAACACGAATCAAAATACGGTTACCAGGGTTGTCATCGTTGGTGGCGGCAGCGCCGGCTGGATCACCGCCGGGCTGCTGGCTGCCGAACACGGGCAGATCAAACCAGGTGGTATTGAAGTCACCCTGATCGAATCCCCCGATGTCAACATCATCGGCGTGGGCGAGGGCACCTGGCCGACGATGCGAACGACCTTGCACAGAATGGGCATTTCCGAAAGCCGTTTCGTCGAGGCCTGTTCGGCTTCATTCAAACAGGGTACTCGCTTTGTTCGTTGGACCCATGGCGCGGCCGATGACATCTATTACCATCCATTCTCGCCGCCGGCCGGCTATCCATTGATCAATACCATTCCGGCCTGGCTTGAGTGCCGTGACCGAATCAGCTTTGCCGAACGAATGACGCCACAGGCCAAGGCATGTGATCGCAACCTGGCGCCCAAGCAGGCTGAGACGCCCGAATACGCGCACGTGCTCAATTATGGTTATCACCTGGATGCCGGCAAATTCGCCATGCTGCTGGCCGAACATTGCACTGGAGTGTTGGGGGTCAGGCACATCATCGACCACGTCAATCTCGTCAATGGCGAGCCGGACGGTGACATCCGCTCCCTGACCACCGAGCGCAACGGCGAGATCGAGGCCGATCTGTTCATCGACTGTACCGGGACGGCCTCGCTGCTGCTGGGTCGTCACTACCAGATCCCCTTCATCGAACGCAAGGACATCCTGTTCAATGATTCCGCGCTGGCGGTGCAGATCCCGCATGATGATCCTCAAGGCCCGATCGCCTCTCAGACCAATTCGACCGCGCAAGCGGCCGGCTGGGTCTGGGACATCGCCCTGTCCTCGCGTCGCGGCGTCGGCTACGTTTACTCCAGCCAACACTCCGACGACGAGCAGGCCGAGCAGGTGCTTCGGCGTTACCTGGGGGAAACCTCGAGCATCGATGCCGATTCCGTGGATTTGAGAAAGCTGTCATTCAGACCAGGCTACAGGGAGCGGTTCTGGCATCGCAATTGCCTGGCTATTGGCATGTCGGCCGGATTCATCGAACCGCTGGAGGCCAGCGCGCTGGTGATGGTCGAGTTGGCCGCCACCATGCTGGTCGATGAATTGCCGGTCAATCGCCAGGTCATGGATATCGCCGCCAAGCGTTTCAATACCCGGTTTACTTACCGCTGGGAACGCATCATCGATTTTCTCAAGCTCCATTATGTGCTGAGCCGGCGCGAGGATTCGGCCTACTGGCTGGATAACCGCAAGTCCGAAACCATCCCCGACAGCCTGGCCGAGCTGCTGGACTTGTGGCGATTCCAGGCGCCCACGCCCAGGGATTTCTCCCAGGTCGACGAGGTGTTCTCGGCGGCCAGCTACCAGTACATTCTTTACGGGATGGGTTTCGAGACCCGACCGAGAATCGGCGCCGGCGCCATGGCCGACTCTCAAAAGGCCAGGGCCCTGTTCGAGGACAACGATCGCATGGCCAAACGTTTGCTTGCCCAGTTGCCGAACAATCGTCAACTGCTCGGTGTGATGGCTGAGCGAGGCCTGCCGGGGCACGATACTCAAACTCACCACTCCATCAGGGCCAATCGCGGGAATGCAGCATGAGTCGACATGAATTGCTGGACAATGTACGCCACAAGAACCTCAAGGTCGATCGGACCTATGCCAGGGGACGTGGCTACGATGTCCATGTCGCCCGCGTATTCACGGTGGAGCTGGGAGCGTTGCAGGCCGAGTATCCGCTGTTTTTCACCCGCAACCCGACCAGCGGCCATTTTGACATCATCGCTTTGCTCGGCTTCGATGAACGCGAAAATCTCTACCTGGACGATGCGGGCTGGCTGGCCCAGCGGATCCCCATGACCATCGAGCGCGGTCCCTTTCTGATCGGCTTCCAGGAGCAGGTGGACAACGGCGTGCCGGTCAAGGTGCCGGTCGTTCACATCGACATGGATCACCCTTCAGTCAACGAGTCGCAAGGTGAGCCGGTGTTTCTGCCGCATGGTGGAGACAGTCCCCTGCTCGAGCGCATCAACACGCTCTTGGCCACCATTCATGCCGGACATCCGGCCGGCGAGGCCTTTACGCAAATGCTGGAAGGGCTGGACCTGATCGAGTCGCTTGAGCTCGATGTCGAGTTCAATGATGGTTCCAGGCACACGCTTAAAGGGCTCTACACGATTCACGAGGAACGACTGGCCGGGCTCGATGCCGACACCCTGGGCAGACTGCATGAAAAGGGCTGGCTGCGCGATATCTACATGATGCTGGCCTCGCTGCCGAATCTCGGCGTTCTGGTCGAGCGCAAGAACCGCATGATCGCTTCAGTCGATGGCGCGTGATGAGATGAGCGTGGCAGTCCAGGCCATCGACGAAATCCACGATGTCGGCGCCCGGGGCCTGTTCGAGCACGTAGGCCAATTCGACCATCCGGTTGTATTCCGTGGTCTGGCGCGGGACTGGCCGCTGGTGAGAAGGGCGCGCGAGTCCGCTTCGGCGGCGGTTGAATATCTGAAAGGCTTTGACAGCGGTCAGCCGGTGACCGCCTATATCGGCGCCAGTGAAACGGCAGGCCGGATTTTCTACAACGAGGATGTCACCGACACCAATTTCAACCAGGCCGGGATCGAACTCGGCCGGGTGCTTGATCAATTGCTCGAACATGCCGACGACCCGCAACCGCCGACCATTTACGTGGGCTCATCAGCCATCGACCTGTGCCTGCCGGGACTTGGCTCCGAGAACAGCCTGCCGCGCGGTTCGCATCGGGCGTCGGTACGCATCTGGATCGGCAACCGCACCATCGTGGCGGCCCACTACGATGCCATGGAAAACATCGCCTGCGTCTGCGCCGGACAACGCCGTTTCACGCTGTTTCCGCCGGAGCAACTGGCCAATCTCTACGTAGGACCCATGGAACTGACCCCGGCCGGCCAGCAGATCAGCATGGTTGATCTCGATGATCCGGACCTTGAACGCTACCCGCGCTTTTCTGAAGCACTGAAACACGCCAGATCAGCCGTGCTTGAACCCGGCGATGCCATCTATATCCCCTGCATGTGGTGGCATCACGTACAGGGACTCGATCCATTCAACATCCTGATCAACCACTGGTGGCGCGAGGTGCCCGATTACATGGGCGCACCCAATGACGCGCTGCTGCACGCCATCCTCAATATCCGTGATCTGCCGCAGTCCCAGCGCGCGGCCTGGCGGCACCTTTTCGACCACTACGTGTTCAACGCCGACCCGGATCATGTCGAGCACATCCCTGAACACAGTCGCGGCGTGCTGGGCACACTGGGCGAGGATCAGGCCCGCAGGCTGCGGACCTTCCTTCGCAACAAGCTCAATCGCTAAAGGGCCAGTCCATGAGTGAGTCGGAAGCAAACGGATTCAATCGCATCGTCATCGTCGGTGGCGGCACGGCCGGCTGGATGGCCGCGGCGGCGCTGGCCAAGACCTTCGGTTCGCATCGTCAAATCGAACTGATCGAATCGGATCAGATCGGCACGGTGGGAGTGGGCGAGGCCACCATTCCGGCGATCAGGAATTTTCACTTGCTGCTGGAACTCGACGAGGCCGAGTTCCTGGCCGCGGTCAACGGCACCTTCAAGCTGGGCATCGAATTCATCAACTGGGGGCGCGTCGGTGATCGCTACTACCATCCTTTCGGACCCCCGGGCACCGATGCCTGGGCGGCCCAGTTCCATCACTACTGGCTCAAGGCCAGGAAGCTGGGTCAGACGCGCGATTTGGGCGAGTACAGCGTCGAGGTTTCACTGTCGCGGGCCGGAAAATTCGGCAAGAACGGAGAACGCCAGCCCAACTATGCCTATCACTTCGATGCCGGACTGTATGCGCGCATGCTCAGAACCTACAGCGAGAAACTGGGTGTGAAGCGTACCGAGGGCAAGGTGGTCACCGTCAACCAGGACGCGGAAAGCGGCTTCATCAAGTCGGTGTCACTGGAATCCGGACAAGTGGTGGCAGGTGACTTCTTTATCGACTGTAGCGGCTTTCGCGGCCTGCTGATCGAGCAGACCCTGAAAACGGGCTGGGAAGACTGGTCACGCTGGCTGCGATCGGATTCGGCCGTGGCGGTGCAAAGTGAATCGGTCGCCCCGCCCATGCCGCACACCCGATCGACCGCCCGCAGCGCCGGCTGGCAGTGGAAGATTCCCTTGCAGCACCGGGTCGGCAACGGCATCGTCTTTTGCAGTCACTACATGGACGACGAGCAGGCGAGCAAACTGCTGCTGGATCATATCGACGGCAAGCCCATCACCGAGCCGCGCACCATCAGGTTCAGAACCGGCCGCCGGCTCAAGCAATGGAATCGCAACTGCCTGGCGCTGGGGCTTGCCAGCGGGTTTCTCGAACCGCTGGAATCCACCAGTATCCACATGATCCAGAACAGCCTGATTCGCTTCATCAAGCTGTTCCCCGCTGGAGAAATCGATCCGGCCGAGGTCGACCAGTTCAATGAGGATGTCAGGCTGGAAGCTGAGCGGATCCGCGATTTCATCATTCTTCACTACCATGTCAACGAGCGCACCGATTCACCCTTCTGGATCGATTGCCGCGAGATGGACATCCCGGACACCCTGGCCCAC
>PWWM01000187.1 GCA_003561495.1 Gammaproteobacteria bacterium
AACACGATGCCTTGCGGATTGCGATGACCGTAGCTGTAGATCTCGGGCAGGGCGTCGGGCTGGTCGATAAAGGGATTGTCCGACGGTACTGAGCCATCCGGGTGGATGCGAACAATCGTTCCGATATGGCTGTCGAGTTTCTGGGCCTGCTCGCGATGATCGAAACCGTCGCCAAGGGTGACCAGCAATGTGCCGTCGTCAAGAAGGGCAATCCGGCCGCCGTAGTGAACCGGGCGGGTGCGTTCCGGCCGGGCGGTGAAGATGACTTCGTTGTCGACCCAGGTCATGCCATCCAGTCGACCACGCAGCACCCGTGTGGTATTGGCGTTCGGCACGCCGTGGGCCTGAGTGAGATAAATCCAGCCATTGGTCTCATGGTCGGGGTCCAGGGCCACTTCCATCAGCCCACCCTGGTTACGTACCAAACTTTCCGGCACTGCCGCGACGGGTTCTGCAACCAGATCACCCTCGGCATTGATCAGGCGCAAGCGGCCAGCACGCTCTGTGACCAGCAGGCGACCATCGGGCAGGAAGGCGATCGACCAGGGATGCTCCAGTCCATCGGCCACGGTTTCGATCTGGAGTCCCAGAGCTTTGCCTGACAGGGCCATTGCCAGGACCATTACAATTAAGCTGTGTGTGAACCGTCTCATGGGAAACATGATATACGCCCAATGGCATGAGGAATGGGAGAAAACATGAAACTTGCCTTGCGCTGGTTACTGGCCTGGTTGAGTGCGGTGGTGGTCACCGCAGTTTCGGGCAGCATCGTCCAGACTCAGTTCAACCTGGCCCGCATCGCTGAGCTGGATGGTCCGATTTCCATCGGCGATCGACTGCAGGTGACCGGGTTCGATCTGGTCAGTTTTGCCCCGACGTTTGCCATTATCGTCGCACTGGCCCTGCTGATCGCCTTCGTGGTGGCTGGTGCGCTGGTTCGCTGGATTAGCAACGCTAGAATGCCGCTATTCATGCTGGCCGGCTTCGTCGCCATCGCCGCGGCACTTGCCATCATGAGCGCCATGCTGCCGGTCACAGTCATCGGCGCCACCCGCAGCCTGGCCGGCTTCCTGACCCTCAGCCTGTGCGGCGCGATCGGCGGCTGGCTCTATGTTCGGATACTCACCGGCAGAACGGCCAGAACTGGTACCAGCGACGACAGTGGAAATCTGACTCACAGGCATTGAGCTGGCGCTGGTAGGTCAGGGCCAAATTATCGACCCGCCGGGCAATCGACTGGAGCTGACGGTTGTTGCGCCAGTTGCCGCGTTGGTACCCGGTATGGCCCTCATGATAGGCCAGGTAAAGATTGTAGGCATCGTTCTTGGCCAGACCCAGGCGGCGATGGCTGACGTCGTTGTACCAGCCGATGAAATCGAGTGCATCGGCCATGTTGCTGCGCCGGGCGCGACGGTTGCCGGTGGCAGCCTGGTAATCGCTCCAGGCTGGATCCTGGGCCTGGGCATAACCGCGCGCTGAAGACGGACGCCGACCGGGGATGATGCCCAGAATCCGGTTGCGTTCCGGGCGGGCCCGGGCGCGAAAAGAGGATTCCTGCTGCACAAAAGCCATTTGCACGGCGATCGGTGTTTTCCAGCGTCGCTCGGAGGCCCGGGCATGGTCGTACCAGCGTGGGTTTTCGCGGAAGATGTTGCACACGTTGTCCTGGTCACGCGGTGGCGTGGTGGCGCAACCGGTCAGAAACAGCACCAGGGATACCGAGACCAACAGCGCGATTCGGGAGCGAGTCATGGTTGGAATTGTAACCCGCCGGAGTACCTATGGAGCTTGCCCGAAGCTCAGGACGCCTTGCGCACCTCGACGTGCTTATCCTGGACAGAGTGAAGTGGTGCATCGCCGTACCACCCCAGTTCACTGGCCAGGGCCGCCACCTCGCCGACAAACAGCATGGCCGGGGACTTCAGGTCATGTCGGTCGGCCAGTTCCGCCAGATTGCCAAGGGTGCCGATCAGGACACGCTGATTCGGCCGGGTGCCGTTTTCGACCAGCGCAATCGGGGTGTCCGGATGGCGCCCGGCAGCGATCAATCGGGTTTCGATGACATCGAGCTTGGCCACGGCCATGTAAAAGGCCAGGGTCTGGCGATCGGCGGCCAGTTCCGACCAGTCCAGATTGTCGATCGAGGCCTTGCAATGGGCGGTGATCAGCCGCACCGACTGGGCATGATCACGATGGGTCAGCGGAATGCCGGCATAAGCGCCACAAGCGCTGGCAGCGGTAATACCCGGCACGACCTGGTAGTCGATGCCGTGTTTGCGCAGCTCGGCGATCTCTTCGCCGCCACGTCCGAAAATCATTGGATCGCCACCCTTGAGGCGCACCACGCGCGCACCGCGGCGGGCATGTTCGACCAGCAATCGCTGGATACCGTCCTGGTCAACCCGGCAATGTCCGCGACGCTTGGCGACATCGATCCGTTCGGCATCACGACGGGCGTATTCGAGGATGCGGGCATCGACCAGTCCGTCATGAACGATCAGGTCGGCTTCCTGGATCAGGCGCAATGCGCGCAGGGTCAGCAGTTCGGGATCGCCCGGACCGGCCCCGACCAGGGCCACGCTGCCCTTGATTTCAAACGAGTCTTTCATCAGCGCCTGCTCGGCCAGGCGGCGGGCCTGTTCCGGCTGGTCTCGTTCAACGGCCAGGGCAGGTGGACCCGAGAACAGCCAGCCCAGAAATTGTCGGCGCCTAGCCATGTTCGGGTAGCGTTTGCGGATCGTCGTCTGCAGGCGCCCGGCCAGTTGGGCCAGTGGTCCGATGGAGGGCGGCAGCAGGGCTTCGATGCGACTGCGCAACATACGCGCCAGTTCCGGTGCCTGTCCGGCGCTGGAGATCGCGATCTTGATCGGCGAGCGAGCGATCACCGCCGGTGTAATGGCGCTGCAATGCTTGAACTGGTCGACGACATTGACCGGCAGGCCGCGCTTGTCAGCGTCTTGTCGAACCTTAAGAGCCGTGTTTTCATCAGCCTCGGCGATAACGACCAGGGCAATGTTTTCGAGTAACGCCGCGAAATAGTCTCCGCGAAGAAAGCACACGGGTTCAGTGGCCAGTTCCTCGACGGTCTTTGGATCAGGCGTGTTGGAGAGCATGACCACATGCGCTTTGCAGCGCAGCAGCGCCCGGGTCTTGCGCAATGCCACCTGGTCGCCACCAATGACCAGCACATTTCGTCCGGCCAGGTTCAGAAACAACGGGTACCAGCCTTGAGGGGGCTTTGCGTTTGAGATCGACATGGCAGCAGCCTAGGGCTGCATGAGCATGAGGGGAAATACTCACTCGACGAATGCATATGTCGCCGGGTTATGAGGCTGAGGCCGGGCCCGAAGTTGTGCCCGAATGATGGTAGCCTTTCAGCAACACTGTCTGGAGACCAACACATGCTTTGGCAGGCTTTAAGCGCAGCGCGGGATCTTGGCCGAGTGCAGGATATCGCGTCGGTATTGATCCGCTATGGATTTGGCGATCTGGTCCAGCGGGTGGGCATGTCGGGAGCGCTGGAGCGTGCCGGCAAGGCGTTGCACTGGAAAAAGGCCGAGGAACTGGCCCGATTGAAGCCGCCCGAGCGGGCGCGCCGGGTGCTGGAGGAACTGGGGCCGACCTTTGTCAAGCTCGGACAGGTGCTGGCCACGCGCGTGGACTTGTTTGGTCCGGAGTGGCTGGACGAATTCAGGAAACTCCAGGACAAGGCGCCGGCGGTTGATTATTCGGAAATCGAAAAGCAGTTGACTGAAGATCTTGGCGCTCGACCCGAAGAGGTATTTGCCCTGGTCGTTACGGATCCGCTGGCCGCAGCATCATTGGCCCAGGTTCACAAGGCGCGTATGGACGATGGCACCTGGGTTGCA
>PWWM01000249.1 GCA_003561495.1 Gammaproteobacteria bacterium
CTACATTCGTGGCGAACTCCACCGGTGCGATAGGATCGTAGGTCGGGGCTACGTCCCCGACGGACACCGTCGAATCCTTCTCCGTCGCCTAGTTCGCGTGCCCTAACTCCGATAGAAACTCCCATGAATCCTCTATCGGTTCAGGAAAACGCCCATCAATAAAAACAACCACTTGGAAATCTGTTTGATGAGAGTTCATATCATCTCTCCTAGTTTACCGCTATTAGCGGTGGCGTATGCTGCCGCTTGCTACTGAACGAGCCACTCGTGTCTCCATGCAGTTGCGAAAACCGGTCCATCGGCGCAAGTATCTGGCAGCGCTCGTCGTGCTCTGGATTGGCGTGGCCGCCTGGAACGTCTGGAAACCCGCTCCGCAAGGACTGGGCTTCGACGGGCCGGCAAGAGGCACGGTAAGCGTCGAATTTCTGGCCGACTGGACCTGGGTTGACGAGAAGGGGCAGCGCACCTCCGACCACCACATCTTCGAGCGAAAACTGGAATTGATCGGCCAGGCCGAACGTCTGGTTGTGCTCGACATGTTCTTGTTCAACGAGTTTGCCGGCGATTCGGACGATGACGATCTGCGCCTGCGGAATTGATGTGATCGTCACCGATCTCGACTCGCTGCGCGGCTCCGACCCGTTCTGGTCCGGCCTGTGGCGAATCTGCTACCGCTGGTTCGGCAATTCCAGTGGCAACGGCTGGTTGCCAAACCCGCTTGGTGAGCAAGCGGTCGGCCTGCGCACCTGGCTCAAAATCGCCAACTTCAAGGCCAACCACCGCAAGAGCCTGGTTGTCTACCAGGTCGTCGAGCGGCATTATCCGGCGTTTGTCGAGCACCTGGTCGAGGCCGGCAAGCAGCTGCCCGCCCATGTGCGGCAGGCTGGATCACGGGTTCCTGCGCCTTCGGTGCGACACCTGCCACGCCGAGCATTTGCAAGGATCTTCCCGGCCTATGGGCGGAAAGCCGCGCGTCTCCGGGCAGGCGAATCGGCTTGCATTCCTGAATTACAGCGAACTGGATTCAGATCGCGCTTGAGCCGAGCACGGTCCGGCGGCGCTCGTGCCGCAATGGGCCAATGACGGGAATTCTGGCGTGCTTCGTCGTTCGATTGACTGCGACAGGAAAGAAAACGGGGAGACTCGGCCCGCTATGCGGCGATTTCGAGATCAAACGCCGGTCTACTGCGGATCCGGATACCGTTGGAAATCCGGAGATCGGCCGCTTATGCTTCCTGTACTCTCGCGGATCAGATGTCGCATTTCGAGCTTGCCGACAAGATGCGCGCCTGATCACTGTCCCAGCCGCCCGGCCATCTGCGCCAGCTTATCGAGGAGAACCTCACTGACGTCGAGGATAGCTGCTTTCTCCGAGAATCGAGATGTAGCACCGATTCTTCCATCACAGTTCGAAGCGATCCCTGAACAGGGTATCGGCTGAACGAATGGAGTAGGCGCCGGCGGTGAAGATCACCGGGTTACCCGGCAGATTGGTCAAGACGCCGCGCTGGCGTCCAGCCAGGTCCAGCTCATTGTTGTAAAAGCTGCCGTCACATTGAAAGGCGGGACTGGACATAGAAACCGTCCAATCTTCATTGGCCGGCGCACCAAACTGTGGATTATTGCCGTCTACCCGAAAGGCGCTGTTGGCGACTGCCGTGACCGCATCGGGGTCATGCGTGATCAGGCAACTCACCTGATCGACTTCGGCCTCTCCTTCGAGCCAAAAATAGTCGCTGAAGTCGTCCCCCGGCTGCCAGATGATGCTGGAGACCAAGTCCAATGGCGCCGTGTTACCACCGGAAGCGTTGACCCGGATCAGGTCACGGGGCTCGGCAGGAACCGAAGTTACGTTGTCGGCAATGGTCGTCCAGGCAATTCGCACCTCGCCATTTCGCGAGTTACGCAATAGCTGGCGAATCTGATTGTTGACAATCAGCGAGGAGGTGACCTGCAATGTTGGAATGGTGATATCGGAGTTATTCTGAATATGTAAAATGCTGCTGGCCAGCGAACCCAGATTATCCCTGATCACTGTCCGGTTGACCTTGACCTGGGCTCCAAAACCCACCGTGACGGCGACACCGTTGAGAAAAGCATTCGGGGTTTCCGTCTGAGCGTTGCTCAGAATCTGCGAGCAGCCGTCCGGTCCACTGGCTACCGGACAATGGCCATCCTCAGAGTGATCGACACTGAGCTTTGACGAACTGGTGGCATGTAGGGTCGGAGAACTCCTGGCCGAATTGCCTTCCAGACGAACATCTCGCAGCCAGACTTCCGTGGTGCTTCCCTCCGAAAAGAGCGCCCCGGCAATCCCACCATCAATGACGCTATTGCCGACGATATGGATCGATTGATCAGGCGGCGAATAGTCGCGATTGCCGCCGTCGATCTCCAGGATCGTACCGTTAGCGGCGCCAATCCCCCCGCCTCTTGGCTCCTGGGGACCAGGATCTTCCGCCCTGCCCTCGGCGATGTTGCCCTGAATGCCCTGCTCGGGTCCGCTGGCATAGATGGCGACATCACATCGATTGAGCCACATCCCGCCTCCCCACCAGGCCCGATTGGCGCGAACAAGGCCGGCGGTCATAATGAGCTCGGGCCGATTGTCGTTCAGGCTCGTGCAATAGACGCCGCCGCCCAATCCGTCAGCGCGGTTACTGTCGATCAGCGGCCGGTAGGCGACTAGCTGCGCCGGTTCTAGCAGCACCTCCGATGAGCCGCTGACATAGAGGCCGCCGCCATCACCCACGGCCTCGTTGTCGTAGATGCCTGCAAACACGGTATTGCCTTCCCGCGCACCGGTTCGCAAGATCAGGTTGCAGTCTTCCAGGTAGATGCCGCCACCATCTTCAGTGGCTCGATTGCCTCGAATCAACCCGGCACTCAGATCGATAACACCGCGGCGAATCGTGCCGGCGGATTCCTCGCAGTAGATGCCACCGCCCAGTCTCGCCTGATTGTTGAAAATCCCCGTACCCGGAAAGTCAATCGAGATACGTTGGCCGATTGGACCGTTCATGTAAATGCCACCGCCGCGGCCAGTTGTCTCATTGCCGTGAATCAGCACATTTTCGAGTTTCAGATGGGTGCGGTTTCCCAGGCGAATGCCGGCGCCATCGCCCGTACCACTGGCGCCGGTGATTTCAAGGTTTATGAGTCTGAGTTCATAGCTTGTCGTCCCGAAGCGGGTACTGATGGCGCGGCTAGTGTCGCGTCCCAGCGTGGTCCGCCCGCTGGGACTCAAGGAAGAACAGGTCGGGAACCCACCGCTAATCGTGACCGACTTCATATCGACGATAATTTCTATGCCGTCGTAAGACTGGTTGTTGGCCAACAGTACGGTGCCACCGTTATCAACGTCATTGATGGCGGCGGTCAGGCTAGTGGTATCGCAATCCGGATCAGAACCAACCGTGATGAACTGGGCGGCCGACAGTGGTCCGGCAAGGACAAAGCAAAGCACGGTCGTAATGCCGCAAGCGAGAAGAAAATTGGATGCTGGGTGGTCGTGAGCTCTCATGGTTGCAATTCGTAACGCTTGAATCTACCTGCCTCTACGATAATACCTCAAGAAACCTGCCATCCGTTGTAAGCCTTATGTGCTGGTTTACGCATGAGGTCCCGGGCAGGTGCCGGCTACGGTGGGTTACCATGCATTCTGGTCGTCATTTTTCTTGAGTCATGGCTGAACAGGATCGCGGTGAGCAGGACAGTGGGTTTGTCGGCTTTGGGTTGCCGGTGCTGACCCGGCTCGGGCAGGATCAATCGAAACCGGCGACGCTGGTGCTGGCGCCGACCCGGGAGCTGGCGATC
>PWWM01000235.1 GCA_003561495.1 Gammaproteobacteria bacterium
CAGCATGACCTGGTTGAGCTTGGGGCTCTTGTCGAGCATGGCCAGGAAGTCGTTGAAAGGGATTTCGCAGGTTCGGCTGTCTTCCAGAGCGACGGCAAAGCCGGGATGGGTTTCACTGGAGAGGCCATCCAGGCCGATCACTTCGCCGGGCAGGTAGAAGCCCGAGACGATTTCATCGCCTTCCTGGCTGAGATGGTAGCCCTTGATGGATCCGGAGCGCACCACGGTGACCGATTTCAGGGATTGGCCACCATGAAACAGATGATCGCCACGCTCGGCTGGTTGCTGGCGTTTGAGGACGCGATCGAGTTGTTCGCGTTCCTCGGCCGATATTTCCTGCGCAAAGCACAGGCTGAACATTGAACAATCCTCGCAGCGGGTCTCACGCTGCCCCACTTCTCTCAATGGTGGCTTTTCGGCCATGCCAAACCTTTCCCGGAAGGGCTTTGAGCTGGGATCAGTATATATCAGCAAAGCCTGAATATGGGGCTTTGGTGTTTTGCCACCCTTGCCTGGGTCGTCAGCTCAGACGATTCGAGAGAATCGGCCTTTCGGGGTGTGGTTGGCCGGCAGGTAGGCATCGAAGACCTTGGCAATGGCGCGCAGGAACAGCAGGCCTCGGCCGGTGACCGCGAAACCCTTGCCCGTCCACTCGATCAGTCCGTCTTCGGCCAGTTCGGCCAGGCGCGCCAGTTCCTCCTTGAAATAGCGGCTGAAACTCAGCTCGAAGCGCTTTTCCATATCGCCATAATTCAGTTGTCCGGTACACATGATCCGGTCGATGATGGTCGCGCGCAAATTATCGTCAGTGTTCCGGCTCAGACCGCGAGCTACCGGAATATGCCCTTCCTGGAGCCGAATCGCCCAGTCATCGAGCTTGCGTTCGTTCTGCGCGAAACTGTCGTGGATCTGGCTGATGGCGCTGGGTCCGAAACTGACCAGGTCCAGCCCGCCGTGGGTGGAGTAACCCTGGAAATTGCGCACCAGGCTGCCGTCCTGACGCGCCTTGACCAGCGAGTCGTCCGGCAGGGCAAAGTGATCCATGCCGATGAACTCGTATCCTGCCTGCAGAAATCGCTCCAGGGTGTTGCGGAAGATGGCCAATTTGGTCTTGGGCGTTGGAAGTTGTTCGGCCTCGATGCGTTGCTGGGCCTTGAACAAGTGCGGCAGGTGGGCGTAGTTGAACAGAGAGATGCGGTCCGGTCGCAGGCTGACGATGGTCTCGACAGTACGCGAAAATCCGGCGGTGGTCTGCAGGGGCAACCCGTAGATCAGGTCAACACTGATGGAGTCGAACTCGGCAGCCCGCGCCGCACCGATCACGGCCGCCACCGTGGCGGTGTCGTGAATGCGGTTGACGGCTTGCTGAACATCCGGCTCGAGATCCTGCACGCCCACCGAAAGTCGATTGAAGCCCAGCTTGCGTAGCCCGGCGACACCGCGTGGATCGATTGAGCGCGGGTCGATCTCCAGACCCATCTCGGCACCCGGATCGAATGGAAAGTGCCGTTTGAGCATGGCCAGCAACTGCTCGATCTGTTCCAGGCTCAAAAAGGTTGGCGTGCCCCCGCCCAGGTGCAACTGGCGAACCACCCGGTCGCGGTCAAAGTGCGGTGAGACCAGCTCGAGCTCTCGTTCGACATTGGCGAGAAATTGGTCTCCTGCAGTAACCGAGCGGGTGATGACTCGGTTGCAGCCGCAGTAGAAGCAGGGATTGGAGCAAAACGGCACGTGCACATACAACGACAGATCAGCCGGGATGGGCAGGCGATTACTCTCGCCCATCACTGCAATGTAATCCTGCTCACCGAACCGATCACTGAACTGCGGTGCGGTCGGGTACGAGGTGTAGCGCGGCCCCTCTCCGCCGTATTTCCTGATCAGGTCGACATCGAAGGTCGGCCGCATCAACTCGGACATGTGATGGTCTATCCCGTCGCTATTGTGATCGTTGAACGGAATGCTAGCCGACAACTGCACAATGAGAATTGATCCCAATCAAACAGCCTCTTTGCCACACATGTGGCAGGTTATGGGGGCGGGGCGCCGAGTGGCCTTGCCCGGGGCCGGGCTCGAGGTGAACGGCATGGTCGATCTTTCAAGTCCAGTGGCGTTCTGGTGCCTACCGAATTGCGTTTGATCCAACGGGTTGGGGATTGCCTTTAGTAGGCTTCTCGGGTGCTCGAAGAACGGATAGTTTATTCCCGCTTCCGTCACCTCGAGCCCGGCCCCGGTCAAGCCCACTCGTCGCTTGTCGGGTAGGAGTTGGTTGATGATTGAGTCAGATCGGAGCCACCATCAGACTTTCAATCTTCTCCCAACTGTCGCAGCGGTCGGATGCCACCCGATGCTTCTCCAAACCCCATCCTGTTTGTACAGCGACAGCGGGCCCGGTAACGGGACTGAAGATTGCGCGATGCAGCCGCCCAAAAAGGCTCCCCAACGCAGCTTGATCGATTCTGCTAAATTCAACTAATTCCAAGTTAAAAACCTGCCGGAGCGTGCCTGTGAGCCTTCGAATTGTTCTAGTCCTGATGTGGGTCCTGATCGGGTTGATTGCCCCCGTTCAAGCGACCGAAACCAACAATGACGAGGGGCCCGAAACAGCCATCGAGTCGGTGCTGAAACTGGGGCCGCTGCCGGTTTCGGTCAGTCATTTCAACGACGCCGCCAAGGGCGACGAGATGCGGCGCGCGCTGATCATGCAGATGGGCCAACAGGGCCTGCCGCATGCCGGCCGCGAGGTTTCGATCTTTGGCCGCACGCTGACCTGGGAATCGGTTTCGGCGGACACAGAAACGGATGAGGGATTGATGGTCTGGGCCTTCAACCTGGAAGCCGATCGGTTCGTGCGCGGCCATCTACAGATCGAGCATCTGGAGCGACTGCACGTTTTCCACGATGGTCAGTCCGTGAGCCATGACAACGGAAAAGTCGAGCTGAACCTGGCTGCCGGGACCCACCCGGTCTGGCTGGTCCATCAGGGTGGCAGTGACAACGGTGATCCCGCTCTGACCTGGACCGGACGCGATGAGCATGATGCCATCGATTGGCACCTGGAACCCCGTCAGCGTGTTTCGGCCCGGCGGCTGACCAATGCCGAAACCGTCGGCAATCTGGCCCTGTCTTCAAACGGCCGCTACCTGGCATTGAGCTTCAGTGCGCGCAGTGACGAGGCGGACATGCCGATTCGCCGCCTGGAAATTCGTGATCTGAACAACGATCGCATCGTGCGTCAGTGGACTCGCTCCCTGCCGGGACGCCTGGCCTTCAGTCCCGATTCGGGCAGCCTGGCCGTGCAGGAGGGCAATAATCTTTGGCTGCATGACCTGGATTCCGGCAAGGCCAGGTTGCTGCTGGCCAATCACTCGCGCATTGGCGCCTGGCGCTGGCACCGTGACGGCACATCGATTCTATTCGCCTGGACCGATCCCCATCAGACCGACAATGACAAGCGTCGTCGCATCCGTTCGCTTGAAGACCGCTGGGCCGGTTTTCGCGACAATAGCCAGCTTTACCAGGTTGATGTCGCCAGCGGCCTGATCCGGCCATTGACCGCGAAAAGCACCTCGGTCACCCTGCAGGATGTTCATCCCGACGGCGACCGGCTGCTGGTCTCGGAACGCCTGATCGACTACGAGGAGCCCCCGCACAGCCTGTTCCGCCTTTTCGAGGTGGACCTGGACAGTCTCGATGAGCATGAGATCGGACAATATCGCCAGCTCAACGCCGCCCGCTTTGCCGAGGACGGTTACTGGCTGCTGGCCGGTCCGGGCCTGGCGCAAGGGGACGGCGCGACCAC
>PWWM01000229.1 GCA_003561495.1 Gammaproteobacteria bacterium
AAAAGATATCGATGGCCAAGGAGCCGACGCCGCCGCTGGCGCCGGTAATGCAGATCGGACCCATATCCGGTGTCTGGCCGTTGGCCTCCATACGATACAGGGCCAGGGCCGCGGTAAATCCGGCCGTGCCCAGCAGCATGGCTTCCTTCAGATCCAGCCCGTCCGGTAGGGGAACCAGCCATTTTGAAGGCACCCGCAGGAACTGGCTGTATCCGCCGTCGCGGTTCTCGGACAGTCCGCAGCCGGTCATTAATACCTGCTCACCGCCGGAAAACCGATCCGATTGACTCTCGACAACCTCTCCGGCTGCGTCGATGCCGCCATTGAGCGGAAACGTCCTGAGGATCTTGCCTTTCCCGGTGCCGGCCAGTGCGTCCTTGTAGTTGACGCTGGAGTAGTGCACCTTGATGATGACATCCCCCTCGGACTGCTCGTCGATGCCCTGATCAACGATCTCGGCGCGGTAGCCGTCTTCGTCGTCGAAGATGCGCAAAGCGCGGAATTTGTCCGGGATACTGGCCATCATTCGGTCCTTAGCTAGTGGTAGTCGGTGGTCAGTAGTCAGTGGTCGGTAGTCGGAGGTCAGTGGCCGGTAATCAGTGTGGTTTTCCGGACTACTGACCACCGACCACTGACCACTGGGTCAATTCGTCTTGTGAATCGCCCGCTTGTCCACTGCCAGGGCCGCTTCGTGGACGGCCTCCGACAGGGTCGGGTGGGCGTGAACGATGCGCGCCAGATCTTCGCTGGAGCCGGCAAACTCCATGGCCACCACGCACTCGGCAATCAGTTCCGATGCGGTCGGTCCGATGATCTGCACGCCCAGAATGCGATCGTCCTCGGCGTCGGCCAGGATCTTGACATGCCCGGCAGCCTCGCCCATGGCCAGACCGCGACCGGTGGCGGCAAACGGAAAGCTGCCGGCGCGAAATTCGATGCCATCTTCCTTGAGCTGCTTTTCGGTCTTGCCGACCCAGGCGATTTCCGGATCGGTGTAGATCACCCAGGGAATGGTGTCGAGGTTGATATGGCCGTGGCCGGTGGCCAGCGCCTCGACCACGGCAATGCCTTCCTCGGAAGCCTTGTGGGCCAGCATGGGTCCGCGCACCAGGTCGCCGATGGCCCAGACATTCTCAGCGGTGGTGCGACAATCCTCGTCGACCTTGACCTGGCCCCGGTCGGTCAATTCAACGCCGGAATCGTCGGCCAGCAGCCCCTCGGAGGCGGCCTTGCGGCCCACCGCGACCAGCAAACGGTCAAAGGTTTCACTTTGCTCGCCATTCTTGTCGGACCAGGTCACCTTGACCTTGTCTTCACTCACTTCGGCTGAAGAGACCTTGGCGCCCAGGCGAATGTCCAGACCCTGTTTCTTGAATTCCCGGGCCGCCGCTTTTGAAATGTCGGGATCAACCACCGGAAGCAAGTCGTCCATGGCCTCGAGCAGAACGACCTCCGAGCCCAGGCGACGCCATACGCTGCCCATCTCCAGGCCAATCACGCCGGCGCCGATGACCGCCAGACGTTCGGGAACCGCATCGAATTCCAGGGCGCCGATATTGTCGACGATGATCTTGCCGTCGATCTCCACGTTGGGAATCGAGAAGGCCTCCGAGCCGGCCGCCAGCATCACATGCTTGCCGACTGCGATATAGTTTTCTCCATCATGCGGGCGCACCTCGACCTGGCGGTCGGAAAACAGCTTGCCGCGGCCATTGGCGAACTCGATCTTGTTGGCCTTGAACAACTGCATCAGGCCGCCGTTGAGTTGCTTGACGATCTTGCGCTTGCGCTCGATCATCTTGCCGACATCCATGGACACTTTCTCGACATTGATGCCGTGAGCGGTGTAGTCATGCTGGATATGGTGGAAGTGCTTGGAGGAGTCCAGCAGGGCCTTGGAAGGAACACAGCCCACGTTCAGGCAGGTGCCACCGGGCGCCGGCTTGCCGTTATCGTCCTGGCGATCATCGATCAGCAGAACCTTGAGCTCGAGCTGGGCTGCACGGATGGCCGCGGCGTAGCCTCCGGGTCCACCGCCAATCACGATCAGATCAAATTCCTTGTCAGCCATTATTCTTCCTTGGGTGCCTTCGGTGTTTTCAATGTTTCAGAGTTTCTTTGCAATCAACGATCAAAGGCCCAGCAGCATGCGCGCGGGGTCTTCAAGCGCTTCCTTGACCGCAACCAGAAACTGGACGGCATCCTTGCCGTCGATGATGCGGTGGTCGTAGGACAGGGCGATGTACATCATCGGGCGGATGACGATCTCGCCGTCTTCCGCAATCGGGCGCTCCTTGATTGCATGCATGCCGAGGATGGCGCTCTGGGGCATGTTTAGAAGTGGTGTCGACAGCAGTGATCCGAACACTCCGCCGTTGGTGATCGTGAAGGTGCCACCCTGAAGATCTTCAAGCTGGATGGAGCCTTTGCGCGCCTGATCGGCATAGTCGGCGATGCCGGCCTCGATCTCGGCCAGGCTCATGCGCTCGGCGTTGCGCAGGATCGGCACCAGCAGCCCACGCTCGGTGGATACGGCAATGCCGATATCCTGGAAGCCGTGGTAAACGATCTCATCACCATCGACCGAGGCATTGACGACCGGGTGTTTCCGAAGTGCTTCGCTGCAAGCCTTGACGAAGAACGACATGAAGCCAAGCTTGACGCCGTGACGCTCCTGGAAATCATCCTTGTAGCGCGCTCGAATGTCCTTGACCGCCTGAAGATTGACTTCGTTGAACGAGGTCAGAATGGCGGCGGTGTTCTGGGCATCCTTCATGCGCTCGGCAATGCGTGAGCGCAAGCGCGACATCTTGACGCGCTCTTCCTGGCGCGGACCGCCACCGCTCTTGATGTGCTTGAGCATGTCACCCTTGGTGATGCGACCACCGCGTCCGGAGCCCTCTACCTGGCTGGGATCAACGTCATGCTCACTAGCCAGGCGGCGTGCCGAAGGCGGCAGGCTGCGATCCTGCGGTTTCTGCGATTTGTCCTGATCTTTCCGGGCTGGTTCGGGGCTTTCTTGCTTTTTGCCTTCGTCTGCCTTCTCGGAGGCTTCTTTCTTCTCGCTCGTATCGTCCTCTTCCGACTCTTTGTCGGCCGGAGCTTCACCTTCTTCCATCAAGCCGAGTATTTCACCCTCGGTCACCGTATCGCCCTCATCGGCGCTGATGTCCTTGAGTACGCCATCGGCCGGTGCAGGAACCTCGAGGACCACCTTGTCGGTTTCCAGGTCGACCAGGTTCTCGTCACGACTGACGTGATCACCGGGTTTCTTGTGCCATTTGGCCACCGTGGCGTCAGAGACCGACTCGGGCAGGTTGGGGACTTTGACTTCAATGCTCATGGAATTTCCTTAGTCTGTTCCTTCACCATGGGTCAGCGCCTGGCTGACCAGTTTCTTCTGTTGTTCGATATGGACTTGATAATAGCCGACCGCCGGCGAAGCCGAACCTTCCCGACCCACATATTTCAGGCTCTGATCGTCGCGGATGCAGGCCTGCAAGTGATGGCGGATCTGGAACCACGCCCCCTGGTTGAGCGGCTCTTCCTGGCACCAGACCACTTCCGGCGCCCGGTCATAGCGTGCAATGATCTCCTGCAACTCTTCGCGCGGAAACGGATAAAGCTGTTCGACACGAACCAGGGCGATATCGTCGATTTCCCGGTCCTGCTTTTCCTTGGCAATGTCGTAGTAAACCTTGCCGCTTCAAAACACCAGTCGCTTGATCGTTTCAGGCTCGCGAGC
>PWWM01000139.1 GCA_003561495.1 Gammaproteobacteria bacterium
ACTCATGGAGGATGGCCGCTGGGACAGCGGCCTGGTCGATGTCACCTGGGGAGCCTCTGAGACTCCCTAGATTTCCACCATCTCGAAATCTTCCTTGCCCGCGCCGCAATCCGGACACACCCAGGACTCGGGCACATCTTCCCACCGCGTGCCCGGCGGAATGCCATCATCGGGCGCGCCTTCTTCTTCGTTGTAAATCCAGCCGCACACCACGCACAGCCAGCTTCGATACTCCTGTTGTTCACTCACCGGGTTATCATTCCTTGGATTTGGCAATCACACACATTCAAAGCCCGCCATTGTAAATGAACTGCGTCAAGGAAATTCCGCCAACGGGGCTGTATGCCATCACCCCGGCCGGCTGGCCTGAAGCCGCGTTGATCGAGGCCGTCACCCAAGCCCTTAAAGGCGGTGCGGTGATGGTGCAATACCGCGACAAACCCCGGCCACACGAACCACTGGCGCGCCAATTGCTGAACCATTGCCGCCGGATGAACGTCCCGCTCATCATCAATGATGATGTCGAACTGGCCCGGCGCATCGATGCCGACGGCGTGCACCTGGGCCGCGACGACGTCGATCCCGAAAGCGCCCGCAATCGACTGGGCGAGAAAGCCATCATCGGCGTGTCCTGCTACAACGATCTCGAACGCGCCGCCCGACTGGCCGCCAAGCCGGTGGACTACCTGGCCTTCGGCAGCGTGTTCGCCTCGCCGACCAAGGCGGAGGCCGTGACCTGTCCGGGCGACGTGCTGACCGAGGCGGGCCGGTTCGGCAAGCCGGTGGTTGCAATCGGCGGGGTGAATATCGAGAATGCCCCTCGGGCGATCGCAGCCGGCGCTGACCTGCTGGCGGTGATCAGTGACCTGTTCGAGGCCGATGACATTCGTGCCCGCGCCCATCAATACCAGCAACTCTTTCAAAGGACCCTAAAACCATGACCATCAGCCAGGAACTGTTTGCCCGTGCCCGCGCCCGCATCCCCGGTGGCGTCAACTCGCCGGTACGCGCCTTTGCCGCGGTCGGCGGAGAGCCGGTGTTTTTCGAACGCGCCGAAGGGGCGCACATGTTCGATGTCGACGGCAAACGCTACATCGACTATGTCGGTTCCTGGGGCCCGATGATTTGCGGCCATGCCCACCCAAAAATCGTTGAAGCCGTCCAGCAGGCCGCGGCCAGGGGATTGAGTTTCGGCACGCCCGCACCCGATGAAGTCACGATGGCCGAAAAACTGTGCGAGATGGTCCCGTCCATGGACCAGGTGCGCATGGTCAATTCCGGCACCGAGGCGACCATGAGCGCCATCCGCGTCGCCCGCGCCGCCACCGGGCGCGATCGCATCATCAAATTCGAAGGCTGTTATCACGGCCATGCCGACAGTTTCCTGGTCAAGGCCGGCTCCGGCGCCCAGACCCTGGGCGTGCCGACCTCGCCGGGCGTTCCGCCGGCCCTGGCCGAACTGACCCTCAATGCCCAGTTCAATGATCTCGACAGCGTCGCCGAACTGTTCGAAAAACACCGCGATGAGATCGCCGGTGTCATCGTCGAGCCGATTGCCGGCAACATGAACTGCATCCCGCCCGTGCCCGGATTCCTGCAAGGACTTCGCGACCTGTGCGACCACCACGGGGCGGTGCTGCTATTCGATGAAGTCATGACCGGTTTTCGCGTCCACCCGAAAGGGGCGCAGGGCCTGTACGGCATCACCCCCGACTTGAGCTGTTTCGGCAAGGTCATCGGCGCCGGCATGCCGGTCGGCGCCTTCGGCGGCAAAGCCGAATTCATGGACCTGGTCGCCCCGTCCGGTCCCGTCTACCAGGCCGGTACCCTGTCGGGCAACCCGGTCGCCATGGCCGCCGGCATCGCCAACCTGGAACTGATCAGCCAGGAAGGCTTCTACGAACAACTCGGCCTGATGACCTCCGAACTGGCCGCCAGCCTGAAAAAAGCCGCCGACAACGCCAATGTCCCCATGACCACCGTCGCCATCGGCGGCATGTTCGGCTACTTCTTCACCGAATCAGAAGCCGTCACCAACTTTGCCCAGGCCGCTGCCTGCAACATGGACCGCTTCAAGACCTTTTTCGGCGCCATGCTCGCCGAAGGCATTTACCTGGCCCCGTCCGCGTTCGAGGCCGGCTTCGTCTCCAGCGCTCACACCCGCACCGACATCGAACAAACCGTTGCCGCCGCCGCCCGAGTCATGGAAAAAATCACCTGAAAACTTGACCCAGACGCAAAGGGCTTGCAGACTGGATCGCGGGGCTGAGGGGACAAACAGGGAGAAACTCCCCCAAAATCTCACCCGGCCCACTGAAAATTCAGTGCAAAAACAATGGCCTGGAGTACCGCTGCACGGTCAGTGGCGGTAGCGTGCCTGAAACTCTATCAAGCCGAGTCCAGCGGACTGCGCGCCCCCAGCGCCCCGCGCTGGATCACATGCGTGTAGATCATCGTCGTTCGCACATCCGAATGGCCCAACAACTGCTGAACCGTGCGAATGTCCGAACCGCTTTCGAGCAAATGGGTTGCGAAGCTGTGGCGGAACACGTGACAGGTGACCGGCTTGCGAATTCCCAGGCGATGGGCGGCGGAACGAACTGAGCGCTGAATCGAGCGGTCAAGGATATGATGCCGTCGCACCCAACCGGTGCGCGGATCGCGGCTCAGGCCCTTGGCCGGAAAGACCCATTGCCAACCCGAATCAAATCGGGCATTGGGATATTTTCGTCCGAGCGCATGAGGCAGAATCACTCCTCCTTCTCTACGATCAGCGTCCAACTGGCCAATTGCAACGGCCTTGTCAACCTGAACCTGCAATTGCGGAATCGTGGCATCGGCCAGCACCGTCACCCGGTCTTTCGCGCCTTTGCCATCGCGAACGATGATCTCGCGACGATCAAAATCGACATCCTTGACGCGTAGCCGCAAGGCCTCGGATATCCGCAGCCCAGACCCGTACAACAAACTGGCAATCAAATCATTCGGCGCCCGCAACTCGGCAAGCACCTTGCGAACCTCAGACTGCGTCAACACCACCGGCATGCGCTTTCGCGACTTGGCCCGGACCACATTATCCAGCCAGGGCAGATCAACTTCCAACACCTTCCGGTAAAGAAACAGAATGGCGTTCAAGGCCTGATTCTGAGTCGCCGGCGCCACATCGCGATCCAGCGCCAGATGAGAAAGATAAACCTCCACTTCCGCCTTGCCCAACGTGTCAGGATGTCGCGGATGATGAAACCGCAGGAACCGGCCGGCCCACCCGATGTAGGACTTTTCAGTACGACGACTGTAATGCCCGGTCCGCAACACCCGACGCATCTTCTCCAACAACCTCTCAGCCATGTCATTTGCTCCCGCAGTCAAAAACCGGCAATATTGAACCAGCCGGAGAGCTGCAAAGCACTAGGAAACAAACCATGGCCAAGCCAGGAAAAAAGCGTACTTATCCGTCAGATTCCGGATCAGATTGAATACCCGAACCAAAAATCCATCGGAAACTCAGAAACATGCAACCAAAAAGTCCGCCAAGCACCATCTACCCGACAGTTCGTCCCAATAACCAGACAACTGACACTTCAACAGTCACTTACTAGTTAGCTGTGTGTATGCGTAATTCAAAACTGGCTTCATCGCATCCGTCAAGCTTGGCCGTGCTTATCGAGCATGTCGAATTGGGCTCAGTGGAATCTTCGCGCTTCCGAGGCAGTAGCTCGTCCGGTTTGTGCCAGC
>PWWM01000080.1 GCA_003561495.1 Gammaproteobacteria bacterium
CGCGAAGGCAGCCAGCCGCCGGCCACAATGACGCGGGTATCGCGCTCCAGGCCGGGCACGGGTGTGAGGCCGACCAGGCCGCGCAGCACAAAAGCCGCCTCGCTGAATTCCAGGCGATACTCGCGCACCTCCCGGCCGGTTTGCCGGGCCAGCTCGGTGGCAATCGCGCGGGCCTGCTGATTGTGACCGGGCTTGCGATGCAGCAGCACCGCGATCGAACCGTCGGCAGCCGGTCCACCGTGCAAGGTGCGGGTGCGACCCATTGCCGTGGCGTGATTCAGGATCCAGCGTGTTTGCGGGTGCATGCGACCGGCCTGGCGAAATTGCTGAAGCCAGAACCAGCGGTTGCGACGATAGCGGCCGCCCGAATGAACCCAGGGCTCGCGGATACTGATTTCAAGTTGCCGGGTCGAACGGAACAGCCGCTCGAGTACCCAGGGTACATCCTGGTCGGGGACCTGCTCCATCAGATCTTCGATAGCCAGGCGCTCAACCGGAGCGCTGAAGTCTCCGGCGGCCAGCAATTCCTGCAACAGCTGTCCGTCGGAGCGTGACGACAGGCTCATGTGCACCGCACCCCATTCACGCGAGGGCCGGGTCGCCGAGACCGGCAGAAAGCCGGCCTGATCGGCCTCGCGCTCCATGGCCGGCCACAGATCGCCAGTGGGGTTGTCGAAATATACGAATTGGTCGGGAAACGGTCGCCAGGGCTGGGTGTGCAAGGTGGTGAAGTGGACCAGATGAGATCGGCCCTGCTGGTATTCGCTGTCGCGGGCATTCCAGCCATCATCCAGATCACCCCACAGACCGGCCTGGCGGGCGCGGGCTTCCAGGGCCTTGCGGTTCAGGCGCCGGACATCGTGGGCATTCCAGGCCTCGGCCATGCGCTCGCAGTCGATCAGCATCACCGAGGTGTCGCGGTCATTGATCGACAGAAAACCGGCCTTGTCCATGGGGGTGTCGAACAGTTCGGCCGGATCAGTGAGATAAACCTGGTCGGCATCGTTGTAGATGGCCCGCCCCTTGAAACCGGCGAACTCGGGGATGGCGAACCGGTAATTGGTAAAGCCGGTCAGCCAGAACCCGCGCCGGAATCCCTTCAGATCACGCAACAGGTAGATCTCGTAAATCCTTGATGGGTCGCGATGTTTTTCCACCGACCAGATAAAAATGCGCTCGGCGCGGAATTGTCCACGCTCGGTGCCAAGAAAGATGCGTACCGGTGGCTTGTCCGAAGGTCGATGTCCCTTGCGTACGCCCAGCACGATTCGGTCGGGCGAGGTGCGCCGGGCCGGAGGGCGATCAGCACTGAAGCGGGCCGGGACCAGGCCGCGCGCAATGCGTTGTGACAGTAGAGCCATGTCAGGATCCTGAAGCGTCGGTCGGTTCGTCAATCTGTTCGTCAATCGGGAAAGCATAGCGCGACCAGCGGCGCTGATGCCATGTCCACCATTGTGGCTGTTTTTCGATATGTTTCTGCATGATCGAGGTCAATTTTTCCACGGCTGATTCCAGCGGCATGTCGGCGTTCAGCGTTTTGGGTGGGCCCATGCGGAAATGCCAATGCGGTTCCACGCCTTCGAGCAATGCCGGAACAACACCAGCGCCGGTACGCCGGGCCAGTTCGGCGGGGCCGGGCGGCATCTGCAGGGTCTTGCCCAGAAAGCGGGCCTGGATGCCGCCTTTCTTGGTCGCCTGGTCCATGAGGATGAACAGGATGCGATTGTCCTTGAGCGCCTTGAGCATCTGGCGTACACCCACCGAGGCCGGGTCGGCGGGAATGGCCTGTAAGCCCAGCGAGCTGAGACCATCGCGAAAGAAGTGCCGGGGAATCTTGTTCGATTCACGGTAGATGACTGCCATCGGATAACCCTTTCGGGCCAGGTGCGCCGCCATGGCGACCCCGTTGCCCATGTGCATGCCGAGCATGATCACGCCCTTGCCTTCGGCCAGTGCCTGGTCCAGATGCTTGAGGTCACTGGTGGTAACGGCGGCACCAATGTCTTCAAGGCTGACTGCGCCTGAATACATGGCCAGGATTTCCAGGATGGCCCGATCGTTGACCCGGTAAGCTTCGGCCAGCCAGGTCGTGATCCGAGGATCGCCTTCGGGGACATTCAGGGCCGCGGCCATGTGCGATCCGAGCTTGCGCCGTTTGCGCGGAGTCAGGCGGTAATGCCAGCGCCCCAGCTTCTGACCGCTGCGCTGCAGCCTGGCCATGCCGCCTCGGCCGAGAATGCGGGCCAGTGTACGGATCAGATGAAACCCCAACCGACGCGACGATCGTTTGATGTTCATGATTCCTGTGTCTCGACGCGGCGCCCTTCGCGAATGCGGACGACCTGATCGGCAGCCCTTACCAGCCCTTCGTCATGGCTGACTGCCAGCAGGGTCAATTGGCCCTTGAGGTGTTCGACCGTTTCGATCACCGCAGCTTCGGAATCATCATCCAGATTGCTGGTCGCTTCGTCGAGAATCAGCAGTCGCGGCCCATGAATCAGCGCGCGGGCAATCGCCAGGCGCTGGCGCTGTCCGCCCGACAGGCGACCGCCACGTTCGCCCAGCGCGGTGTGCAGACCCTCAGGCAAGGTTTCGACAAATTCCAGGGCATCGGCCATGGCCAGTGCCTTGCGGGCGTGCTCCTCGTGAAGGTCCGGCTCGCCCAGGGTCAGATTGGCCAGGACCGAATCGTTGATCAGCAAGGGATCCTGCGGCACGTAGCCGATCATTCGCCGCCACTGGTGATGATCGAGATCATCCAGCGGTTGGTCATCGACACGGATCCTGCCGCTGTCGGCGTGTAGCAATCCGGCCACCAGGTCAATCAGGGTGGTCTTGCCGGAACCGGACGGGCCGCTCAGCACCGTCAATTGCCCGGCCGGAATGGTCATGGAGAGATGATCGATCACCTGGCGGTCGCCGTATCCGAAAGACACCTGTTCAAACTCGATGCCCTGGTCCAGCGAGGGTTGCAGGTGACCGCGCGGCGGCTCGCGTTCGGCTTCGGCTTCCTCGATGGTTCGGCGCAGCGACCAGTACGCGCTTTCGCTGATCGCCATGTGCTGCAGGGAGCGCTGCCCCTTGGCCAGATGATTGACCGAGCGGGCGATCAGGAAAATCATCACCATGACCGTCGCCATGGGCAGGTCCATGCGTACCAGGAAAAAGAAGAATCCGATGCCGATCAGGATGGCCAGCAGCGGTTCCTGCAATGCCGTCAGTCCGGCCTTGGCGATGACCTGGTTTTTCAGGGCTTTTTTGAGATCACGGGTCTGGCTCGACATCAGGGTATCGACATGATCCTCGCGGGCCATGGCCTTGAGCGGCTTGACCGCGCCGAGCTGGTCGGTCATGACCGACAGCAGGGATTTCAACAGCCCGGTCTGGTCGCGCCCGGCGCGCCCGGCGATGCGCACCAGAAAGTGCAGCAGACCCAACACGATGCCGCCGAAGGCCAGTGCGATCAGGCTCGCCTGCCAGGAAATCAGCAGCGCCAGGCCGGCGTAGATCAAGGCACTGATGGTCTGGGTGGCCATGACTGCGCCGTGGAAAAAACCTTCCGAAGCGCGGTGGGCCTCGGTGGCCACGGCATTGGAAAGTTTACCGACCGGTTGGGCCAGGTAATAGCGCCAGCGGCTGCGGGTGACTGCCTTGATCAGTTTCAGGCGCAGGTCGGTGGCGACATGGGCCACGGTGTAGCCGACCTGGCGGTTGGCCAGCAGCACGATGATTGCCTTGAAGGCGATCATGGTCACGCCCAGGATCAATAGCGAGACGGTGGTGGGCTCCAGGCCCAGCCATTCCACCGCATCCAGGGCAATGCGCTCGGGCATGGAAGGGTCTTCGGTGGCGCCGGTGGCCAGGTTGAGCATGGACAGCAGCAACGACAGGCCCAGTCCGTCCAGCACGCCGGCAACGATCAGGGCGAGCAGGGCGGCTGTGGTGCGCCATGGATAGGCACGCGCGAAAGCCAGCATCATGGCTCCGGCGCCTCTGGATTCCGTCGCAGCTAGACTCACTTGAATCCTCCCTGTCGCCACATCTTCCAGGCCAGGCCCCAGGCAGCCAGGCGCGGGTAGCGTCGCATGCGCTCGGTGGGCTCCACGCGCACGCCGCTGTGACGTTCGACCTTCCAGACAATGTAATCGATGCCGTTGGTGAACGTGCCGGCCGCCTTGAACAGTCGGGCCAGGTTGAACAGCTTGCCGCTGAGCCGGCGCCATTGCCAGATCAGCCGGGTGTTGAGTCGTTGCAGGGAAGATGCAGTCCCGTGCAGCCCCTGATCTGAGTCCTCCAGGCCGTTGTCGGCTTCGGCTGCCAGAAGTGTGCTCAGTTGCGGCCAGTAGTCCGGGTCGGCGGCAATCAGCCGGTCGGCATTGTCGGCCGATTCCGGTCGCAGCTCGCAGCGATAGGTCAGTGAAAGCGCCCGAACCCAGAAAGCGTGCGCAGATACCGGCTGTTCGACCAGGGGTGCAACCCGCCGGGCGAAACTGCGTGCCGCCTGCGCTCGCCCCAGTGCGACGGCATCACCGGCGCGCTCATGCTCATGGGCCAGCCTGGCGGGCTGGCAGAATCGCGCCCAGAAGTAGTGGTCCATGCGGCTGGAACAGCGGCGCAGAAACTGGTCCCGGCTGATCACGGCATACTTGCATCTGAGGACCTGATCTCCTTCGCGAACCTCCAGGTAAAACACGTTGGGCGGCAACAGCCAGTTCATCATGGCCAGCAGGCCGGTGCCAAAGGCCCGGCGGTAACCTGAAACCACCACCAGCAGATCGACCAGTCCTTCGGCGGCATCGAGTTTGCGCCGGCAGGATCCATACATCACAACCGCCGGCATCGCATCGCCGAAACGCTCACGCAATGCAGCGACCAGGCGGTCCAGGCCATCCGGCAGCGGTCCGCCGTCCAGATCATGACGCATGAAGTCGACCATCGCGCTCATGGGTGCAGAAACCTGAAGGCCCGACCGGTGCGAATCGTGACGGGTCGATCCGGATCGAAATCGTATTCCTGGCCATCCAGACTGATGTGTTTCAGGCCCTTGATGCTGATCTCGTTGCAGCGCCCGCTCAGGTAACCGGTTTCGGGATTCATGTCGGCATGATGGCGCCCGCTGAGCAGGCGGCGAATTCGCAGCCAGAAATGCTTGGCGTCGCTGCTCACGGCAGTCAGCCTCACCATGCCCGCACCGGCAGCACGGTAGGGATCGATCCACTCGCGACGATGGTGCAGTGAAGTGATCATCAAAAGCCGGGCCGGTGTGGTCAGGCTTCCGATCTCATCGGTCTCGATCGCGATGTCTGGGGATTGGAATTGGCTGCGTCCCACCAGGCCGGCCCCGGCCAGTTGCAGCAGTCGGACCAGAGTCGAGACATGGCCCGTGCGCAAGGTCCCGGAACCGGACTGGCGGTAGTGATGGCATTCGCGGATCACGTAGTCGACCAGCGCACCAGCGATGAAGAAGCCGTGTGCCGGCGGATGTCCGTCCTGTTCAACCTGCAAGGTGTAACGGGTGGTTTCGCTCAGCGCACCGGATGGGTCCAGGGCCCGTTCCAGGGTATCGATCAGATGCTGGTGGGTGCCGATGTCGCGGGCCGTGTAGTTGGTTCGGCCGCCGCCCAGCATCATGATGGCCGGAAGCCTGGTTTGCAGATCGGATTGCGCCAGGTGTGTGACGACCGCCTGCAGGGTGCCGTCTCCGCCGATGACCACCAGAACCTCGATTCCGGTTGCCACGGCCCGGTCAGCGGCGCGGATGATTTCTTCGGGCTTACCGGCGACTTCCAGCGCAATGCCATGTTGATTGGCAATGTCAGTAATGCGCGACAAACGACCACGCAGCGACATTCTGAAGCTGCGCGGATTGGCCAGGATCATGAACCGGCCGGCCGACGAAACCGCTGTCGGCGCAGTTTGATCGGGGATCGCAGAATTCAACTTGCCGGCAGTTGTGTCGAAGTGCGGGCGTGATCTTGCCAGGTCGTGATCGCTGATTCATCAGCCGGGGTATGGCTGGCCTGACGGAACAGGCGGGCGACCACGGCGAAGTAGTTGTCGTAATTGGCCCTGGCGTAGGGCGAGCTTTCACCGAAGCGATTCATGAGGCGCTGATGCGCCTCCCCCATGCTGTGATAGGGCAGACCCGGAAACAGGTGATGAAGGGCGTGATAGCGAAGGCCGACCGGAAACAGCCAGACCGTCAGCCAGGTCTGGCCGGTGATATTGACCGAATCCTGGAGCTGATCCAGGTGAGACATGGCCTCGCCGCGGTTGGTGTAGGTGTGGGCGGCGAGGTTGCGGACCCAGTTCAGACCCAGCGTCCAGGCGTGCAACAGCCAGGCCATCAGCCAGTGAAGCCACTCGACCGGGCCTGCCAGGGTCATGACCAGCCAGAATCCGACCCAGGTCAGACACAAGGCCTCGACAATGACCAGGTGCCGGCGTTCCTTGCCGGGAAATGTCTTTCTGTAATACGGGTTGGAGACATAGGCCGTTCCACTCTTCAGCAGCCAACGGCGCAAGGGTGGTGTGAACCAGGACAGTGGGCCGGCCAGGCCGAAGCGAGCCAGCGCCATGAGTGGCAATACCGGGGTATGCAACAGGTACTTGACGGTCTCTCGCAGTGGCGCCGAGCCCAGCGGCAGGTATTCGCCATCGCGAGGCGTGCCAAAGTGGGCACGACTGTGGTGTTCGACGTGATTGCGGTACAGAACCCAAGGCATCAGCAACGGGACACCGATCAGCAGATTCCAGGCGCGTTTGAACCACGGCATTTCCCCGCGGCTCATATGAATGATTTCATGCATGAAGGTGCCGGCCCGGAAAAAGGCGATGCCGGCCACGACCAGCCCCAGAATCTGCCAGGCGGACCAGGCCGGCGCGGTGAAATACACCACCGTGGCGATCCAGGCCACTGCGGCGCTGACGATCAGATCGAGCCAGTACAGGGAGGGGCGACGTTCAAACAGGTCAGAAACGACGGAATGAGCCTGGCGTATCCATTGGCGTTCCTGGTCCGGGGTAAGGGCTTGTGTCATGACGCTGACAATGCTGAAAACAAGCTGAAAATTATACTCTTTTCCGAGCTGGAATCGGATTTTTGCTTGACTTGCGGCTCATGGCGAGCCCTGCTTGGCTTCACAGGGCGGAAAAAATGCAGTAGTGTTTGGCTGGCAGGGCTGTCGTGAGCAAAAGAAGGGAAGCAATGACCAAGATTCTAATCGTCGAAGATCATGACCTGGTGCGAACCGGTTTGCGCAACATCCTGGACGAGGCCAGTGGGCTTGATGTCGTGGGAGAGGCAGCCAGCGGCGAAGATGCCTTGCGCATGGCCAGGGATCTTGAACCCGATGTCATCCTCATGGATGTGGAGCTCCCGGGCCTGTCCGGACTGGAGACCACCGAGCGCATTCTCAAGGTCCAGCCCTCCATTCGCGTCGTGGTGCTCACGGCTCACAGTGAGCCTCCGTTGCCGGCCCGGCTGCTCGATATCGGCGCTTCGGGCTATCTGACCAAGGCCTGTGATGCGCGCGAGCTGATCAACGCGGTCAAGGCGGTGGCCCGGGGTGAGCGCTACATCGGCTCCGAAATCGCCCAGCAACTGGCGCTATCCATGCTGCCGGGTACCCCGCAATCACCATTCCAGGAACTGACCGCGCGCGAGCTGGAGGTTGCGCTCATGCTGACCCAGGGCATGAAGGCCTCGGTGATCTCGGAGGTCATCAATGTCAGCCCCAAGACCGTGGCCACCCACAAGTACAAGATCTACGAAAAAGTCGGCGTGAACAGCGAAGTCGAGCTGCTCCGGCTGGCCCTGCGCTACGGCCTGGTCAAGCCTGAACCGCAGGGATGATCCGAAACCCCAAAAGCGTTTGACAGCCTTGAAACCCTGGGCTAGAATGCGCGGCTTGATGTGGGGCCATAGCTCAGCTGGGAGAGCGCTACAATGGCATTGTAGAGGTCGGCGGTTCGATCCCGCCTGGCTCCACCAAAAAGGATATAACCTAGGCCGCAGCTCCTTTCTGCAAACGGTTCAGTCCCCTTCGTCTAGAGGCCTAGGACTCCGCCCTTTCACGGCGGCAACAGGGGTTCGAATCCCCTAGGGGACGCCAAAATAAAAAGGCCCGCCATCGGCGGGCCTTTTTATTTTGACCTCCCCTCTGGAGGAATCGAACCCCTCGGGTTCGATTCGGAGGGCGCGCAGCGCCTAAATTTCGACCCACTCAAACTCGTGCTATGCTAGATCGTGTCCCGATTTCGTTGGCGGTGATCCTTACCCTCACTTGAGTCGGGCTGAATTCTGAATCCAGAAAAGGGGCTGGACCAGATGATGCGAATAGGGCGTCTTGAAAAGGGGATAGCTATCCATTCAATGGATCGGGAGGGTATCCCCGGGTGGGCCGTACAACGGTCGCCGCCCTGTATGACGATGCCGAATGGTTTTTGGCTGATCCTGACGCTTCTGGTTCTCATGCCTGCAGCTCTGTTTGCGGAGTTGCCCAGCGGTTTGCCCCCGATCCACGAGATTGCCCCTGAAGCCGGTAACGAACCGCGCTTCCACAGCGTCGCCCAGTCGCCCGACGGGATGGTACACATCGGCGGCAGCCGAGCGGTGCACAGTTTCGACGGCCGTCGCTGGCAGACCATGGCGATGCCCAATGGCCACCTGGTTCGCAGTCTGCTCCATGATGGTGACCGGCGCTTGTACGTGGGCGGCTATGGCAGTTTCGGTTATGCCCGGGTCCGACCGGACGGATTGCTGGAATACATTGAACTGACACCGTCGCCCGAAGACATTCCCGGGGACCACGTTCTGGCTGATATCTGGTACCTGATGATCGCTCCCGAAGGCGTGTACTTTGTCGGTCTGCACCATGCATTTCTCTATAATCCTGCCAGTGAAGAGGTCCGCTCCTGGTATCACCCGGGTCGATTCGGCGCGATTGTCCATTACCGCGACCGGACATTGCTCCAGTTTCGTGATGTTGGGCTCAAGGTCTTCGATGGCCGGGACTTTCGTCTCGCCCCGGGCGGAGAGACCTTGTCCAGTCAGGTGTATGAATTGCTACCGCTGGTCGATGGGGGCTTGTTGACCCTGGAAAGGGACGGTCGCTGGCTGGTCTATGATGAGGGCAGGCTTCAATCCTGGCCAATGGCTGAAAAACTCCCTGATTCCGGTGCCTTCAGCGCATCCCTGGTTCTGCCCGATGGCAGTCTTGCCCTGGCCATGCCAGAGGGTCGTCTGTACCTGGTGGATGTCAGGACCGAACGCATCCGCCATTTCGAGGTGGCCAGGGACTACATCACGGATCTGGCCCTTGCCAACGATGGTGGACTGCTGGTTCAATCCGACTCCGGAACACTGCATGTCAGTTGGCCATCGGCCTGGACGCGGATCGGATCCCGCACCGGACTGCGTGGCAGGATGCACGGATTGGGGTACTGGAATGATGAATGGCAGGTGGTCACCAATGCCGGGGTTCATCGGACCTTTCGCGACCACGATGATCGTGTCCGGTTTGCCTCTACGGACCTGACCTCTTTCGAAGCCTGGGACTGGCTGACCCTGGACGATGGCAGCGCCATTCTGGCCGACTCCTACGCCTTGTACCTGCTCAATGATGGCGAGCCGGCCAAGGTTCTTCATGATGATCTCTACCCTCGTCTGCTCAAGCTCAGTCGCTTTGATGAGCGTCAATTACTGGTCGGTACTGAATACGGATTGGCCGTGTTCGAGTACAACGGTGCAAGCTGGGACAAGCGATTTGTCCAGCGGGAGTTTACCGGGCGGGTCCAGTCCATCAAGGAACTGGATTCCGGTCACTTGCTGCTGGCGATCGATGGGCACGGGGTGGTCGAGGTGTTCATGACGCCGGACATGGATCAGATCGCCAGCTGGCATCCCAGGGGCGATGACGAGGGCATCGTTTACGGCAGGGCTGAGAATGCATCGCTGTTTCGTTCCAAGACTGGCGCCATCGTCGCTTCCACCAAGGAGGGATTTTTTCAGTGGCACGACGGCCAGTTCGAGCCTGTCGAGATGAATGGGTTGATGGACAAACGCGAACCCGACAGTCTTTACCATTTGCGGCTGGCTCCCGATGGCACCTTGTGGGCCTATTCCCATGACCGGCTCTGGCGTCTTCCGCGAGATGGGTCCTGGATCCGCGAAGATCTCACAGCACTCAGGCCCGGCGCGATTTCCATGCTGGAGTTTGTCGATGACGGCGTCGTGCTGGTTGGAGGCATCGCGAGCATACTGCGCTTTGATCCTTCGGTCCGGGCACCTGACTGGCCGGCGGCCGGGGTTGCGCTTCGCACCGTCTTGCTGACCACTGCCGACGGCCAGCAGCAGCGCTTGCCGCTGGACGGTCGTGATCTGATCATGCCTCACGACCTGGCCAGCATGGTATTCGAGTATGCCTTGCCGGTCTTCCGACGCCCTGAACTGACCCGTTACCAGGCACATTTGAGCGGTTATGACATTGAGTCCTCCGGCTGGAGCGAGGTTACCCGGATCACTTACTCCTATTTCACGCCGGGTGATTACCGCTTTATCGTTCGTGCCCGGGACAGTCAAGGCCGCGTGAGTGAGTCGACGCCATTTGAGTTTCGGGTATTGCCGCCGTGGTACCGGATGGCCTGGGCCTGGGTGCTGTGGATCGGACTGGGGCTTCTGTTGCTCGCCCTGCTGATTCACGGACTTCTCCGTTGGCGATTGGCGCGCCTGGATTCAGACCGTCAACGGCTTGCCGACATGGTCGAGCAAAGAACATCGGAGTTGGCGGCAGCCAACCGGAAGCTCGAGAGCATGGCCAATCTGGATGGGTTGACTGCCGTCGCCAATCGGCGCCGGCTGGATCGAACCATGTCCGAGGCCTGGAAGCGAAGTGCCGAACGCGGCAAGGAATTATCGGTGATGTTGATCGATGTCGATCACTTCAAACATTACAACGACAATCATGGGCACCAGGCCGGTGATGACATTCTTCGCCAGGTTGCTGCGGTGCTGACCTCATGCCTGCGCCGGAATGAAGATCTTGTCGGACGTTACGGGGGAGAAGAGTTCATGTGCATCATGCCGGGAGCGGGTGGTGAGCTGGCCCTGCAAGTTGCCGAGATCATGCGGGAGCGGGTCGAGCGTGAATGTCCAGGTATCACGATATCGATTGGCCTGACCAGCGTGCAACCCGGCTATGAGCAACGGATCACGGACGTGATCAAGCAAGCTGATCAGGCGCTGTATGCCGCCAAGCAAGCCGGTCGCAATCGCGTTCACCAGGCCGCAGGCTGACCCGGACAGCCGGTATACTGGCGGGCTAGTCACCCCCGGAATTGGAGTGTTAGCTGTGCCTGAACTGTTTCGTATTTTCATCCCCTGTGCCGCGCTTCTGGTTGCTGCTTCCATCATGGCGACCCCCGTGGATACGACTTACAAGGAGCCACCATCGGAGGTCATCGAGCTGGTCGACATGGCCCCGCCGATTGCTGCCGAGGTCTCGCCGGATGGCCAGACGCTGCTGCTGATGGAGCGGCCCGCGATGATCAGCCTGGATGACCTGGCCGCCCCCGAAAAACGCCTGGCCGGTCTGCGCTTCAACCCGGAGAACCATGCGCCGTCAGTGCCGCGCTATCAATCCGGGCTGCAACTGTCTGACCTTGATGGCAACAAACGTGAGATTGACGGCTTACCTGATTCATTGAGGGTTCTCGATGCGACCTTTTCGCCGGATGGTCAACATATTGCCTTCCTGCAGATCGAACGCCACGCCGTGGAGTTGTGGCGCATTGATGTCGATGACGCGCGCGCCCGGCCCTGGGGCGGATACCCCGTTCATGCCGCCTGGGGACGGGGATGGGGCATGTCCATGCGCAGCTACCTGGAGTGGGCCCCGGACGGTCAATCGGTGGTCTTTCGTGGTTTGCCCGAAGATCGGGGAGATGCGCCGGTGCGCGATCGCCGACCGGACGGTCCGGTGGTCACCGAAACCCGCGGTCGAACCGCACCGACTCGGACATTCCAGGATCTGCTGGGTGATTCCCATGATGAACGATTGTTCGACTATTACTTCCGAACTCAACTGGTTCGGGTTGGCCTGGACGGCGAGGTGACCAGATTGGGTGATCAGGGCCTCGTCCCGGCGTTCAGTCTTTCTCCCGACGGGCGTTACATCCTGGTGATGCGCCTGCAGCGCCCGTATTCTCACGCCGTGCCGTTTTCGCGGTTTGCCCATCGCCTGGAGGTCTGGTCGGCCGACGGCGAGCCTGTGGTCACCATGGCCGACCATCCGGTGGCCGATGATCTGCCGATCGCCTTCGATGCGGTCATTGACGGGCGCCGATCCATGGCCTGGCGCACTGATGCCGATGCCACCCTGGTCTGGGTGGAGGCGGCCGATGGCGGCGATCCGGCCAACGTTGCCGATGTGCGCGATCGACTGTTCCAGCTATCGGCGCCATTCGAAGAAGCGCCTGAGCTGCTGCTGGAATCAGGTTTGCGGGTGGCCTGGGCCATTTCCGGGGACGCCGAGACTGCGCTGGTCTGGGAGCGCTGGTGGGCCACGCGCGCCGAGCGGGTTTCCCGCATTGCTCCGGATCATCCCGATCGAGCGCCTGAATTGCTCTGGGAACGCATGTTCGAGGACCGTTACGCAGACCCTGGAATGCCCATGACCCGGATCGATACTCGTGGACAACGACGTCTGGCCATGGACAACGGCTCGCTGTGGCTGGCGGGGCCGGGCGCCTCGGATGAAGGCGACCGCCCCTTTATCGACAGACTTGACCTGGCCAGTGGCGAGACCGAACGTCTTTGGCAATCCGAGGCGCCCTGGCATGAGCAACCGCTGGCCCTGCTGGATGCGGACTCGGGACTGGTGTTGACCCGGCGAGAATCGGCCGAGGACCCGCCGGACTTCTACCGACGCAACCTGATCAATAGCGAGTTGCTGGCGCTCACCCAGACCGAACACCCCCTGCCGGAGATGAAGGGCGTGCATCGTGAGTTGATCACCTACCCGCGCGAGGACGGTGTCATGTTGTCGGCCATCTTGCTGTTGCCGGCCGGATACGATGCCGAGCGCGATGGTCCTTTGCCAACCGTGGTCTGGGCCTACCCGCGCGAGTTCATCAGCGCCGATGCCGCCAGCCAGGTCAGTGACTCACCTTATCGCTTCAATCGTCTCAGTTACTGGAGTGCCCAGTTCCTGGTCACCCAGGGTTACGCGGTGCTCGACAACGCCACCATGCCGGTGATCGGTGATGAGGATGTCGAGCCGAACGACCGTTTCGTCGAGGAACTGACCCGCAATGCCGAGGCAGCGATCAACGCCGGAGTCGAACGCGGCGTGACCGACCCGGCCCGGGTGGCCATCGGCGGTCATTCCTACGGCGCGTTCATGACCGCCAGCCTGCTCGCCCATACCGATCTGTTCCAGGCCGGTATCGCCCGTTCGGGGGCCTACAACCGCACCCTGACCCCGTTCGGTTTTCAACGAGAACAACGGACGCTGTGGGATGACACGGATCTGTATATCAACGTGTCACCGTTTTTCCATGCCCAAAACATGAGCGCGCCCATCCTGTTGATTCACGGGGCCGAGGACAACAATTCCGGCACCTATCCGATGCAAAGCGAGCGTTTCTACCAGGCGGTGCGTGGCCTGGGCGGCACGGCACGGCTGGTCATGTTGCCGCTGGAATCGCA
>PWWM01000201.1 GCA_003561495.1 Gammaproteobacteria bacterium
GATCCCGAAAATCTTGAGGCCTTTCTGAACGAAAAGTACCAATTGATGTACGACACCATGCTTGAGGCTTATGAGAGTCGGGATGAGGCCCGAGCCCGGGTCGAGCAGGAGCTGGCCAGGCGGCCTGAACTGGAATTGTCCATGGACGACCTGGTCGGTGATGATGGGAAGGGGCAAGGGCCACCCAGTTTCAGTGCGCAGGCAATGCGCGAGGATTTGCAGTTACAGTGTACTCAGATGCGTGAAGTGGGCGCCGATCCCGCCTTCCTGGAAGCCATGCTGGATGATCCGGATCAACTCCGGCAGTGGCAGGATGCCGAGAACGGGCTGAAAGATCTCTACCGCATGGGTGCCCATTACCAGAAGCCGGTGGAGCCGCTCAAGGACTCCACCGCGGCGGTCGAGATGCTGATCAGCCTGCTGTCGAATGGCCAGAGCGTGTCCGGCAAGAACTTTTGCGGGGTTGATCTGAGCGGACTGGATCTGTCGGGTCGGGATTTGTCAGGGATTTTTCTGGAGTCCGCCATCCTGACCGAAACCGATCTCAGTGGAGCCAACCTTTTCGGTGCGGTCCTGGCCCATGCGCACTTGCGTGAGACCAACCTGGAAGGCGCCAGGCTGGACGAGGCCAATCTGGGCAAGGCTACACTGATCCAGGTCCGTGCTGGTGGTGCAAGTCTGGTTGAATCCGTGCTGGAGCAGGCCAGAATCGCGGACTGTGATTTCAGCGGCGCGACAATTTCAGGAATGCAGGTCTTCCTTCAGGCACGAGTCCGCCGATGCAATTTTTCGGGTGCCCATTGCAGCGACCTGGTGTTCAATGAAATAGAACTGGATCAGTGTGAATTTACAGAGTCGATCTTTGAAGAAGCAGTCTTCATCGAGGCTTCATTAGGCGCTACCAATTGGTCACGCGCCAGGCTTGACAAGGCCACGTTCATCACCTGTTCTGCGCGCAAGGCCAACTTCAGTGACGCCAGCATGATCCGAGCCATTCTGGTTGAGGACTGCGATTTCTCCCAGGCCAACTTTCGTTCGGCCAAACTGTCCCAGGCCCAGTTTCGAGGCGCCAGTCTGCTCAATTGTGACTTCAGTCGTTCGCTACTGGATCAATCTGATTTCAGCGAGGTCAATGCCGGCGGCAGTTCTTTTCGATTGTCGCAAGGCCTCGAGTCCAGATGGGTCCGAGCGGATCTGCGCGAGTGCGATCTGTCTGGAGCCAATCGGGCATCCGGCATTTTTCATCTGGCTGATCTGCGCGCCGCGAGACTCGACCAGGCCAATCTCTATGCAGCCGATATGGCACGAATCCTTGCAGACGAAAAGACCCGCTTTGACGGAGCGCTCACTCATCGGATGAATATCTATCCCCGCCTGCACGACAGGGCTCGGCGCCATGATCACTGAGCTGACTTCAAGCGAAGCCCTTTTGCTACACATCCAACAGCATGGGATGATTGATGATGCAAGTGTTGTCGGGGTTGATCTCGGCAACAGCGATCTGTCGGGTGTGATTTTTTCCAAGGTCGATTTTGGCGGCTGCAGTCTTGATTCAGCCAAACTGGAGGAGGCGGTCTTTACTGATTGCAAGCTGGTTGGTGCCACTCTGTCCAATGCCGACATTCATGAGGCGTTCTTCAGCGATTGTGATCTGTCCGGCGCCAGTTTATGTCATATAAGAGCAAGTGAAGCGACATTTCACAATTGCATCTTTCAGAAAGTCGATATGGCTGAAGGCAAGTTTGAGGATGCCAATTTCATCGAGTCAGTGCTCAATGATGTCAATCTTCAATCTGCCAATCTGACCGATGCCAATTTCACGTCCTGCACGATTCACCAAACCGATTTTCGCAACGCCGTCATCAACTTTACGGTTTTTGCCAGTAGCAAATTACTGCATCTGGATTTCAGAGATACCGAGCTTGAGCGGCTTGTCGTCTACGAGGGCTCGTTGCGAGGCTCGAACCTGAGCGGGGCCAGGCTGGAAATGTGCACGCTGATCGAATCGGATCTGTCGGGCATGAATTTGCGTGGAATGGACCTGTCGCGCTCTCAATTTTCCAATGCCGATCTGTCCGCCGCCGATCTCAGCGGTTGTCGACTGGTTCAATGCAACTTTACAGAGGCCAATCTGGCTGGCGCCAAGCTTGGCGGTGTAAAGGCTGCCAATGCCATCTTCGTCAAGGCTTGCCTGGAGGAGGTGGACCTGTCCGGATCCGATCTGACTCAATGCCTGTTCAATGAGGCGCGACTCGACGGCGCCCGTTTCGCGGGCAGTTCAGCATTACAGTCCAGTTGGGTGGGTGCTCATTGTCCCGGAGCCGATTTCAGTGGCATGGAGCTGACCTATGCGGATTTCTCACATGCCGACTTGAGCCGGACCAACTTTCACGATTGTGCTCTGTGCCGGGCCAATTTCCACCAGGCTGTCGAGAACGAGGCGCGATTTCCGGATCGAAAGATGGCGCTGGCAACCGACCGACAAAGACTCGAGGCCGAACAATGGTCCCCCGGAATCGAATGAGGAGATTGAAAATGCATGTCATCAACAAGTCAGTGGCAATCGACGACACTACGGCCAGTCCCGAACATGGATTGGGGGTCGTACTTTGTGAGCAGGGCGGACTATGGCAATTGCGGGCAGATGATGGTGCCATTCGGCTGGCTAGTGTGGCGCGCAGTTGCCTGGTCACACCAGAATCCGGCGATCGCGTCAGCATTCTTTGCGCCGGCTCAGATTGCTGGATTCTGGATATTCTGGAGCGCGACGACAGCCGCGAACTCAAACTGACATTCACCGGTGATGTCGAGATTGACTGCCCGTCGGGCAGGTTGTCCATGCGAGCTGCTGAAGAGCTTGACCTGGCCAGCGATCGTCGAGTTTCAATCCATGGGCCGGTGATACGCCTGTCAACAGCACTGGCGGAGCATTTTTGCAAGACGGCAACCTGGATTGGTCAGCAACTGGAAACCACTGTCGACCGGATTCGAGCCGTGACCCAGCGCATGGAAACAGTAGCGGATCAACAGCACCAGTATGCCCGAACCTCCATTCGCAAGACCGAACAGATGGACCGAGTCGAGGCGGGGCAGCTGGACCTTCGCTCTCGAGATGCCATGACACTTCGTGGGAAGCATGTGATTGCCAGAGCGGACAAGCTTGGAAAGATCGATGCCGATCAGATCCAACTGGGGTAGCTGATGTTTGCCAACTCACAAATGGGCGGCATGAATCTGGCCTTTCCGGATGTCTGCAATACGCCGTCACCGGCCGGTCCGGTGCCCGTGCCTTATCCCAATATCACTACCGGCCTGACAGCCATTCCCAATGTGCCCAATATCCTGATTGCGGGAATGCCGGCGCATAATCTGGGCACAACCATTCCGTTCAGCAACGGTGATAACGCGGGTGTGGGCACAGGGGTGGCATCCGGAATGGTGATGGGCCCGTCGCGGCACCTGCTCGGTTCCTTCACCACCTTGACAGGCGGGATGCCGGCCACCCGCATGACCAGCATGTCGATGCAAAATAGTACGAACGCCGTTGGCGTCACGCTGGCTCCCAGCCAGTTCAAAGTCATGGTTCTGGCGCCATAAAGATATACGTCATGACCGGGAAGGGCCGAAAGTGGACAAGTCGGAACTGATCGAAAGGTTGTACGTCGATGAGCAGGCCGAGCTTTGGCTGGCTCGTTTGCCCCGGTTTGAATCCAACCTCTGGATGGTTCGCCTGTCTGGAGAGCCTGGCGCCCGATTGTCCGGGACGCCTTCAGAGGGAGCCCTGCCTGCCGTAGGGGACCTGGATGACATTCAGTTGGCCATTTGTGAAGTCGATAAGAGCAATGGAACACTGGATCTGTTCCTGCAATTTCTCGATCCACAAGGGCAAGCGATTTCACCTCCCGAGCCGGGTGACAATCTTCCAGGTCAGAAAATACTCAATGCGTTGGTGGAATCGCTGATCGCGGCTTCCCGGGCGGTTCGGGCTGGTGGCACTCGTCCGTTCGACAGAAGCATGGGAGCGGATGAAAGGACCAGAATGCAGCCTGGCAAGGAATCGCTTGAAGAAACGGTCATGGCGCCTTCGGACCTGCATGAGAAGCAGCAGCCGGAAAAGACTGCCATGCTGAAATCCGACGATACCACCGAGGTGGTGTCTGATCGCACTCATCCATTGGAAGGTACGGAGCGCCTGGATGATCCGCATGAGGGTTCTGAAACCTGTTCACTGACTGAGCCGCTCGGGGAGACTCCAACTCATGCCATCGGAGATACACCCGTTGGATCGGGCGTCGGCTCGTCAGGGTCGGGTGTGGGGCTGAGCGTGGGTTCGGTCCTTCGAAATCGATTCCGGATCACCGGGGTGCTCGGTGAGGGTGGCATGGGGACGGTGTTCAGCGCCGTCGATATGCTCAAGGAAGAGGCAAGGGACGAAGACGTCAATGTCGCCCTGAAGATCATGAAGGCCGACATCGTTGATGAGAGCATGTCGTTCATGGGGCTTCAGCGCGAAGCCCGGCGAGCCCAGCAACTGGCCCATCCCAACATCGTCACGGTCTACGACTTTGATCGCGCCGAGGGCGTGATCTACATGACCATGGAGTTTCTGCGTGGTCTACCCCTTGACGAGATGCTCAAGAACAATCCGCATGGTCTGGACCTGGATACAGCCCGCGATATCACCGCCCAGATCTCGAATGGTCTGGCTTATGCCCACAAAGAGGGCATTGTCCATTCTGATCTCAAGCCTCAGAATGTATTCGTCCTGGAAAGTGGCCGGGCCAAGATTCTTGATTTCGGCATTGCCCGTGCCTACCAGGCCAAGAAGGTGGATGTGGTCGAATCGGTGTTTTCGGGTTATTCCCCGGCCTTTGCCAGTCCTGAAGTCATGGCTCGCCAGAGCCCCAGCCCGACCGATGATATCTACGCGCTGGGTTGCGTGGTCTACATGCTGTTTACCGGCCGCCACCCGTTCGACTGGACTTCGGCTGAAAAGGCAGCCGAACAGGGCCTGAAGCCCAAGCGCGATTCTTCTTTCAACCGTGCCGAGTGGTCGGCGGTCTCGCGTGCACTGAGTTTCGATGGCAGCAAGCGCCCCAAGGACGCCGCCGAGTTCCTCAAACGCTTCGCACCGTCACGCGTGCGCCAGGTGGCGACGGCCGTTTCCCTGGCATCAGTGCTGGCCGCCGGTGTGTTCGTGTGGTGGTATGAGCCGGTTCCAGGTCCTGATACCCCATTCGAGGAATTGCCTGTGGAGGTCCAGCAACAGGTCAGCCGCAATCTCGAGGATGCCGGCATGTTCCTGAGCTACGGGGACCTCGACAACAGCTTTCAGCTCTACGATGCCGTTCTGGTTGCCCACCCCGGCAATCCCGATGCCATCGAAGGTTTGCAAACAGCCAGCGAGGAAGCCATTCGCCTGATTCATTCCAGGGTTGAACAAGGCGAGATTTCCGAGACGGCCGGGCGCCGGGCCCTGGATGCGCTGCTTGAATACGAAACCCTGCCCTCGAGAATACGGCGCCAGTTGCGCGATGCGCGCGACGGCTTGTAGGCAATCAACTTGAAATCAATGTGAATTTATCTGACACTAGGGGTTCTGGTGAAACTCAACCAGATTCCCGGGCTTGACGCATCGGGCAGGAGGTCCAGACATGATCAACCAACACAAGCATTTCTCTCGGCTGTCGGTCTTGATTTTGGCACTTTCGCTGACGGTTGCTTGTGCAGCCCAGGTTCGTGATGCCGATGAATCCACGGCTGAAATGGAAGGCTTCGATGCCGTAGAAGATTACTACGTTGTCGATTGCCTGCTGCCGGGCGAAGTTCGTCGAATGGGACGCAGCATGCACCTGTCGCCACGAATTCCGGCGCGCCTGACCGCACTGGAATGTCGGATTCGCGGCGGTGAGTACGTGGCTTACCATCGCGCCGATTACCGTTCCGCACTCAATGTCTGGCTGTCGCGCGCTCGTGGTGGTGACGCCCAGGCCCAGCATTATGTCGGCGAGATTTATGAGCGCGGCATGGGCACTGACCCCGACTTCGAAGAAGCGGCACGCTGGTACCGAAAGGCCGCGGACCAGGGCTTTACGCGTTCCATGGTCAACCTGGCCTATTTCTACGAGCAGGGCATGGGCGTGGAGCAGGATATGGCTCAGGCACTGGACTGGTACCGCAAGGCCACCGGTTCAAATGAAAGCGAGCTGGTTTTTGCCGCTGCCGCCCGCGAGCAGCTCGAAGCCCTGGAGGCGGAGCTGACCGAGGCGCTGGACAATGCCCGCCGCGAAAAGCGTGTCTTGCAACAGCAAGTCGAGAATCTGCGTCAGCAACTGGCGGAGCGGGAAGAACGCAGTGAGACCGATGAAGAAACCATCGCCACCCTGGAACGGTTGCTCAACGATGCCGCCGATCGGGTCGACAGTACCGAGGGTCGATTGTTGAGAACCCGGGGCTCGGTTGAGCAGTTGCCGGAAGTGGTTCGCGAGGAGCGCCCGGCTCGGGCAGCCGAGGTGGCCGATGGCGCCGAGTTCGGTCGCTACTATGCACTGGTGGTCGGTTTGCAGCACTATCACTATTGGGAGCCACTGGAATCCCCCCATACCGATGCCCGTCGTCTGGCCGATCTGCTCAGTGAGCGATACGGATTTGAAACCACCTTGTTACTGGACGCCTCCCAGAACGAACTGATGGCGGCCATCGACGAGTTGCGCAAGAAGGTTTCGACCAACGATAACCTGCTGATCTATTTTGCCGGGCACGGCCAGTTGTTGCGTCCTGGAGAAATCGAAACGCGCCGAGGCTTTGGCTACTGGCTGCCGGTCAATGCCGAGATCAGCGGCACGACCTTCTGGATTCCCAATTCGGCCATCAGTGACCTGATGGCACTGGCCGAGGCCCGTGGCGTCATGGTAGTCGCCGATTCCTGCTTTGGCGGAGCGATGTCCACCGATCCCGGCTCCATGATGGTGGCGGCCTCTTCCGGACCGCTTTCGGAAGGACTCATCCGGCTCGGCCTGTCACGGTCGGCCCGATTTGTGCTTTCCTCGGGTGGATTGGCGCCGGTGTTCGACCGGGTCAGCGGTGAGCATTCGGTGTTCGCGCGCGCCTTTATCGATGTGCTCGAGTCCAACGAGGACATCCTGCGCGAGCAGGAACTGTTCCGCAAAGTCTCTGATCGGGTCGCTGATCTGACCGAAGCGGTGGGCGTGGATCAGACACCGGAATTGCGCCCGATCCGACAGGCCGGTCACGAGGCCGGAAGTTTCTTTTTCGTACCCCGATCCTGACCATGCTGGGCCAATGCCCAGGTCACATGTTCTCGAACCAGTTCGGACGGGTGGTCCCGGCGTGATTGCAGGGCACTGATCACGTCGGGTGTCGTCGTGGCATTGCCCAGGGCGACGGCAATATTGCGCAGCCAGCGCTCGTGGCCAATGCGGCGAATAGCCGTGCCCTCGGTCCGTGCCAGAAAGGTGTCCTCGCCCCAGGCAAACAGCTCCACCAGGTCGCCGGCATCGAGATCCCGGCGTGGTTGAAAATCATCCTCGCCGGAAAACTGCGCATAGCGATTCCATGGACAGACCATCTGGCAGTCGTCACAGCCGTAGATGCGATTGCCCATGGGCTTGCGGAATTCCTCGGGAATGGCGCCCTTTAGCTCGATGGTCAGATAGGAAATGCAGCGGCGTGCATCGAGCTTGTAGGGGGCGACGATGGCCCGGGTCGGACAGATATCGATGCAGCGCCGGCAGGATCCGCAGTGGTCCCGGACCGGTTGATCCGCCGGCAGTTCAAGATCGGTGTAGATCTCGCCGAGAAAGAACCATGAACCGGCATGGCGGTTGAGCAGGTTGGTGTGCTTGCCGATCCAGCCCAGACCGGCCTTCTCGGCCAATGGTTTCTCCAGTACCGGGGCCGAATCGGTGAAGACCCGGTTGCCGAATGGCCCGATGGCCTGCTCGATCCGTCCGACCAGCTTCTTCAGCCGTCCTCTGAGTACCTTGTGGTAGTCACGGCCCACGGCGTAGCGGGAAATACAGGCCTTGTCGGGTTGTTCGATCAATTGCTCGACCGGGGTGGCCCTGGAGGGCAGGTAATCCAGGCGCACGACAATCACCGAGCGGGTGTTCTCACGCAACAGGGCGGGGCGGCTGCGCTTGCGACCATGGGCGGCCATCCAGTCCATTTCACCGTGCAGATTCTCGGCCAGCCAGGCATCCAGGCGTTGTTCGTAGCCGCCCAAGTCGGTATCGGCAATACCGACCTGGCCGAAGCCCAACTCCTTTCCCCACGTACGGATTTGCTCCACCAACTGCTCGGACGTGGGTGCAGGTTGCCTATAATCTGAACGATGAGACATGCAAAGCGATTATATCGGGCCGAACAGGTGCGCGAGCTTGATCGTCAGGCGATCGAGGTCCATGACATTCCTGGCTACGATTTGATGAACCGCGCCGGACGGCGGGTATTTGAGACCTTGCGGACTCGCTGGCCGGAGGCTCGTGCGGTCACCATTTGTTGCGGTGGGGGCAATAATGGCGGTGATGGCTACGTGGTTGCAAGCTTGGCCCGGGAATTCGGCCTGGGCGTGCAGTTGATCGCCCTGAAAGCCCCGGCGGATCTGAGTGGTGATGCGGCGCGGGCGGCACGTGACTGGACCGATGGGGGCGGAAAGGTCGAGGGCGCTGATGAACGCTTGCGCGGCGATGTGATCGTCGATGCCATGCTGGGCACCGGACTGGACCGCCCGGCTCAAGGCGAGTATGCGCGCCTGATCGATCACGTCAATGATACCGGTCGAGCGATCATCGCGGTTGATGTGCCATCCGGACTGGATGCCGACATCGGTATGCCCACCGGACCTTGCGTGCGCGCCGATGTCACGGTCAGCTTCATCGGCCGCAAGCGGGGCCTGTATACCGGTCAGGCCGGCCGGTGGTGTGGGCATCGGGTATTTGATGACCTCGGCGTTCCCGAGGCCGTCTACCAGGCCGTGGATGCAGATGCTGACCTGCTCCAAGGCAAGAACCTGGTCGCGTGGCTGCCGGATCGACACCCGGACACCCACAAGGGTGATCTGGGCCATGTATTGATCATCGGTGGGGATCACGGCATGGCCGGCGCCCCGGTGCTGGCCGGCATGGCCGCCTTGCGGGCCGGCAGCGGACTGGTCAGCCTGGCCACCCGGGCCGAACATGGTCCGATCGGTGTGGCCGCACAGCCTGAATTGATGATGCACGCAGTTGAGGATCTGGATGTCCTCGAGCACCTGATCGAGCGTGCCGATGTCATTGCCCTGGGGCCGGGTTTGGGTCAGTCGCAATGGTCCGGTCTGCTGTGGAAGCGAGCCATGGCCTGCGATCGGCCACTGGTCCTGGATGCCGACGGGCTTAATCTGCTTGCCGGGCAGTCGGTCCGGCATGAACGGCTGGTGCTGACCCCGCATCCGGGTGAAGCGGCTCGTTTGCTCGAATGCAGCACAAGCGAAGTCCAGGCGGACCGCTATGCAGCGGTTCGCGCGCTGGCTGCTCGTTTCGGTGCCACCGTGGTGCTCAAGGGCCACGGCAGCCTGGTGGCTAACCCCGAGGGTGATATCCGCGTATGTCCCTATGGTAATCCGGCCATGGCTACGGCCGGCATGGGCGATGCCCTGACCGGACTGATCGCGAGCTTCCTGGGCCAGGGCCTGAATGATTTCGATGCCGCCTGTTGCGGGGTGCTTGCCCACGCACTGGCTGGCGATATGGCCGCTCGCGACCGGCGCCAGATTCTGGCCAGTGACCTGATCGGAACATTTGAAAAGGTTTTGCCTGTATGAGCGAACAATTCACGGCGGCCACGGAAGCTGACATGCTGGCCCTGGGTCAACCCCTGGCTGAGCGATTCTCCAGTGGCGGTGTGGTCTATCTTTCCGGTGACCTGGGTGTGGGAAAGACCACCCTTGTTCGCGGCATCCTGCGTGCCCTGGGTTTTGAGGGAAGGGTCAAGAGCCCCAGCTATGGCCTGATCGAAACCTACGAACTGGACAAGCTCACCGTCCACCACCTCGATCTCTACCGCCTAAGCCACGGCGAGGAAATCACCTACCTCGGCCTGGAAGACCTGTTCGAGGGCCCCACCCTGATGCTGGTCGAATGGGCCGAAAAGGGCCAAGGCTACCTCCCTGAAGCCACCACTCGCATCCACATCAACGACCACCCCAACGGAATGCGCGAACTGTTGTTCGCGTGGGTAGACGGGAGACGGGAGACGGGAGACGGAGGGCCGGAGACGGCAGATGCGAAACCAGGAGATTGAGGACTTTCCGGATTCCTTGGGTTTCTCGTCTTCCATCTCCCGTCTCCCGTCTCCCCGCCCCTAATGCAACCGCTCATCCAGCGCATCCATAAAGCGCCGGATGCGCGCCGCATTGGCCCCCACATCACTCAATCCGACCCGTGACTTGGACCGCACATCGACCCGACTGCCGCCGTTGCTGCCCTGGATGCGAATGACCACATCGTCCTTGAAGCCGAACCAGAACGTGGTGTCGGTGGCCTCGATGCGACCGTTATCGGAATCCGCAGCGACGATTTCCCAGCCGAGTGTTTGGGCTGTTTCCAGCGCCCGATCAAAGACAATGGCCGGGTAGACATCGGTCTCCAGCGGCACGATGTCGGGATAGGCCTCGCGCTGCTGGCGGGCGATTTCTTCGCCTTCGTATTCAATCGGATTGGGCGCGTCCGCTCGGAGCGGCGCCACGGCGATGAATTCCGGAGGGTTGTGCGTGTCGGTGGTGATGTCATGAATACGCGGCACGGACTGGGCCTGCTGCACCAGCAACCAAGGCACTGTAGCCGTGCCCAGGCCGATGACCATGGCTGCAACTAGCGGCAACACATTGCCCGATCGAGTGCGCGGAATGAGCAGCAGGATCAGGCCCAACCCTGCCGCGCCCACCCCGACATACAACGCCCAGCGCATCAGCGTGAAGCCGAAGCGGAAATCCCAGAATTCCAGGCGTGTGCCCGGACCTGCGACCAGCAGCATCAGCAAGGCGATCACTGCAGCCAGAAGAACAAGACGGCTCAACAATTTCAACGGCATTCTCCATCGATTTCTTCGGCCATCATAACTGCTACTGTGTGATTCATGGCAAGGACGGTCTGAAGGGCTCGACGCCCACCTGGCGCTCGGTCACGGTCACGAAGCTGGCTGGCGGCACCTCAATCCAGTCCGGGCAGTCGTCGATGGGTTCCGACAGCAGGATGGTGCCTTCACGCGGGGTCTCCACGGCTTCATTGATGACATCGTCCAGTCCGGCGTGGCCGCGGTTGTAATACAGGGTCTTCGGCTTGTTGTCGGTCGAGTGTCGGATGGCGAACAGGCGCTTGCCATCGCTGAACGCGCAGGTCAGGCGAAAGGGTTCACGAATACCGGCCTTGTTCATCTCGGCCTCGACGAATCCGACCATATGCTCCATGGCCTGCTTCGGATTGTTGTCAAGATCAAAGGTCAGGGCCAGGTAAAACGCGGTTTCCGAGTCCGTGGTGCCCTCGATGCACGGAAACAATTCCTCAGCCACGGCGAACTGCAGGGTTCGCTTGATCTTCTGGAACCCGGAAATCTCGCCATTATGCTGAAAAGTCCAGCAGCCGTGCCTGAAGGGGTGGGAGTTACTGCGCTGCACAATGCCGTGATAGGCCGCGCGCAGATGCGCCAGAAACAGCCCCGACTGGATCTGCTCGGCCAGGTTGACCAGGTTCTTGTCACTCCAGGCAGGGCGCAGGTCGCGGTAAAGCCCCGGCCGTTCCCGCTCCCCGTACCAGGCCACCCCGAACCCATCCCCATTGGTGGGGAACGCGCCATCGGGCATTCCCGGCATGTTCTCGACAAAATTCTCGCGCGCAAACCGGCTCTGCACCAGCAACGAGCGCGACGGCTTGATGATCAGGTCTTCCAGGAAAATCCCGGGCCCGGAATAGGCCAGCCAGCGGCACATGGGGCCTCCTTGTGCATTTTGCAATTCAATTCATAGGATACCTGACGGGTTAATGTTGTGGCGCCCCTGCGACCTGGCGGTCCTCGAGCAGCAGCGCTTCCAGTTTGGCAAGCCGGTCTTCCAGTTTGGTGTTGTGCTGGATCTCTTGCTCGAGCTTGGCCAAGCGTGCTTCCAGTGCCGCATTCCGCTCTATCTGCATTTCGAATTTTTTGGTTTGTTGTGACTGTTCAAGGCGAAGCGTCTCTAGCGTTTCGTTCTGATGGTCGATTAGGGCTTGTTGCTCCTGGATGGCTTTAATCGCTACCACAGAAAAACCGGCATAATTGATTCCCCAATAGCCGTTGTCTTTTTCTCTGCTGACAAGCTCGGGAAAAACCGGTGCGACATCTTGCGCAATAAGGCCAATCTTGAGATCTGAGTCGGCATTATTACCTTCGAATCTGTAGTTGACAACGCTCAATTCTTTCACTTTCTGCAGGGCCGGATCAGCAACGTGAATATCTGTCTTTAAGCGTTCGTCTGAATTGCTGTTCCACTCACCGCTCAGATTGACCCATGAAACATTCTGACTATCTTCACCCGCCTCAGATGTGTTAAAACGAAGCCATTGGGAAGAAGTATGAATTGCCCAAATTTGGTCATTGGTGTTTTGCAAAATAATACCATCGGGAGTATTCGTACTGGTATTCAGGTCTGTCCAAAAGCTTGGCGAGTCAAAGAATGTAGTTGAGTCGAAGATCGCGACATTACCAAAGAAAGTCACTGAATCAAAAATAGAAACGCCATGCACACGCAAACCTCTTTCGGGTACATCATCGCTAGACCAGCTATTGCCTATGGCCACACCCTGGTGTGCATAAGCCCGAATGGAGGTGCTGCCGGGATTGTTATTGCCGACCATTACCCGGAGTGGATTCTCTTCCTCGTTTGAGACTACGTGGAGAGTATTCCAGGGGCTGTCGGTGCCTACTCCTAACCGTTCCTCCTGAGACCAGCCGCCGATGATAGTGTCACCACCGACAACCTCGAGCGCACCGGAAGGAGTGGTGGTGCCAATCCCGACACCTCCGGCAGCTCTGATCAGAAACTGATTTTGCCCGGTAGTCGAAAAATCGGATGATTGGCCGTCGGCCCAGACGAAGGAGCCATCGTCAACGGCTTTGGCGCGTCGTCCTGCCGCTACGCTGTACTGACCGGCAGCCTCGTTCAAGACCCCGCCCAGTATGGTACTGTATGGCCCTGATGCCGTGTTGGCTGCGCCGGCAAGGACGGCACTGGCCTCATTGGAGGCCTCGTTGAAGCGCCCACCACCAACGAAACTCTCCTCCGCTCTTGCTTCATTTTCGCGCCCGCCCAGCACGACACTATCTACGGCATCGGCCAGGTTATTTTCTCCGCCGCCGATAAAGCTGTTGTTTCCTGACGCTATTGACTTTTGACCGCTTGCGAAACTGAACTGTCCTCCGGCCAGGTTGTCCTGGCCACCGGCAACGATCGCACCAAAGGCTTGCGACTGATTGTCCAGGCCGCCTGCGACAAAAGAGTCTGCCCCGCCA
>PWWM01000222.1 GCA_003561495.1 Gammaproteobacteria bacterium
AAAGCAGGTGGACCGGTAGTGGACGGTCGAGTCGTACCGTGGTTTCGCGGCCACTGTCGAGAATCGCCTGGATGCGCTCGGAGCCAAGAATGTCGGCCCGTTCGCTCAGCAACCACACGGTCAATCGATCAGGATGCTCGATGCGAATACAGCCGGAGCTGAAAGCGCGTTCTTCATGCTTGAACAGCCCTCGTGCCGGGGTGTCATGCAGGTAGACGTTGTGGTGGTTGGGAAACATGAACTTGACCTGACCCAGCGCATTTTCCGGCCCCGGCGCCTGACGCAGGCGATAGGGAAAGTGCCGGGTCGACAAGGCATCCCAGTCAATGTCGGCCGGGTCGATGCGCCGTTCTTCCTCACCCCAGCCCTCAAGCACGGTAAATCCCATGCGCTCCAGGTAGTCCTGGTCGGCGCGAATGCGCGGCAACTGATCTCGAACCGTCAAAAGATGCGGGACTTCCCAGGAAGGATTGAGAACCAGATAGGTCATCCGTCCGGTAAATACCGGTGTGCGTCGGTAGGGCGTGCCGACCACCACGCGCTGGGTCATGATGGTTTCGCCGTTGCTGTGCACATGCATTTCGAACCCGGCGATGTTGACCAGAATGTATTCATCGCCCAGATTGCGCGGCAACCAGCGCCAGCGCTCGATGTTGGCGCGCAGTTGCTCGATGCGTTGCTCGGGGGAGGTGTTGAGCTGGGCCAGTGTGCGTGGACCCACCACGCCGTCGATGTCCAGGCCGTGACGACGCTGGAAGGCGCGCACGCCGGCCTCGAGCGCGTCATCGTAATTGTCTTGCCAATCGTGTGGTTTATCTGACTCATCGATCACCAGGTCGCCGAGAAACTGGAGTCGACGGCGAATTTCGGGGACTCGCGGATCGGAGTCGCCCGGACGGATCAGGGCGCCCGAGCTGATCGCCGGCCAGGCGTCATTGACCGCCAGCTCGCGTTGCAGGGCGAGACGCCCGATCAGGGCACGGTACTGGGGATATTGTGGCGCCAGACCATCCAGGATCGCTACCAGGTCGATGGCTGCATCGCCGCGTTCTTCGCCCAGACGCTCGATCAGATCGGGCACTTCGCGCTGGATGTTCCAGCCCGGATCGATGGTTTCCGGGTCGACCCGTCCATGAAGCAGATCATGTCCCAGCGCCATCAGGCCATCACTGGCCAGCAGTTCCATATCGACCAGAATCCGATGATCCGTGTCGCCAGCGGATTTCGAGGCAATCTGGTCACGCATCCGGCCCAGGGTTCGGAAATGGTAATGATCCGGGACCAGGCCATGGCGTTCAGCCAGTGTAAAAGCATCATCAAGCTGTTCAATCAGAGCCTCCGGCCGGGCCTGATCATCGAACCAGATCGGCTCCCAGTCACGCGCTTCGTAGACGCGTTGCAGCAGGTCCTTGGCCAGCAGGGCCTGCCCGCCGGAGACCGGTTGTCCCGGTTCCTGCAGGGTTTCCACGCGATGGCGCAGCTGCTCACGCAACTCCGGGTCGGCCAGGGCCGGCCAAGTCGTGGCCGCCATGCAGCAGGCGACCAGTGCGAAGAACAGGTAACGGAGCATGGTGAAAAGAGTCGGAGATACTGTCGGGTTTGACGCCGGTCGCGACCAAAGATTCCCACAGGTATACTGCCCGGCTTCGTTTCGCACGCCTTTGGGCATTCCATGCAAAGCCTGCAGAACTTCGGACAATCCTTCAGTCGCTTCGTCGAACGCGCCGGACGAAAGATCCCCGATCCGGTCATCATCTTCATGGCGTTCTACCCGATTGCCTTCCTGGCGACCGTCTTTCTGGGCGGTCATCGTTTCGAAACCATCGGTGCCGATGGCGAAGCGATCAGCTACGAAATCCTGCCGATGTACCAGGCCGAGCATGTGCGCTGGATCTTTGACAACGCCTTGCTGGCCAACTGGCTGGGCTTTGGTGGTGGCGTCCTCGGCGTGATCCTGGTCGTCATGCTGGCCATTGGCATTGCCGAGCATTCCGGTCTGTTCGGGGCATTGATCAAGCGTGCCGGCGCGTGGATTCCGCAAAAGCTGCTGCCGTTGCTGCTGGTATTCATCGGCATCATGAGCTCGATGGCCACTGATGCCGGCTACCTGGTGCTGATTCCGCTGGCCGGTCTGTTGTATGCCGGCCTGGGGCGCAATCCGCTGATCGGCATGGCCGCGGCTTTTGCCGGGGTATCGGCCGGCTTCAGCGCCAATCTGATTCCCGGGCCGATTGACGTCATCATCGGCATGAATGCCCAGGTATTTGCCGAATCCCAGGGGATTCCCTTCACGACCGCCGATGGTGACCCGCTCAGACCGGCAACCATGAATTACTGGTTCATTCTGACCTCGACGTTCGTGCTCACCCTGACCGGCTACTGGGTGACGCGCCGCTTTGTCGAGCCCCGGCTGGAAAATCAGTCGTTCGAGGTTCCCGACGACATCGAGCCGGGCCAGTTCGAGGTCAATCCAGCAGAGCGCCGCGGGCTGAAGTTCACCATCCTGGGCACGATCGTGGCGCTTTTGATCATCGCCGGCCTGGTGATTGGCCCCCTGGCTGCCTATACCGACGAATACGGCAACCGGGTGTTGCCGTACTCAGACAACATCATCCTGCTGATCTCGCTCTTTTTTGTCGTTACCGGCGTGTTCTTCGGCTATGCATCGGGCAGCTTCAGGAAGGTGCTCGATATCGTCAAGGCCATGGTCGCCCAGATGAACACCCTGGGCTATGTGCTGGTGCTGACCTTTTTCTGCTACAACTTTCTGGGTTTTCTCAGCTACAGCGGACTGGGTTCGTACATCACCTACCTGGGCGCGGAATTTCTGCTGTTTCTCGGCCTGGAGCGCTTTCCCGTGCTGTTGCTGATCGGCTTCATCCTGACCACCGCGGTGATCAACATCTTCATCGGTGGCCTGACTTCGAAATGGATGCTGCTTGGGCCGATCTTCATCCCCATGCTTTACATGGTCAACCCGGCCATGACCCCGGACCTGGTCGCCGCCGCCTTCCGGGTCGCCGATTCGGCCACCAACATCATCACTCCCATGATGACTTACGCCGGCGTGATCCTGGCCTTCATGCGCAAGTACCGACCGGATCTGGGTTTCGGCGACATGCTGCTGATCATGCTGCCGTACTCGATCGTCTTCATGATCGTATGGACCGCTTTACTGGTCGGGTTCTTCACTTTGGGAATTCCGCTTGGGTTCTGACCCCGGCACTTGTAGGACGACATTGAATCCACCCCCACCGGATGGTTCATTGTTTGATCCTGGACAAGCCGCTGATACGGGTCGAAGGTTCGTTGGTTTCCTGACTATCGACCGTCGGGGACGTAGCCCCGACCTACGCGACTTGACGCTCCAAACCAACCAAACCGACTAAACCCGATCAGTCAATCACAATCCACGGATTGCAGGTGTAACCGGCAAGATTGATCTGACGGAAGGCCTCCAGCACACCGCTGTCCAGTCCCAGCCCGTCGAAATCATGGCCGACCAGCAGGTTGTTGCAATCGAGCGGGTCGACGAACACGGACCCGACGACTTCGGCATCAATGTCAGCTCCCGTGAACGTATCCGGACCCAGGCCGATGAATTCACCCCCGGTCACCAGGAACATGTCCACCTCGATCGCACCGGGAGCCATTTCGGGAAGATTCGGCGCATTGCCGATCAGCCAGAACGGCATGCCGTCGAGGTAGGTGAAGAAGATGATGGAAATGAAGTTGGTGTCATCGGCGCGCTCACCGACCGACAGGTGCATGCCGGTATTGGGAATGCCATCGAAGCCATAACCACCGGACATGCGCCCATGCAGTAACTGGGTGTTGGTCTGCGGTGGATCAAATGCGGGGATGTAGGCATCGACGAAAAAGACTTCGCCATTGGGTGCTATATCCGGGGCGAAATCGCCCCAGTAGAATTCCAGGGTGAAAATCTCGTTGTAATCCTCGGGCAGAAAATCGGTGACCCCATCGATGGAAATCGGGTCGACCCCGAGCATGAAGGTGGTGCCGTTGTCGCTGATGGCGCCATCACCGGCTGCACTGACCTCGCCCACGGCCGGGTGACGGATCAACTGACCGGCGTGATAGGGCAGGTCATCGCTCACCATACCCGCATCGGCCCACACCTGCGGAACCAGCACAAAGGAATCTTCGGGTCGACTCAGGGTTTGCAGGCGCACCATCACGATGGAATAGTCTTCGTCATGGCAGCCGACCCGCCAGGCTTCGATACGCACCACGGAATCCAGCGAAGTCGAACCCACGCTGGGCGCCAGGACATCTGCATCAATCAGCAGATCGGAATCACCGGGACCCTCGGGCAGGGCCACGGCAATACAGCCTGGCGGGAAAGGCGACATCAGGTCGGTCAGGACATTGATTTCCCCGGTCGAATGGGCGTGACCGGCGAACAGCAGTAGCAGGGCGAAGAGACCTTTACGCATGGCTTTCATTCCGACGGTGAATTTTCCAGTCATTGTAACGCGTGAATATAAGTGTGCGCTGAACGAACGTCTCCCCATCAGTTAAAATCACCCAATTAACTTCCGGAGGCACACCTCACCATGGCCGGTCATAGCAAATGGGCCAATATCCAGCACAGAAAAAAGGCCCAGGATGCCAAGCGTGGCAAGATTTTCACCCGTCTGATTCGTGAGATCACGGTCGCGGCCCGCGAGGGTGGCGGTGATCCCGACGCCAATCCGCGCCTGCGCCTGGCCATGGACAAGGCCAATGCCGCCAACGTTCCCAAGGACAATATCGAGCGCGCCATCAAGAAAGCCACCGGCGAGCTCGAAGGGGCCAGCTACGAGGAAATCCGCTACGAAGGCTACGCACCCGGCGGGGTGGCGGTCATGGTGGATTGTGTCACCGACAACCGCAACCGCACCGTGGCTGCGGTTCGCCATGCCTTCACCAAGCATGGTGGAAACCTGGGCACTGACGGGTCGGTGGCCTACATGTTCGAAAAGCGTGGCGTGATCACCTTTGCGCCGGGCACCGACGAGGACAAGGTCATGGAAATCGGCCTGGAAGTCGGTGCAGAAGACATCGTCAGCGATGATGACGGCAGTATCGAGGTGTTGACTACCCCGGAAGACTTCGAAGCCGTGCGCGACGGATTCAGGCAGGCTGGGCTGGCGCCCGAGGAGGCCGAAATTACCCAGCGCGCTGAAAACCTGGTCGCCGTGGATGTGGAAACCGGCCAGAAACTGCTGAAGTTTCTCGATATGCTGGAGGATCTCGATGACACCCAGGATGTCTGGTCGAATGCGGATATTCCGTCGGAAGCTTATGAGGATTGAGTCCCGAGTCCCGGGTCCCGAGTCCCGGCGCTCATGAGAATCCTCGGTCTGGATCCGGGCTCGCGCATCACCGGTGTCGGCATTATCGACAACGAACGCCTGGTCCATGCCGAGGGGCTTCGCCTGGGTGGCGGGCCCATGCCGGAGCGGCTCGGCATGATTTTCCAGAAGCTTGCCGACATCATCCAGGCCTACCAGCCCGAGGTGGTCGCCGTGGAAACCGTTTTCATGAGCCGCAATGCCCAGGCTGCAATCAAGCTCGGACAGGCGCGCGGTGCGGCAATCTGCGCGGCCGTGGCCGCCGGCCTGGAAGTGCACGAATATGCTCCGCGCGCCATCAAGCAGGCCATCGTCGGACGCGGTGGCGCCGCCAAGGAGCAGGTCCAGCACATGACCCGGGTATTGCTCAAGACCGATCAGGACATGGGCCCGGATGCCGCCGACGCGCTGGCCGTGGCGCTGTGCCACCACAACACCGCGCGCACCAATGCGCGCTTGCCGGCCGGGGTGGTGCTTCGATGATTGTTCGCCTGGAAGGTACGTTACTGGCTCGCCAGCCGCCGCTGGTGACCATCGATGTGGGTGGCGTGGGCTACCAGGTCGAGGCGCCGCTGAATGTCTTTGATCGTCTGCCGCAGACCGGCCAGGCAGTCACCATCCTGACCCGCCTGGTGGTCCGCGAGGACTCCCAGACGCTGTACGGGTTTCTGGTCGAGGCCGACCGGCAGTTGTTCGATGAGCTGCTCAAGATTTCCGGCATCGGTCCGCGCCTGGCCCTGGCCATTCTGTCCGGGGTCAGCAGCGATGATTTCGCCCTGATGGTCGAGGCCGGCGACGCCGGCGCCCTGACCCGACTGCCCGGTATCGGCAAGAAGACCGCCGAGCGTTTGATCCTGGAAATGCGTGGCAAATTGCCTGACAGCGGGCAGGGCGTGGATGTGGCCGGGTCGGCCAATGCGGCCGCCGAGGCGCGTGCCGCTTTGACCGCGCTGGGCTATTCATCGGCCGAGGCGCTGAAGATGGTGCGCGCCGTGGCTGACCAGGATCAGCCCTCCGAGGCGCTGATTCGGGCCGCCCTCAAGCAGAAGATGCAGGGCTAGGCCATGGATGAGTCCCGCCTGATCAGTTCCGAAACCGGTCCCGAGGAAGTGCGCATCGAGGAAAGCCTGCGCCCGTCCCGGTTGAGCGAATATGTCGGCCAGGCGACCATGAAGGAACGCCTGTCGATCTACCTGGAGTCGGCCCGGGCCCGCCATGAGGCCCTGGATCACGTGCTGATTTTCGGCCCGCCGGGGCTGGGCAAGACCACCCTGGCCAATGTGATCGCGGCCGAGATGGGCACCAATCTGCGCCAGACCTCCGGCCCGGTGCTCGAGCGCGCCGGCGACCTGGCCGCGATGCTGACCAACCTGGAACCGGGCGATGTGCTGTTCATCGACGAGATTCATCGCCTGAGTCCCGTGGTCGAGGAAGTCCTGTATCCGGCCATGGAGGACTATCGCATCGACATCATCATCGGCGAGGGGCCGGCGGCGCGCTCCATCCAGCTTGACCTGCCGCGCTTTACCCTGGTCGGGGCGACCACCCGGGCCGGGCTGCTGACTTCGCCGTTGCGTGACCGCTTCGGGATCGTCGAACGCCTGGAGTTTTACACTCCCGAGGAATTGGGCCGCATCATCACCCGCTCGGCCGGCATTCTCGAGATCGAGGCGGATTCGGCCGGCGCCATCGAAATCGCCCGTCGCTCGCGTGGTACGCCGCGCATTGCCAACCGCCTGCTCAGGCGGGTGCGCGATTTTGCCCAGGTGCGCGCCGATGGCCGCATCGATGCCGAGGTCGCCGGCCAGGCCCTGGAAATGATGCAGGTCGACAAGCGCGGTTTCGATACCATGGACCGGCGGCTTCTGAAAGTGCTGATCGAGCATTTCAGCGGCGGGCCGGTCGGGGTGGAAAGCCTGGCTGCTTCGCTGTCGGAAGAACGTGGCACCATCGAGGATGTGATCGAGCCGTTCCTGATCCAGGAAGGCTATCTGCTGCGCACCGCGCGTGGCCGCATGGCGACTGCCCGCACCTGGCGCCACTTCGGCTTGCAGCCACCGGATTCCAGCGGAGTCGGTGATCTGTTTTCCGGCGCCGAAAAAGATCCCTGAATATTTCAACCAAGCTTCATCCAACGGAAGAAATCAATGCGCTACCGTGTCTACTGGGAAGATACCGACGCCGGTGGGGTGGTCTACCACGCCCGCTACCTGCATTTTTTCGAGCGTGCCCGCTCCGACTGGCTGCTGAACCTGGGCTTTCCCCAGGTCGAATTGCGCAACCGCGTCAATCGCCTGTTTGCGGTCAGCCGCATGGACACGCATTTTGTCTCGCCGGCACGCCTGGAAGATGAACTCGAAGTCTCGGTTGCCGTCGAAGCACTCCGTGCGGCATCCGTGCACTTCGCTCAGACCATGCACAGGGTCGGCGATGGCCAACTGCTGGCCACGGCCCAGGTCCGCGCGGTCTGTCTGAAAGCCGATGATTTTCGTCCTGCCCGGGCGCCGGCCGAACTGGTCCAGGCCATCAAGAATTTTCAACAGGAACAGGGTCAATGAATTCAACCGAACTGCAAGTCTGGGAACTGATCATGGACGCCAGCCTGCTGGTGCAGGGCGTCATGCTGTTGCTGGTGCTGGCCTCGATCACCTCCTGGATGGTGATCTTCCGGCGTCGCCAGATCCTCAATCGGGTCGAAAAGAGTGCCCGCGAATTCGAGGAGCGTTTCTGGTCCGGCGCAGATCTCAACAACCTCTATGACAAAGTGGCCGGCAATCGCGCCGGGCGCGAGGGTATCGAGGCCATCTTCGAGGCCGGCTTTCGGGAATTTGCGCGTCTGCGTGAGGAACGCCACCTGCATCCCGACACGCTGACCAACGGGGCCCAGCGGGCCATGCGTGTGGCCCTGACCCGTGAAATGGAGCGCCTGGAAACCCACCTGAGCTACCTGGCCACGGTCGGTTCGGTCAGTCCGTATGTCGGCCTGTTTGGCACGGTCTGGGGCATCATGAATTCCTTTCGTGGTCTGGCCGGTGCTCACCAGGCCACCATCGCCATGGTGGCTCCAGGCATTTCCGAGGCCCTGATCGCTACCGCCATGGGATTGTTTGCCGCCATTCCGGCGGTGATTGCCTTCAACAAGTTTTCCACCCAGGTCGATCGGCTGGAAATGCGCTTTGACAACTTCAAGGAAGAGTTCGCCGCCATCCTGCATCGCCAGGCCCGGCGGCTGGCGGAGAAGAGCTGATCATGGCCGAGGAATACGTCCGGCGCCGACGCCGGCGCATGTCGGAGATCAACGTCGTGCCCTACATCGACGTGATGCTGGTGCTGCTGGTGATCTTCATGATTACCGCACCGTTGATGAACCTGGGTGTGGAAATCGATTTGCCCACCGGCCAGGCCGAGCCGATGAGCGAGATGGGCGATCCCTTGATGGTTACGGTCACGCGCACCGGCGACTTTTACCTCGATACCGGTGATCGTCCCGAATTGATCGATGGCGAAACCCTGGTCACCACCATCGCCGCCATCGCCCAGCGCAACCCCGATCTGCAAGTGCTGGTCGGTGGCGACCGTGATGCCGCCTACCAGCACATTTATGCCGCCATGGTCTACCTGCAGCGCGCCGGCGTGCCGTCGGTGGGACTGGTCGGCGACCCGGACGATGATGGCTGAGCCATCCTCTTCGAGTCGCTGTCGATAAACACATGATTTCGGCTGAGCGCAAGCAGACCCTCAAGGATCAGGCAGTGGCCTTTGGCCTGGCCATGGCCGTGCATCTGGGCTTTCTGCTGATCCTGATTGCCGGAAGCTGGAACTGGCAGCCGTTCGAGCGGGAAGCGCCACCGGTGCGGGTCACCCTGGTCGACATGGCGCCGATGGTCGAGCGGCAGCGTGCCGAGCAGGAGGCCGAGCAGGAACGCCAGCGTGAAGTCGAGCGTGAACGTGAACGCCAGGCTGAACTGGAACGTCAGCGCGAGGAGGAACAGCGCCGGCAGGAAGAACAACGTCGCGAGGAAGAACAGCGTCGGCAAGAAGAGCAACGCCGCCAGCAAGAGCGCGAACGGCGTGAAAGGGAACTCGAGCAACAGCGCGCCGAGGCCGCCGAGCGTGAACGCCGCGAGGCCGAGTTGCGCCAGCGCCGGGAGGAGCAGCAACGGGCCGAGGAAGAACGACGCCGCCAGGAGGAGGAACGACTGCGCGAGCTGGCCGAATTGCGCGAGCGTCGCGAGGAAGCGCGCCGACAGCGCGAGGAAGAAGAGCGTCGCCTGGCCGAACTGGCCGAACGGCGCGCCGCCGAGGAAGCCGAGCGCCAGGCCGCCCAGGAAGCCGAACGCCTGCGCCTGGCGCGTGAACAAGCCGATGCCGAGGCGCGTCGGGCCACCCTGCGCGAGGAATACATTGAAACCATTCGCGAACTGGTCCGGCGCAACTGGAACCGACCGCCGACCACCCAGCCCGGCGTTCTGTGCCGGGTTCGGGTGGTGCAGATTCCCGGTGGGGAAATAATCGCCGCGGAAATTGTCCGACCTTGCAATGCCGACCAGGCCACCCGCCGTTCGATCACCGCGGCGGTCATGCGGGTCGGAGAACTACCCTATCGAGGATATGAGAGTGTTTTTGCCAGAGAAATTGACTTTGACTTCAGGTTTGACGGCTAGGTTTTTCGCCATCATGGCGCTGGTGCTGCTTTGGCCGGCCCTGGCCGGCGCGCAGTTGCGCATTGAAATTGTCGACGGCGTGGAAGGGGCCATGCCGATCGCCGTGGCGCCGTTCGCCTGGGATTCGCAAACCCCGGCGCCGGAAGTCGGGGTCAACGAGATCATCAGTGCCAACCTGCGCCGTTCCGGCTTGTTCGATCCCATGGACGCCGACCAGATGATTGACCGTCCGACCCGTCCGCCCGAAGTGCGCTTCGGCACCTGGCGCATGCTGCGTGTCGATCATCTGGTCATTGGTCGGGTCAGCGATGGACCGGACGGCTGGGGGCACGAGATCGAATACCACCTGCTCGATGTTCACACCGGGCGCATCCTGCTGTCGCAGGCCCTGGCTGTTTCACCGGGCGATCTGCGCTTTGGCGCCCACCGGGTCTCGGATGCCGTCTACGAGGCATTGATCGGTACACCGGGAGCCTTCGCGACGCGCATTGCCTACGTGGTGGTCCATGAACTGGGTGAGGAGAACGAGTATTTTGAACTGGTAGTGGCCGATGCCGATGGATTCAATCCGCAGGCCGTGGTGCGCAATACCCAGCCCATCCTGTCACCGGCCTGGTCACCGGATGGCTCCAGGCTGGCCTACGTGTCGTTTGCCACCGGGCGTTCCAATATCATCATCCAGGATCTTTACACCGGCCAGAATCGCGTAATCAGCGAGGCGCGCGGCATCAATGGCGCGCCGGCTTGGTCGCCCGATGGCGAGCAACTGGCTGTCGCCCTGTCGCGCGGAGGAAGCCCGGATATCTGGCTGATCGATGCCGAGGGCCGACGTCAGCCGCGCCAGTTGACCCACCACTGGTCGATCAACACCGAGCCGGCGTTTTCGCCCGATGGTCGCTACATTTATTTCACCTCGGACCGGGCCGGTCGGCCGCAGGTCTATCGCATGGATGCCAGTGGAGAGAACGTGACGCGCATCACGTTCGAGGGCCGCTACAATTCCCGGCCATCCATGGCCGACAATGACCGTTACCTGGCGGTGGTCCACAGCGATGGCGATAATGACTTTCGAATCGCAATCCATGATCGCGAAACGGAACGTTTGCGTGTATTATCTGACGGCCGGCTGGATGAGTCGCCCAGTTTTGCCCCGAATGGCAGCATGATTCTCTACGCTGCCCGCCATGATGGTCGTGGCGTGCTGGCTGCAGTGTCCGCCGATGGCCGGATTCGGCAACGACTCGTAACAAGTGAAGGCGATGTTCGGGAGCCGGCCTGGTCGCCCATCATCCGATGAATTTGCCCCCTACAACTTGGATAACCTGACTCGATCGGGAGGAATAATGAAAACTGCAATGCGTTTTATGGCCCTTGTTCTTCTGGCTGCGCTGGTCGCTGCCTGTGCAAGGGAAGTGACTCCGGAGCCCGCTCCGCCGGAGCCGACCCCGCCGCCGGAACGTGAACGTCCGGTCGAGACCGATCGTCTCGATCCGCGTGACTTCACCGATGTGCGCAATCTCGACAACCCCGACAGCCTGCTCAACCAGCGGGTCATCTACTTTGAATTCGATCGTTCCAATGTTCGTGCCGAGTTCCGTCCGATCATTGAGGCGCATGCCGCTTACCTGCAGGCCAACTCCAGCGCCCGCGTGATTCTGGAAGGTCACACTGACGAGCGCGGTTCGCGCGAGTACAACCTGGGTCTGGGCGAGCGTCGCGGTAATTCCGTTCAGGAATTGCTGGGCGCCCATGGCGTGTCTTCGCGCCAGATCGAGGTGGTCAGCTACGGCGAGGAGCGACCGGTCTGCCGCGCCAGCAATGAAGATTGCTGGCAGCGCAACCGCCGCACGGAGATCGTCTACACGGCTCGCTGATGATGTCGATTCAGAGACATGTGCTGTGTTCGATGGTGGCGGCCGGCTTGCTGGCCGCCACCCCGATGTCGGTCAAGGCCCAGGACTCGACCATGCTGGTCTACCAGGTCCAGGAGCTGCTTGAGGAAGTTCGCGAGTTGCGCGGCCTGGTCGAGGCTCAACAGCGTGAAATCGAGAACCTGCGCCGTCGTCAACGCGACCAGTACCTGGATCTGGATCAGCGTCTGCAGCAGTTGGGACGCTCACCCGGCGCCATCGAGCGTGATCCGACCGATGAGACCGAAGCTCTGGTCGAACAGGTCCAGCCGATCTCGCCGCCGCCGGCCGAGCTGCCGCGCGCCGAGGATGTGCCCGAGGTTCGGGCGCCAATCGAAACCCGCCCCGAGATCGCCACCCTTCCGGCTCCGGTCGATTCCGGTCCGCGTGACCTGGGCACCCCGACCGAAGAAGAGCAGGCGCTCTATGACCGGGCTTTCCGCGCCCTGCGCGAAACCCGCTATGCCGATGCCGCCGAAGGATTCTCGGATTTCATCGACCAGTACCCGAACTCGTCCTATTCACCCAATGCGATGTACTGGTTGGCCGAGTCCTATTATGTGACCCGGGATTTCGACACGGCGCTGCGCTTTTTCAACCAGTTGCTTAATCGTTATCCCGACAGCAACAAGCAAGGCGATGCCCTGCTCAAGATCGGCTTCAGTCACTACGAGCTGCGCCAGTGGAACGAGGCCCGTGCCGCGCTTGAGCAAGTGCGTGCCGAGTTTCCCGACACCACCCTTTCTCGCCTGGCCGAAAGTAGACTGCGCGACATGCGGCTGGCGGGGCATTACTAAAGTCAAGGTTCAGGTTTCAGGGTTCAGTTGAACCGGCCTCTGGCTCCTCAAGCATCTCTTGAATCATGGCTGAAATGTCTGACCGGCAATCATCTTCAGCAACCGCCTCGGTCGAGACTCGCCTGAAAGTCACCGAGATCTTCACTTCCATCCAGGGTGAGTCCGAGCTGAGCGGCTGGCCCACGGTGTTCGTGCGCCTGACCGGCTGCCCGCTACGCTGTCGCTGGTGCGATACGCCGTATTCATTTCATGGCGGACAGTGGAAAACCTTCGACGAGATCCTGGCCGAGATCGAATCCTCCGGGGTGCGACATGTCTGCGTGACCGGCGGCGAGCCGCTGGCCCAGAAGCGCTGCATTCCGTTCCTGAAACGATTGTGCGATGCCGGCTACATCGTCTCGCTGGAGACCAGCGGCGCCATCGCCGTCGATTCGGTCGATCCACGCGTCATCAAGGTCGTCGACTTCAAGGCCCCGGGCTCCGGCGAAGCCGAGCGCAACCTGTGGGACATCCTCGACCACCTCCAGCCCCACGACCAGATCAAGTTCGTCCTGGCTGACCGCACCGACTTCGACTGGGCCATCGAACAAGTCCGCACCCGCCAACTCGACCGCTGGACCGTACTCCTCTCCCCCGTCTGGAACGAACTCCACCCGAGAGACCTGGCCGAGTGGATCGTGGCGGCCGGGGCGCCGGTTAAACTCCAGGTCCAACTCCACAAGTATTTGTGGGG
>PWWM01000012.1 GCA_003561495.1 Gammaproteobacteria bacterium
CACCGAGAGCGTGTACTACCGAGCCATCGGCTCGGCCGAAGCGCTGATGGGGGCTCGTCGATCAAGGGGAGCTCGCCTTGACCGACGATCATGCCGAAGAACTTGGCCAGATGTGAATGAAGAGCGTGGCCGGCGAAGTAACCAGGAAAATACTGCGCGAACGACCCACCTGACTGTCAACCTCAATCCAGGACTGATCTGAACCGGCACTGCCGGGTGTTGGCGTGGGCGGAATCCTGGATTCTGGCGATTCGGGTCCAGCGCGGGCTGCTGACGGAGCCGAAATCGGACTGAGGAGGCGGGCTGGAGGATAACGAGCCGGGATCGGAAGTGGACGCGGGGTTGTCGAGGCAGGTCAAGTGATGTACTGGTTTTTTTGTCACGGCGGATTTTACTCCAGTGGCAGGATTCTCACCCGTGCGCGGGCCGGTTCGATGGTCAGGAGTGCGCCTTGCTCCAGTGCTTGCCCGTGTTGGTTGATCGCGGCCAAAAGCATTTTGCACAGGGCTTCTGGCGCGACGTCGTCACTGCGAACCTGGATCACACTCGGCCTGATTGCGCCGCTGGCGGCCAGGATAGCACTGAAATCGAGATCGTGAGTAAAGACGCACAAGCCATTTTCATGAGCATAATGCATGATGTCGACATCCTGCGCATCGGTGGCGCCGACCTCGGACCAGTGAAGGGCTTCGATGCCAGCCTGAGAAAGAACCTCGACCCACCTGGGGCTGAGATTCATGTCAACAAGGAGTTTCACCCAGCCAGTTCGAGTTCGCGTCCCTCGCTCAGCCAGGCGGCATAGCGCAGGGCCTCCAGAATGTCTTCGCGGCACAGGTATGGATAATCAGCCAGCAGTGTTGCGATCTCGTGGCCACTGGCGAGCATACCGACGATCATGCCCACGGTGACCCGGGTGCCCCGAATGCAGGGCTTTCCACCCATGATGGCCGCGTCGCGGGTTATGCGTTTAAAAGTGGTCATGATATAAAAATTGTCTGAATGCCTTGCCCGATTAGACCGGAAACGTGGCTGTAGTTCAAGCACCCTCGGTCCGCGTTTTCTTGGCCGCTCAATAGTCTCCGGTTTTGTTGATTGCCGAGGCGGGTCTAATAATGTCCGGTCTTTTTGCATGTCCTGATTTTGTCGATGCTGGGTTATCGCTCAGAATTCAGTAATCGGGCGCGTTTTCAACAGCCTCTTTCACAAAAACGGCCATCGCCCTTTCAATTTTTCCGTATGGCCCGCCCTTAGTGAACTTGCCATATACACCGAACGGCCTAGTGCTTTCTCTTGGTGGTTCAGGCATTACCCAATCATCTCCGTCAAAGTATGACTCTTCCACTAACCTCTTGTAGGCGAAATTTAGGTCCGGTTCCTTCTTGATGTTGCCATTCTTGAATTTACCATGAAGCGAGATACAAGCATAATCCTCACTAAAGTCCGTTCTAATATGCCAGCCAAGACCTTCCAGAGTATCACGGTAATAATTGAACACTTCCTCAAGATTGGCGAAAGTCGGTGCCGCTGGTGCGTCATCAAGGGAAGCAGGTATGCAAACTTTGGAGTCACCAATTTGGATTTTGTTCAGGCTGAAAAGCTTTGCCTGACCTGTGATGTGACAGCGCGCACGAAGGCCAGGACCTTCTAATGAAATTGGAGTAACTCTCCGTTCGCTTCCCGGCCTACTGCCACCGTGATAGACAATTGCCAATTCACTGTTCGACTTGATTGCTTCTAAAATCTCGTCCAATGCTTCCATTTTCGTCCATGAGCTTTAAACGGGTGACCATAGCTCTCTTTAGTCGCATTCAATGTAGAATCCTTCACTCACTTCAGCGTGCGCAGTTGCTCCGTCAATCCGCGAACAACGGAGTTGCTGCCCATGATGTCCGGATCGTTGTGAATTCGGATCGAAGTGACTCTGCCCATGATTCTGAGACCTCGCTGCGCGCAATATTGCCGAATCCGTCAACAAGAGTATCGTAGCAGGACAAGAACAGAATAAAAGCACAGGGGCTAATCAGAAATTTCCTGGACCAGATCGAGGCGATTTCTGATGAACAAGGCGTGAGACGCAGGCCAGAATGGGCACATGACCTATCCCCGCAGCCACATCGTTGCTGAAGGCGAGCCCGGCTATTTCCATGTCGTCTCCCGATGTGTCCGTCGCGCCTTTTTGTGCGGCTGGGACAAGCTGACCGGGCAGAGCTACGAGCACCGCCGCCAGCATAGGCAATGGAGCAGTTGCGGTTTCCGCGACTCGCGGAAGAAGCGAGTGCGGAATGCCGTTATGCGTGGATCGAGGCACGTATTCTGGAACTGGCCGAGTGTTTTTCTGTTTCGGTGTACGCCTACTCGGTGATGAGCAACCATTTCCACATTGTGCTGTACGTTGATCCCGCCGCTGTGCAAGAACTTTCCGATGAAGAAGTGGCCAGCCGCTGGTTGACTGCTTTTCCAGGGCGACTCAAGCACGATGACAGCCCCGAGGCAGCCGAGCGCATGGCGCTGGCCATCACCGGCAACCCCGAGCGGCTGGCCGAGCTGCGAGCGCGCCTGGGAAGCCTGAGCTGGTTCATGAAGGCGCTCAATGAGCCGATCGCTCGGCGCGTCAACCGTGAAGATGGATGTAAAGGGAAATTCTGGGAAAGCCGTTTCAAATGCCAGGCTCTGCTGGAAGAACATGCAGTGCTGTCCTGAATGGCCTACGTGGATCTCAACCCGGCACGCGCAGCCATCTGCGACACCCTGGCCGAATCCGACCACACCACCATCCAGCGCCGGCTGCGCGAGCGTGAGGGACAGATCAAGAACATCCAACCCGGCCGTTCCATCCTGGACCGACCGCTCAAGCCGGTAGCTGGCCTGGATGCCGATGCCTTACTGGACATGTCCGAGACAAGCTATATCGAGCTGGTGCAATGGACCGGGGAGCAACCTCGTTCGGACAAGCGCGGCAAACTCAAGCCGCTGACCGAAGGCAAGCGCGCCGCACCGGCCGATATCTGGCAGATCGCCAGCCACCCGAAGCAATGGGTCCGACAGGTGCAGGGCACCGAGAGCGTGTACTACCGAGCCATCGGCTCGGCGGAAGCGCTGATGGCCAAGGCCGAAGCCCTGGGCCAGACCTGGATGAAAGGCGTGGCCAGCGAAGTGGCGAAAAAAATCCTGCGCGAACGACCCACCTGAGAGTCAATCTCTACCTGGACCTGACCTAAACCGGCACTGACGGGTGTTGGCATGCGTGAGATTCGGGATTTTGCCGATTCGGGGCCAGCACGGGCTGCTGACGGGGCCAAATTCGGGCTGAGGAGGCGAGCTGGAGGATAACGAGCCGGAATCGGAAGTGGGCGCGGAGTTTTCGAGGGGGGTGAAATGATGTGTGTCCTGGTTTTCAACCGGCCAGGCCAGCGAATCCATCCTGGAAGCACTCGAGTCCAGACAGCGATGGCCGGGATTACAGATTGGAGACCCATTCCGGGACTGTGATCAATGTCCGGAGATGATCGTGGTCCAGGGCGGTCGATTCCAGATGGGCAGTCCGAGATCAGACACAGGGCGGCTGGAAAACGAGATCCCCCAACGCCCCGTGACCGTCCCAG